>JAGPIQ010000228.1 GCA_018054895.1 Lutibacter sp. | reverse complement strand
GCAGTATATTTTTTAATAAATTCATATTTATTTTGTGAATTGTCATCTTCGGAACTACAAGAAATTAAGACTAAAGTCAGTATAAAAATGTAAATCAGTTTTTCCATATTTTTATTTTTAATTACAAATAAAATTCAAAATGCTTAAACTTTACTATTTCAAAACGTATTATTTATAAAAAACGCTACAATTAAAAAAAAATGACCTAAAAAAATAGTAAATTATTTCTACTCTTTTAAGTGTTAAACTTTCTCAACGGTACTTTTACAAATAAAAAAGTTTATTGAAACGAATTTCAATAAACTTTTAAAAATATTTTATGTGTTTTTAGCACTTTTAATTAGCAACTTTACTCAAAAATTTAATACGCATTAAACGCAATTCATCTTCATCATAATCACCATCAAATTCATCTAAAGCATCTTGAATTTTATCACTGGTAGATTCCATAAAATAATCAAAAATTTCTTCTTGTTGCTCTTCATCCAACAAATCATCAATGCAATAATCAATATTTACTTTAGTTCCACTATACACAATACGCTGTAATTCTTCAATTAATTCACCAAATTTCAACCCTTTTGATTTTGCAATATCTTCCAAAGGAATTTTTCTATCGGTATTTTGAATGATGTATAATTTCAATCCAGAATTTTCACCAGTACTTTTTACAATAAAATCATCCGGCCTCATAATGTCATTATCTTCTACATATTGAGAAATAACATCTACAAAAGGTTTTCCAAATTTGGTAGCTTTACCTTCACCTACTCCATAAATATTTTTTAATTCATCAATAGTTATTGGGTATTTCAACGCCATATCTTCCAATGACGTTTCTTGAAAAACAGCATATGGAGGAACTCCGTGTTTTTTTGCGACAGATTTTTGAACATCTTTCAGCATTTTTATCAATACTTCATCCGCAACTCCTCCGCCACCTTTTGTATTGGTAGCTATAGAAGTTTCACCTGTATCACTATATTCGTGATCCTCAGACATCATAAATGAAGTTGGATTAGCAATAAAATCCAAACCGCCATCTGTAATTTTTACAACACCATACTGTTCAATATCTTTTTTAAGAAATCCAGCAACCAAGACTTGTCTAATTAAAGCTGTCCAATATTTATCTGAATCGTTTTTTCCAATTCCAAAAAACGGTTTTTCATCCGTTTTATGTGATTTTAATAAAGCATTAACTTTACCTGTTAATGTATTCACTAATTCCTTCGATTTATATTTTTGATTGGAATCACGTACAACTTCTAACAACGTTTTAACATTATTTTGAGCTTCCACCTTTTTCTTTGGATTGCGAACATTATCATCCATGTTGGCACCTAAGCCATTTACAACATCAAAATCTTCTCCAAAATAATGCAATAAATATTTTCTACGGGACATAGAGGTTTCGGCATAGCCAACTACTTCTTGCAATAATGCATTCCCAATTTCTTGTTCTGCAATTGGTTTCCCTGACAAGAACTTCTCTAATTTCTCAATATCTTTATACGCATAATATGCCAAACAATAGCCTTCACCACCGTCGCGCCCTGCTCTACCCGTTTCTTGATAATAACTTTCTAAACTTTTTGGAATATCATGATGAATTACAAAACGAACATCTGGTTTGTCAATTCCCATACCAAAAGCAATCGTCGCCACAACCACATCCACATCTTCCATTAAAAACATGTCTTGATGTTTTGAACGTGTTTTTGCATCTAAACCAGCATGATAAGGCACCGCTTTAATTCCGTTTACTTGCAAAAGTTGTGCAATATCCTCTACTTTTTTTCGACTTAAGCAATAAATAATACCCGATTTTCCTTGATGTTCCCGAATAAATCGGATAATATCTCCATGTACATTGTTCGTTTTTGGGCGAACATCATAAAATAAATTAGGTCTATTAAAGGAAGCTTTAAACGTTTTGGCATTGTTCATACCCAACGTTTTAATAATATCTTCTTGTACTTTTTGAGTAGCTGTTGCTGTTAAACCGATAATAGGTACATCATCAATTTTTTCAATTATGGTACGTAAATTTCTGTATTCAGGTCTAAAATCGTGTCCCCATTCCGAAATACAATGCGCTTCATCAATAGCTACAAACGATATTTTTTGAGCTTTTAGAAATTCAACATATTCCTCTTTAATAAGAGATTCTGGGGCAACATATAATAATTTAGTAACTCCTCTTTCAATATCAGCTTTTACTGTATTCACCTCCGTTTTATTCAACGACGAATTCAATACATGAGCAATACCTACTTCATGAGAAATACCACGAATGGCATCTACCTGATTTTTCATTAACGCAATTAATGGTGAAACAACTATAGCAGTTCCCTCTTGTGCTAATGCTGGTAATTGATAACAGAGTGATTTTCCTCCTCCTGTTGGCATGATAACAAATGTATCATTCCCTGCCATTATGCTCGTTATAACTTTTTCTTGTAATCCTTTGAACGTAGTAAATCCAAAATATTTTTTTAACGCTACGTGTAAATCAATTTGCTTGTTGCTCATTCTATTTTATTGATAAACTTATAATTCAATTGAAATAATAATTTATTTCAAACAACTATGTTTAATTTTTATTGCCAATTTCTATTTTACTAACTTAAATAAATTAATTTTGTTAGCTATTAAATTTAATCAAATTTTTAATTCAAAAAAAATATTCTTTTGAAAAAAAATAAAAGTACAATATTAGAAATCGCTAAGCAAACTATAATTGCTGAATCTAATGCAATTGCGAATTTAGTCAATTTTATTGATGAAGATTTTGAAAATGCAGTAAATTATATTCATCATTCGAAAGGAAGAATTGTAATAACTGGGGTTGGAAAAAGCGCCATTATTGCTACTAAAATTGTGGCAACTCTAAATTCTACAGGATCGCCAGCTATTTACATGCACGCTGCAGATGCTATTCATGGAGATTTAGGTACCATCCAAAAAAATGATGTGGTAGTTTGTATTTCAAAAAGTGGTAATACTCCTGAAATTAAAGTTTTAATTCCGTTT
>JAGPIQ010000227.1 GCA_018054895.1 Lutibacter sp. | reverse complement strand
CTTAAACGATAGTACAGGAAGCAGAAGGTTTCTTTGTTTTGAGTTGGAAGGCATCAAATACCAACACGATGTGGATATAAATATGGCTTTTTCACAAGCATTGTTTCTTTTCAAAAGTGGTTTTAGGTATTGGTTTGACAAGGAAGAAATTAAATCTATAACCGAAAATAACGAACAATACCAACTACACAGCCCAGAGGAGGAATTGCTTTTAACGTGGTTTGAACCTTGCGAAAGAGAAAAGGCTAATGTTTTCCTAAATGCTTCTCAAATAGCAGCTAAACTAGCTGAAAAAGCTAAAATAAACATCACTGATGGCACAATAAATAAGTTAGGCAAAGCATTAAAAAAACATAATTTTATTAGACTTAAAAAGAACGGAATAGCAGTGTACGCCTTAATTGAAAATACTTGGGAAGACGTAGATAACAGGAACAAAGTTGTTGAAGAATAAACAACAAAAAATCATCATTTTTAAAGTGGAAAACTAGCGTTTCCACTTTTTTAATTTTGCCTACTTTCTAATACTTCGATTTACATTATTTTCACAGGGCAGGCAAGGTAACCAAAAAACACAACAAACATTTTTTATTTTTTTTCTTCTAAAACAATCGGGTAACATAAGACCATATCAGTGTAAAATAATAAAGTATTCGTTCCACTTTGCATTCAAACAGCCACTTAAAACCGTTTTTTATTTTATAAAAAAATTAAATATCTTTTACTCCAAATTACCTTACCCTCCTTGCCCTAACTTTATTTTCGCTTTTTTTCACTTATTTTCATCCGTTTACGGTTTTCCTCAATATACTTTAGAATGCTTTTTCTTATATTTACAAGCCAACTAAAATAGCTGTAAAAATAAAAGTATTAATGCATTACAATACCGACATAAACATCATTGGAAGCATCCCTGATTATCATTTGATATACAAGGCGTTGCCATTGCTTTTAAATGACCCAAAGGAATTAGAAAATATATTAGTTACCAATAATGAATTTGATTTTAGAACCGAAAAATCACGTAAAAGGTTTTTATCTGCTTTAAATTCTGCTTTTGTAAGCAAGAATAAAACAACTGATGAATTAGCTTCTGACTTGATGTTACATTTTAAAAATGACGAAAATGCACAAGCAGTTTTATTGTTTTGGCTGTTTAATATGAATAACAAGTTGTTTTTTGAATTAAACAGAGACCTATTCCTTAAATATTATTTTCAAGGACGAGCTGAATTACCAAAGGAAGCGGTAATAGCCTACATTAAAGACTTAATAAGTAGAGTTGATGATTTAAAAGGGAAATGGTCAGAAATAACTATTGACACCATAGCTTCTAAATACCTAACAATTTTAAAAAAGTTAAAATTATTAGAGGGAAATCAAAAAAAGAAATTCACATTAATTAGGGTATCAGATGAACTTCTGGCTGTATTTATTCATCTTATTGATTTATTAGAAAATAGAAAAGGTAATTTCCTTGAAGATGATTTCCTTGGTTTTACGTTCATTTCCAAAGATAATATCTTGGACAGATTAAAACGGATTGGCAAAAAAGATTGGGTAAAAATAAACTTTAATGGAGTGACCTTACAAGTAGAATCAGTTTTCAATAACAACAACATTATAGATGGCATATTTAGACGAGCATAAAGCAAAATTTGACAATTTAAAAGCTGTCTTGGATGTAAAGAATCGAACACAGTTAAGTTTAGTTGCTAATGGTGGCTATTCTATTCTTTTTACATATCCACCAAAGGAAGAGGGCTTGTATTTAGACAAAGCTAGAAAAGAATTAGACAAAGAAAATTTCGAAATTATAGACGTGAGTAAATTGTTTGTTGAATTTATTGACGATTATGCACTAAATGACTTTGTTGCAGTTTACAACGATTTAAAACCCAATTCCTATAAAATATTTATGGATAGCAATGGTTCTGATACTGATTTATTCGACACTGTAGTTAATGCAATAATCGAAACATCAAAGAAAGGTTTGATTCCTGTTTTAATAAGAACTGGAATTTTTTATGGCACAGGCATTGAAAACATAAATATCACACAACACAGTGGTATTAATGACCTAAATACCCCTTTATTGATATTTTATCCAGGTGAAATTAAAGGAGACCACCACCATTTTCTAAACGCAAAACAATCATCTAATTACAGATGTACAATTATATAAGTAACAAATTATGATTACAATTAAAGATATTCTGAAATTAGACCTTAATGAAGATATTAAAAACGTTATTGACCTTGAAGACCAGTCAGAAAACGAAATACAATCAGAACTGGAATCCTATATCGTTACGGATGGTTTAGGAGAACATCTATCCACTTTTATCAAACAATACACAAGTAATATTAAGGAAACTGGAGTTTGGCTTTCTGGATTTTATGGGTCAGGTAAATCCTATTTTGGTAAAATGTTGGGCTATTTAATTGCTAATCCAACCATTAATGGTACAACGGCCAGAGACCGCTTTATGCCGAGATTAGCAGGGGTAAAAAACGAAAGTTTTATCAAAAATGACATACTTAAACTGGATTCTATTAAGAGTACGGTTGTGTTTTTAGATATAGCCAAACAAAATACCGACAACGGTTTAGCTTTTACCTTATTTTCCAATTTCCTTAAAAAGTTAGGATTGCGGGATGATGTATATGGCTATATGGAATTTGATTTCTTGATAGAAGGGAAATTAGATTTAATACATAAAAAAGCACAGGAGTTATTTGGAAAAGATTGGAACGAATTAAAGAAAAGTAACAAAGAAATTGCAAAAGCAATGCGACGCATCTATACGGCTATGGATTATTCCGAAGCTGAATATGAAGACACCAAAAAAGTGTATGAAGATAGCATCCTGAATTTTGATTCAGATCAATTCAAAAACGAATTAGAAAAATACATCAAGAAAAATACCGATGAAAATATAGTTTTCATCTTTGATGAAACCAGTGAAGCTATCAGTCAGGGAAAATTCAAAATAGTCGATTTACAGGCATTGAGCGAAAGTTTGTCAAGCATCAGTAAAAAAGTTTGGACTATTGCTA
>JAGPIQ010000226.1 GCA_018054895.1 Lutibacter sp. | reverse complement strand
TTTAATGCTAAAATAAAAGCCTTTAGAGCACAGTTTAGAGGTGTTAGGAACATAGAATTCTTCCTCTTTAGACTCTCAAATATTTATGCATAATTCTAAAATCCCACAACTTTTGGTATTGATCCAAAGAATTTGAGAATGCTGACTATATGCTGACTAGTACGAAAATAAAAAAACCTTAACTCTCTAATAATTAGATTGTTAAGGCTTTAATTTGCTTTAAAAAGCGGTCTGGACGGGACTCGAACCCGCGACCCCCTGCGTGACAGGCAGGTATTCTAACCAGCTGAACTACCAAACCGTTGCTGTTAGCGGTTGCAAATATAAGCACCTTTTTGAATACTGCAAAGCTTTTTTTACTTTTTTTATAATTTTTTTTTACGACTGATTAAATACGATGTAAGCACGCTATCAAAGCCTTTGTGAATATCTACAGGTACGTAATCAATCTTATACTGCATACACTTCAATTTCAACTCATTAAAATATTTTTGAACAGCCAATTTGTAATTTTCCTTTACAGATTCCGCATATAAATTTATTTCTTCACCGGTTTCAACATCTACAAATTTTTTCGGAGAATTCTCAAAATCGAAGTCAAATTCTAGTTTTCCATCATAGGTATGGAACAATACAACCTCATGATTGTTATATTTTAGGTGTTTCAACGCTTCAAATAGGTCTTTTTCCTCTTCAGAATATTGAAACATATCCGTAAATAAAAAAATTAAAGACCTTCTATGCACTTTTTCAGAAATTTCGTGAAGTACTTGGTAGGTATTTGTTGTATTGGTTGATTCACTTTTTAGCAATTCATCCAATTTAGCTAAAAGCATTCTTCTATGTCGATCACTTCCCTTTTCAGGAGCGTAATATTCTATTTCATTACTGTAAATACTAATTCCAACAGCATCACGCTGCCTTTTTAATATTTCCATTAACGCTGCGGAAGCAATAGCTGAAAAACTTATTTTCGATAGATTATTTATTGAAGGATTTTTGATAATTGGATAATGCATTGATGCTGAATTATCAATAATTAAGTGACACCGTAAATTAGTTTCCTCTTCATAGCGCTTAACAAATAGTTTTTTTGTTTTTGCATATAATTTCCAATCAATATTTTTGGTGCTTTCTCCCTTATTATACAATCTATGTTCCGCAAATTCCACAGAAAACCCATGAAAAGGACTTTTATGCATTCCTGTAATAAACCCTTCCACCACTTGGTTGGCTAATAATTCCAAGTTTTGAATTTCAGATAGTTGTTTTAAGGATACTTCTTCCATTGTAAATAGTTAAGGTATAAATATAGACTATAAATAGAAAAGGCTCAACATAAGTTGAGCCTTTTCAAATAAATGAATTTATATTTTATAAATGTGCATCAATTTTTTGAGCGTAAGTAGCTTTTGGTGCAACACCAACTTGCTTTTCTACAACTTCACCATTTTTAAATACTAAAACTGTAGGAATATTTCTTACTCCATATTTTGCAGCAAATTCTTGATTTTCATCAACATCAATTTTTGTAATTGTTGCTTTTCCATCGTATTCTTCAGTTAATTGTTCCATTATTGGAGCAACCATTCTACAAGGTCCACACCAAGCTGCCCAAAAGTCAACCATAACTGGCTTTTCTGATTTTAATACTACTTCATCAAAAGTTGCATCTGTTATTTCTAATGCCATATTATTATTTTTTAATTAATACTATATATACTACAAAAGTACATAATTATTTCACCAAATCAATTCAACAATTATTACTTTTCTTTATAAAACCATTTAGAAAACTAATATTAAAATATTTCCTTAGCTATAGCTTTAATATTGTCCGATTTACCCATAGAATAAAAATGCACTACAGGAACACCGTGTTGAATTAATTCTTTCGACTGCTGAATTGCCCACTCAATTCCAACTTGGCGTACTTGTGAGTTATCTTTACAAGCTTCGATAGAGGTTATTAAATCTTCAGGTAAATCTAACCTAAATATCTGAGGCAATACTTGTTGATGCCTTTTTACAGCAATAGGCTTTATCCCTGGAATAATAGGCACATTAATACCAATCGCTCTTGCTTTATCCACAAATTCGAAATACTTTTTATTATCAAAAAACATTTGAGTTACCACATAATCTGCACCGGCCTCTACTTTTTCTTTCAGACGTTTTAAATCCGACTCCATACTTGGTGCTTCCAAATGTTTTTCAGGATATCCAGCCACACCAATACAAAAATCTGATTTATATTTAGCCTCAACAATGTCGTGTAAATACTTCCCATTGTTCAAATTTTTAATTTGTTTTACCAAACCAGCAGCATAACTATGCCCTCCTTCCGTAGGAACATAATATTGCTCACCTTTCATAGCATCACCACGCAACGCCATAATATTGTCTAAACCTAAATAATGACAATCCACCAACATATATTCGGTTTCTTCTTGTGTAAAACCTCCACAAATTACGTGCGGAATTGCATCTACATCATATTTATACTTTAAAGCGGAACAAATCCCAACAGTTCCAGGGCGCATTCTGGTAATTTTTTGCTCCAACAAACCATTTTCTTTTTTAATATATACAAACTCCTCACGCGAAGTTGTTACATCAATAAAAGGTGGATTAAACTCCATTAAAGGATCTACATTGTTGTATAAATCCTGAATATTTTGACCTTTTTGAGGTGGTACAATTTCAAACGAAAACAACGTTTTTCCGTTAGCATTTATAATATGATCTGTAACTTTCATCTTCTTTGATTCTTGGTTGTTCGTTTTTGATTTTTGGTTAAACACCTCGCAACAAAACTCCCCAACTTTTAACTTTCTACTTTTAATTTATTTTTTGGGCGTTCCCTAAAGGTCGCGCTATCCGTTTTATCTTTTTCTCGCTGCGCATCAAAAAAGGATATCACTCCTATCCCTAACGCAAATTTGGCTTTTGGCTTTTGGCTTTTGGCTTTTGGCTTTTGGCTTTTGGCTTTTGGCTTTTGGCTTTTGGCTTTTGGCTTTTGGCTAAAAAGGCTTCGACTCCGCTCAGCCTCCGCTCCAACTAATTT
>JAGPIQ010000225.1 GCA_018054895.1 Lutibacter sp. | reverse complement strand
CGACTTCATAAAAAAACAAGCATTGAGCATGATTTATTAAAATATATTACGAAAACTTTTGAAAAGAAAGGAACTTTAATTATTCCTACATTTTCCGTTGAACGAGCACAAGAAATTATTTACCTATTAAGTCTTTTAAAAAGAGCTAAAAAACTACCTGCAATCCCTATTTATTTGGACAGTCCAATGGGTGTAAATGCAACTGAAATTTACTTTAAACATAAAAACAGTCACACGCTATCTGATGAAGATATTAAAAGTATGATGACCACCGTTCAATTAATTACGGATATTTCTCAATCCAAAGCGGTAGTTAATAATCAAAACCCAAAAATTGTCCTTGCAGGAAGTGGTATGATTACTGGTGGTCGAGTTTTACACTATTTAGAAAAATTAATTTCTGATAAAAAGAACAGTGTATTAATTGTAGGTTATCAAGCTGAAGGGACGCGTGGAAGAGCCTTACTTGAAGGTGATAAAGAGGTTAAATTTTTTGGTGAATACCATAGAATAAATGCAGATATCTATAAAATAAATGCTTTTTCAGGTCATGCCGATCAAGCTGAAATACTAGATTGGATGTCGCAAATAAGCCCTGCTCCTACATTAACTTTTTTAAACCATGGTGAACCACACCAAAGTCAAGCGCTGAAAACTAAAATAAAAACAGTTTTAAATTGGAATTGTACCGTTGCTAAAGCAAATAATGAATATTACCTCGATTAATTTTTGTCTATTATAAATTACAACATAAAAAAAGCTGTCTTAAAAGTCTTTAAATCCGTCATACTGTTCCGATAGTTATCGGAACAGCATGACGAAAATTTCACTTTTTAGACAGCTTCTTTTTTAGTAATTCTTATACTCTCACATCTACTCAAACCAAATAGTTATAAATTTAATTTTTGCATTGGCTGGAATCTGGTCTACAACAATTTTTTCACGACTAAATATATTCAATCCTAATTCTTGCTTATCAATTGAAATTGTAGCATTTAATTCATCTATAAATAACGTAGCAGACGTTAGTGTTGTTTCTATTTTACCAATCTTATACATCGCTAATATATCTTCAAATTCAGAGGCTAAAGATATTCCTTCTTTAGTTTCATAATCGGCACTTAATAGTTGAACACTGCTCACTTTTTTAGTTAAATCATCTAAAGATTTAAAGGAAACTTTCAATAGTTTTTCTCCAGATTTTGAATAAATTATATATTCCTCCTCCTTAGGAGCCAGGGCTTCCCTACTCAATCCACCATTACTTTCAACAACTCCAACAGAATCATTTTCAAATAAAACCGTTAAATCTTCCTGGGTCGTTTCTGAAGTTATTCCACCTACATTGCCTTTTTCAACTAAAAAATTACCACTACCAGAACAACTTATAAAACTATAAACACCAATTAATAACCAACAAATACTTCTTAACTGCATCATTCTCCTATTTTATCAATTATTAAAAAAACCAAACTCTAAATTACACGCTTTAAAATCCCCAAAATTCCACGAATAAACGTAGCACTAGTTACCACTTTTAATATCGGGTTCATTCTAGTACTTGTTCGAGTACTTGATGTTTTAGTCGATTTTCTATCTTCTTCACGCTCTTTTTCAGTAGCTTCTTTTTTATTGATCTTTTCAATTTTGTCATTCAACAGTTCATAAGCACTTTCTCTATCTATAGTTTCATTATACTTATAATAAATACGCGAATTTTGAATAACATCTTTCAACTCTTTATCCGTTAAAATATCCATTCTACTCATAGGCGCACGCATCATAGTACACGCAAGCGGAGTCGGAATTCCCTTTTCATTCAATGCTGAAACAAAAGCTTCTCCAATCCCCATTTTTGTCAAAACTTCATCTACTTTATAATAGTCAGAAATTGGATAATTTTCTGAAGCCAATTTTATAGCTTTTCTATCTTTAGCCGTAAAGGCTCTTAATGCATGTTGCACTTTTAAACCTAACTGACCTAACACTGCATCAGGCACATCATTCGGGTTTTGAGTTACAAAAAACAAGCCAATTCCTTTGGATCTAATTAACTTAACAATGCTTTCAATTTGAGATAACAATGCTTTTGAAGCTTCATTAAATATTAAATGTGCTTCATCTATAAAAATGACTAATTCTGGCTTTCCGGTATCTCCTTGTTCAGGAAATGTTGAATATACTTCTGCTAATAATTGCAACATAAATGTTGAAAAAAGCTGTGGTTTATCCTGTATATCGGTTAAGCGTAAAATTGAAATAATTCCTTTGCCATCTTCATCTTTACGCACTAAATCTTGCACTTCAAAGGATCGTTCTCCAAAAAACAAATCACCTCCTTGTTGTTCAATTTCAATAATTTTTCTTAAAATAGCTCCAGTACTCGCTGTTGAAATTAAGCCATATTCATTTTGAATTTCTTCTTTTCCTTCTTCCGTTGCAAATTGAAGTACTTTTTTAAAATCCTTCAAATCAAGTAATGGCAACTTATTATCATCACAGTATTTAAAAACAATAGCAACAATGCCACTTTGAGCATCCGATAAATCCAAAATACGTGAAAGCAACACAGGTCCAAATTCAGAAACAGTTGCCCGTAATCGAACACCATCTTGATCTGAAATTGTAAGTACTTCCACAGGAAACTTTTTAGATTCAAAAGGCAAACCAATGGCAGCGTGACGCTCATCAATTTTTGGATGATTCGCTCCAGTTTGTGCCAGTCCACTTAAATCTCCTTTTATATCCATCAAAAGCGTAGGGATTCCTTTTTCTGACAAATTCTCCGCCATTACCTGTAACGTCTTCGTTTTTCCAGTTCCTGTTGCTCCTGCAATCAATCCGTGTCTATTTAACGTTTTTAAAGGGACTTTTACAAAGGCATTTTTTAACGTTTCACCTTCTAACATTGCCGATCCTAAAACTATAAAATCGCCTTTTGTTGTATATCCTTCTGAAATATGATTTAAAAAAGTTTCTGTTCTACTCATCCTACTTATTTTTTGCTAAAATTAGTATATAATCTTCCAAATTAAAAATATAACATATATAATAATGTAATTACTTAATGAACATATTATCATTATATTTGCCG
>JAGPIQ010000224.1 GCA_018054895.1 Lutibacter sp. | reverse complement strand
TTTTTAAACATACTATTAAGATTTAAAATTTAGCTACAATTTAATAAATATATTACTTTTACAAAAAGAACTTCCGGTCTAAGTCTCTGAGATGGGCTTCCGACCGGTAGGGAGGATTCGTTCAACAACGTATATAAAACAAAGTTATTATAGGCTTTGCGAGAGGTTATTGTTTATTTATTAAGTCCGCCAAATTTTTATTTTTATATATTTATAAAATTAAAGATAAATAGCACAGATTTTAGGATAGTGTCAAATTTGTAATCAAATTTCATTAAAAGACCTCTATGAAAAAAGTATTAACCTTAATAGTCTACTTATTTGGCCTATCCCCTTTTAGCTCCCATACAGCCATTAAAATAACAAAATTACAGACGAATACTTTAGATGAAAACTCTGGTCTTCTTTTTTATAATAACAACTTAATTACTCATAATGATAGTGGTGGCAAAGCTAATTTATATGAAATAAATGCTACTACTGGAGCTGTAATACGAACCGTTGAAATAAAAAATGCTACAAATATTGATTGGGAAGATATTACTCAAGATGCTTCTTACATTTACATTGGAGATATTGGAAATAATGCTGGAAATAGAACTGATTTAAAAATATATAAAATTTCAAAATCCGACTATAATGATAGTGATAATATTGCTACAGCTGAAGTAATTTCATATTCTTATATCAATCAATTGGAATTTACATCGAACCCAAATAATACAAATTGGGATGCTGAAGGGCTGATTTCCTATGGAAATAATCTACTAATTTTTACAAAAAACTGGATAGATAAAAAAGTAAATGTGTACTCAATTCCAAAAACCAGCGGCACACATAGTGCTATTTTAATAAGTAGCCACAATACAAAAGGACTTATTACTGGTGCTGATATTTCATTTAATGGAAACATAATATACCTAACAGGATATAGCACCTCTGAAGCTCCATTTATGTACACTATACATGGAATTCCTGCTAATAACTCAGATATATTTTCAGGAATAACCTCAGAAAAAATAGCAAATATTGTTCCATTAGGGAATCAAGTAGAAGCAATTGCGCTATTTGAAATTACACCAACCAAGCATAGATTGTACATTAGTAATGAAAAACACATTGCTACTTTTTTTAATGGGCTGCTAAAAATACGATCTTCTGCTAAATTGTGGAGTATGGAAATTGATACTAAAACCATAAGCCTGCCTATACAAAATTCTGATTTACCAAATAACGCTAAGTAAGTCTCGATATATCTATAATAAAAAATTCATCGAACTATGACAATTCGATGAATTTTTGTTATAATATAAAAATATTTTTTACGCTATATCCCGTAGAAAAATTACACGTTAAAACGGAAATGCATTACATCACCATCTTTTACAATGTATTCCTTCCCTTCTACTCTCATTTTTCCAGCCTCTTTAACTTTTGCTTCACTACTAAACTTCACATAATCCTCATAAGCAATAACTTCAGCTCTAATAAAACCTTTTTCAAAATCAGAATGAATAACACCAGCTGCTTGCGGCGCAGTATCTCCAATATTTATTGTCCAAGCACGTACTTCTTTTACTCCTGCTGTAAAATACGTTTGAAGTTTTAATAATTTATATGCTGCTCTAATTAATACCGCTGATCCCGCTTCTTTCAACCCTAAATCCTCTAAAAACAATTGACGTTCTTCAAAAGATTCTAATTCTGTGATATCTGCTTCTGTTCCAACGGCTAATACAATTACTTCTGCATTTTCATCTTTTACGGCTTCTTTTACTGCATCTACATACGCATTTCCATTAACTGCGGAATTTTCATCCACGTTACACACATACAATACAGGTTTATCTGTAATAAATTGTAAAGGCGTTACAAATTCTTCTCTATCTTTTTCAGAAATATCAATAGCTCTAATTGAAACAGCAGCTTCTAAGCCTTTTTTTAATTTTTCTAAAACCTCTAATTCTTTCTGAGCATCTTTATTTCCAGTACGAGCAGCTTTTCTAACTTTCTCTAACTTTTTATCTAAAGCTTCTAAATCTTTCAATTGTAACTCAATATCAATTGTTTCTTTATCTCTAACTGGGTTTACAGAATTATCAACGTGTATAATATTATCATTATCAAAACAACGCAATACATGAATAATTGCATCCGTTTCTCTAATATTTCCTAAAAACTGATTTCCTAATCCTTCCCCTTTACTTGCTCCTTTAACTAAACCGGCAATATCAACAATATCAACAGTTGCTGGTAAAACGCGTTCTGGATTAACCAACTCCTCTAATTTCACCAATCTGGTATCTGGTACATTTACAACTCCAATATTTGGTTCAATTGTACAAAATGGAAAGTTTGCACTTTGTGCTTTTGCATTTGATAAACAATTAAATAAGGTCGATTTTCCTACGTTTGGTAATCCTACAATTCCAGCTTTCATAATATTAAATTATAAGTTTTATTTTTAAAAAGTGTGCAAATATAACCTTTTAAGTTATTTAAATAAGTTTGGAGAGTCTAAAGTTTAAAGTGACTAGAGTTTGAACTCATTAAAGTTTAGATTTCTTTGAATTTGAAGGTGAAAACCTTATATTCTCAAAATTTTTCAACTTTCAACCAAAAACTAAAATTCTTTATGTAAAAAAGCCTTTTTCTTTAATAAAATTTCCTCTGTTTCTTCATTTTCTTCATCAGGCACACAACAGTCTACCGGGCATACAGCCGCACACTGTGGCTCATCATGAAATCCTTTACATTCCGTACATTTATCAGTAACTATAAAGTAATATTCATCATTTACAGGTTCATTATCTACATCTGCATTTACACTTTTACCACTTGGAAGTACTAATTTTCCTGTTAAAGATGTTCCGTCTGCATATTTCCATTCTTCAGCAGCTTCATAAATTGCATTATTTGGACATTCCGGTTCGCATGCTCCACAATTTATACATTCGTCGGTTATTTTTATTGCCATACTACGTAATTAGATTATTTTTGCTGCAAACCTACATAATATTCTTTTTTGTTTTTCAATTTTTACTGAAAAATGATAATTATCATAGCTGGTTTTTAATTTAAATAACACAATTACAAA
>JAGPIQ010000100.1 GCA_018054895.1 Lutibacter sp. | reverse complement strand
TGATGCGATTTAATAGTTGCTGAAGGTCCTCCAGAAACGGAAACTGATTCAATAACATCTGGATAAATTGTACCTTGACCTAACCATTTCACATCTTCTAACAAATGTGCTTCATCATCAAAAACCTCAATAAAAACGCGCCCTATAATCTTACGTTTTCCTTCTGGATCCGACTCTCCTGCCAGTTCATTCAAAAAACGTGCCGAAGCATCTACTCCTTTTACGTTTAAGCCCATGTGTTTGTATTGATCCAACACACTTTCAAACTCATTTTTACGTAACAATCCGTTATTTACAAAAATACAATATAGGTTATCCCCAATTGCTTTACTCAATAAAGTTGCAGCTACTGTAGAATCCACACCTCCTGAAAGGCCTAAAACCACTTTATCGTTTCCTAATTTTTCTTTTAATTCAGCAACCGTAGTTTCAACAAAAGAAGCTGGTGTCCACGTTTGTGCTACACCCGCTATATTTACTAAAAAGTTTTTTAATATTGTTAAACCATCTTTTGAATGGTACACTTCTGGGTGAAATTGAATTCCGTAGGTTTTTTCATCTACTAATTTAAATGCTGCATTTTTTACGTCGTGCGTACTTGCAATCAATTCAAAATTAGCTGGTAAATCTAAAATAGTATCACTATGGCTCATCCAAACCTGACTACCTTCGCTTACGTTTTCAAAAAACAATTCGTTTTCTTTTACAAAGGAAAGATTGGCTCTACCATATTCACGTGTGTTAGAAGCTCCCACCTCTCCACCAAAATTATGCGCCAAATATTGCGCTCCATAACACACTCCTAACAAAGGCAATTTACCTTTTATTTGGGAAAGATCTGGATGTGGAGCGTCTGCTGCTCTTACAGAAAAAGGACTTCCTGAAAGGATAACAGCCTTATAATCTTCTACATTAAACGATTTGCTATTGTAAGGGAAAATTTCACAAAAAATGTTTAACTCCCTAACTCTTCGGGCAATCAACTGCGTGTATTGCGAACCGAAATCTAAAATAAGTACCTGATGTTGCATCCGCAAAAATAATATTATTATTACTATAATAAATTATTTCAATTAATATTTACGAAAAATTTGATTTTTAATGATTTTACCCTTCAAAAAATTCATTAAAAAAGAAGGAAACAGGCCTTTTTTACACATATTTGAATTGTTAAAACCAAAAACACGACTTCATTATAGCTGTTTTAAGCAATTATTCCCGTTTTAAACTTTTAAAAGCTTTCGCTATTCTTAAAAATTAAAAATAAAGCTACTCTGAGCCGTTTTAACGCATTATCTCAAAATTTTAAATTGTTAATAACTTCAAGCGACTCATTTTTAAAAAGGTTTTCAATCCTTTCATGATTGGTTATATTTGTGTGTTACACAAATTAAAAAAAACGATTTTACATAATATGAGCGAAGAAATTAAAAAGCAGAGTTATACCGCCGATAGTATTCAAGCATTGGAAGGAATGGAGCATGTACGTATGCGTCCATCCATGTATATTGGAGATGTAGGACCAAGAGGATTACACCACTTGGTGTATGAAGTAGTTGATAACTCTATTGATGAGGCAATGGCAGGACATTGTGATACCATTCATGTAATTATTAATGAAGACAACTCCATAACCGTAAAAGATAACGGGCGTGGTATTCCTGTTGGAATGCATAAAAAAGAAGGAGTCTCCGCATTAGAAGTTGTAATGACTAAAATTGGTGCTGGAGGTAAGTTTGATAAAGATTCTTATAAAGTATCTGGTGGATTACATGGTGTTGGGGTTTCGTGTGTGAACGCATTATCTCAACATTTAAAAGCAACAGTATATGTTGACGGTAAAATTTGGGAACAGGAATACGAACGCGGAAAAGCACTATACCCTGTAAAACCAATTGGCGAAACTACGGAAAAAGGAACAGTTGTTACTTTTATGCCAGATGTTACCATTTTTACACAAACTATAGAATATAGTTATGAAACGTTAGCAACACGTATGCGTGAGCTATCATTCTTAAACAAAACATTAACCATTACATTAACGGATAATAGAATTACCGACGAAGAAGGAAACCACCCGATAGAAACGTTTTATAGCGAAGAGGGATTGCCAGAATTTGTACGTTATTTGGATGCCACTCGCGAGCGTTTAACATCCAATGTTATTTCTATTGAAGGTGAAAAAAACGGAGTTCCTGTGGAAGTTGCCATGGTGTACAACACTTCATATACTGAAAATTTACATTCTTACGTAAACAACATTAACACACATGAAGGAGGAACACATTTAGCTGGTTTTAGACGTGGATTAACCGCTACGTTAAAAAAGTATGCAGATGACTCTGGAATGTTGAAAAACCTGAAATTTGAAATTGCTGGAGATGATTTCCGTGAAGGATTAACCGCTATCATTTCAGTAAAAGTGGCAGAACCACAATTTGAAGGACAAACAAAAACAAAATTAGGAAACCGTGATGTTACCGCTGCCGTAAGTCAAGCCGTATCTGAAATGTTACAAGATTATTTGGAAGAAAATCCAAATGATGCCAAAATTATTGTTCAAAAAGTAATATTAGCAGCAACAGCACGTCACGCAGCACGTAAAGCACGTGAAATGGTGCAACGTAAAACTGTAATGTCCATTGGTGGTTTACCTGGTAAATTAAGTGACTGTTCTGAAACTGACCCTGAAAAATGTGAAATATTTTTAGTTGAGGGAGATTCCGCAGGTGGAACAGCAAAACAAGGACGTGATAGAGCTTTTCAAGCAATTTTACCATTAAGAGGTAAAATATTAAATGTTGAAAAAGCAATGCAACATAAAGTTTTTGAAAACGAAGAGATTCGAAATATGTATACTGCTTTAGGAGTTTCTATCGGTACGGAAGAAGATCCAAGAGCTTTAAACTTATCAAAACTACGTTATAACAAAGTAGTCATCATGTGTGATGCCGACGTAGATGGTAGCCACATTGCTACCTTAATTTTAACGTTTTTCTTTAGATATATGAAAGAATTAATTGAAAACGGACATATATATATTGCGACCCCTCCTTTATATTTAGTAAAAAAAGGACAGAAAAAAGAATATGCTTGGAATGACAACCAACGTGATGTAATTGCCATGAATATGGGTGGAAGCGCAAGCATTCAACGATACAAAGGTCTTGGAGAGATGAACGCTGAACAATTATGGGATACTACAATGAATCCTGAATTCAGAACATTACGACAAATAACAATTGATAACTTAACAGAAGCTGATAGAGTTTTCTCTATGTTGATGGGGGACGAAGTTCCGCCACGTAGAGAGTTTATTGAAAAAAATGCTGTTTATGCTAAAATTGATGCATAATCAATTCTAATTTTTATCATTTATAAAAAAAATACTGTCAATTGGCAGTATTTTTTTTTATATATATTTGCAGCAATTAAAAAAACAAACTCATTATGAAAAAAATTTTACTTTTAAGTATTTGCATTTTTTTAAACATGCAAGTAAAAGCACAAGACGATGGCTTAGAAGCCATATTATTATCTGGAGTTGATGACGCTAATAAACTTACAGAAGCGTATGTAAATCCTGCAATGAAAGGACTTATCTACAGTATGAATGGTGGCTGGTACCACACTGCAGCAACACACAAAACCTTTGGTTTCGACTTTACCTTTGGTTTAAACGCTTCTATTGTTCCTTCTGCTGATGAAATTTTTAAATTTGCCGATTTAAATTTATCTCAAGGAATTACCTCATCATCTCCTATCGGAGCTACAGTTGCAGGAACAAATACTTTAGAACCAACTATTAATATTAACAGAGAAATAGAGGGGAAACAAGTGAATGCATCCTTTACAATGCCCGGAGGAGTAAAAGAAGATTTACCAATAAGTGCAATGCCTGCACCAGCTGTACAATTTACCTTAGGATTGCCAAAAAGCACTGAAATAATGTTGCGTTTGGTTCCTGAAGTTGGAGATACTGACGTTAAAGGAAAATTATTAGGTATTGGTGTAAAAAAAGAAATAACAAGTCTGTTTGGTGTTTCTGAAAAATCACCCTTGCATGTTTCAATTTTAGGCGCTTATACTACTATGGATGTTAATTATAATATTCAAAATGACAGTTCAATTAATGGAAGTAACCAAGAAGCTGTTTTCGAATTAAAAGCATATACCGTACAAGCAATTGCTTCGTTAAATTTCCCTATCATTAATTTTTATGGAGGTATTGGGTATAGCGGAGGCTCTTCAACCTTTAAAATGAAAGGAACATACGAATTGGAATACAACACTAATGATCCAGCTCCAAACGATACAAAAACAGAAACATTAACGGATCCTATTAATTTAAAATTTGATGCTACTGGTATAAAAGCTACCCTAGGTACTCGCCTTAGTTTAGGATTCTTTAAAATATTTGCCGATTATTCATTACAGGAATACAATACTGCCACTGCAGGTATTGCCTTTAGCTTTAGATAATTAATCTTTATTTATACTGAATTTTAATAATATCAAAATTTAACAACTATTTAGTAGATAAAGGGGGCTCAAACCCCCTTTTCTTCGTTAAAATTTGTTATTTTTACAACTATAATTTTAATATTAAACATAACACATAAAAATATGAAAGTAACAGTTGTAGGAGCTGGTGCTGTAGGTGCTAGTTGCGCTGAGTACATAGCTATTAAGGATTTTGCTGCAGAAGTAGTTTTAATTGACATTAAAGAAGGTTTTGCTGAAGGTAAAGCAATGGATTTAATGCAAACTGCAAGTTTAAACGGGTTTGACACTAAAATTACTGGTGTAACTAATGATTATACTAAAACTGCAGGAAGTGATGTTGCTGTAATTACTAGTGGTATTCCAAGAAAACCAGGAATGACTCGTGAAGAGTTGATTGGTATTAATGCAGGAATTGTAAAATCGGTTGTTGAAAGTTTAGTAAAACATTCGCCAAACGTAATTGTAATTGTTGTTAGTAACCCAATGGATACTATGGCGTATTTAGCGCATAAATCATCTGGATTACCTAAACACAGAATTATTGGAATGGGTGGAGCTTTAGATAGCGCTCGTTTTAAATTCCGTTTAGCGGAAGCTTTAGGTTGTCCTCAATCTGACGTTGATGGAATGGTAATTGCTGCACATAGTGATACTGGAATGATTCCTTTAACACGTTTAGCTACAAGAAATAGCGTACCTGTTTCTCAATTTTTATCAGAAGAGCGTTTAGCGCAAGTTGCTGAAGACACTAAAGTTGGTGGAGCAACATTAACTAAATTATTAGGAACAAGTGCTTGGTATGCGCCAGGAGCTGCAGTGTCTGCAATGGTACAAGCTATTGCGTGTGATACTAAAAAAATGTTCCCTTGTTCAGCTTTATTAGAAGGTGAATATGGTTTAAATGATATTTCATTCGGTGTTCCTTGTATTATTGGTAAAAACGGAATTGAAAAAATTGTTGAAATTGAATTATCTGCTGAAGAAAAAGCTCAATTTATGGCAAACGCCGAAGCTGTAGTTGCAGTAAACAACTTATTGTAATACGCTTTAGTTTAATACATTATTCAAAGCTTTCTATTTATTTAGGAAGCTTTTTTTTTGCAATTTACACTACTCCTTTTGTTCTTTTCACATTCTACTCATTATACCTTAAAAAAGTTTTTATTGTTTTAAAAGAGTAGTATCTATTTATCTTCAATTTTTAAATTGTAACCATTTTATCATTACTTTTATAGTCTATGAAAAAATTGCTACAAAACACTCTTATTTATTGTTGAAGTTTAGAATACCGAACATATTTTGTTTTGGTGATTTTTTTGTGGAGTAACATAAAAGTATTTTCACGTAGAATAAGTTGTGCGTAATTTAACTAAAACATTTAATGAGAAAGAAACTAAAAAACATCATTGAGGATAACACTTCAAAATCTGGAAAAACATTTGATTATTTCATCCAAGTATTAATTTTAATTTCCTTAATTTCATTTTCAATTGAAACATTGCCAAAGAATTCTTCCGCTGCCAAAGAATTATTATATATCATTGAGGTATTTTGTATAATTATTTTTTCAGCTGAATATTTATTAAGAATTTATGTTGCAGACAAACCTTTAAAATATATCTTTAGTTTTTATGGGGTAATCGATTTTTTGGCTATAATTCCATTCTATCTAAATTTCGCAATCGATTTAAGAGCATTAAGGGCTTTTAGAATTTTTCGGATTTTCAGAGCGTTAAAACTTGTCAGATATAACAAAGCCCTACATAGATTTAGATTAGCTGCAAAAATAGTAAAAGAAGAAATTGTACTATTTCTTATCGTTACTTCTATTTTAATTTTTTTATCAGCTTCAGGAATATACTTTTTTGAACAACAAGCACAACCGAAAATTTTCGCATCAATATTTCATAGTTTGTGGTGGGCAATTGTCACTTTAACTACTGTTGGTTACGGCGATGCTTATCCAATAACGCTAGGAGGTAAAATTTTTACATTTTTTGTCTTAATTATTGGCGTTGGTATTGTAACTGTTCCTGCTGGTTTAGTTGCAACCGCCTTATCTAAAGCAAGAGAAATTGAAGAAAAAGAAAAAAAAATTTAAGTTATGAGATTTAGAAGAAAAGCAAAATTATTTCCTGGAGTTTACCTTAATTTTAGTAAAACTGGAATAAGTACAACATTTGGAATGCCTGGAGCAAGTATTAATGTTGGTAAACAAGGAACTTACCTAAATACTGGAATTCCCGGAACTGGAATCTATGATAGAAAAAAAATTGATTTAAAAAATAACTCAAATAATTATTTTAATATTCCTCAAACAGAAGCATTTGATTTTCAAGAAAAAACTGGTGAGATTAAAAGTTCTAACACAGATACAACAACAAGTGAAGGACTTAACAATTTAAAACAAACCTTATTGGAATGTTATGATGAAAGAGAATTGTTAAAAATTGAAATAATTAATGCAAATAGTAAATTAAGAAATTCTCAAATAGTTTTAGTAATCTCATATATTTTAATATTTGGATTTATCATAAAATGGTTTAAAGAAAATAGAAATAACAAAAAAGAACAACTTAATGATGTTCAGGAACAGTTAAATAATTGTTTTGTTGACATAGATATGTTATTAGACGTTGATTTTGAAAAATCATTTGAAAAAATTCAAAAATCATTTAAAGAATTAGCTAATATTCATAAAATTTGGGACATAACTTCTTCAAATATTAACGACCAAGCTAAAACTCGTTCAGCAGCCAATTCGACAGTAACTAGAAAATTGGTTTCTTTCGATATAAAAAATATAGATATTATAAAATCAAAATTCAACTCATTACATCTTCAAAATGCTAACGGTGGTGATTTATTTATTTATCCTGCTTTTATAGCAATTGTAAATTCAAAGAAAAAATTTGGACTTATTGATATTCGAGAATTAGATTTTGAATTTAGTATTCATAGATTTTTAGAAGAAGAGCAAATACCAAATGATTCGGTAATTGTAGATAAAACTTGGGCAAAGGTTAATAAAAACGGAGAAAGAGATAAAAGATATAAAGATAATTATGAGATTCCAATTTGCAAATATGGGAAAATGATTTTTAAGAGTAAAACAGGTTTAAATGAGGCTTACTCTTTTAGTAACTATGAGAAATCTTTGAACTTCTCCGATTCCATGTTTGAATACATAAAATTAATGAGATAAAAGGTTCGTACCCGCTCGCGCAAGCACAATGTCATTAAGTTAAGGATTTGTTTGTCATTTCGACGAAGGAGACCCGAGCATTTGCGAACAGGCGAAGCAAATCACATAGCGTGAGCAACTACAGTGAGCAACTAATGAGATTCCTCCTTCGTCGGAATGACAAAATCGAGACATTTTAACCTTAACTTAATGACAATACACCCGTGAGCATCTTACTCGTGCCCGAATAAAAGATTAAAGCACAAGCAATATGCTTGAATCTACACAGAAAACTTAAAAAAATAATAATGAAAAATAAATTAAAAACAATCGGAATTATACTGCTGATTTTTGGAGGAATAGTATTAATATGCATTTTAATATTCCAATTTTTAGCTCCGGATTTTTTGAATCCACTAAATGGACTTTAGACTAATCATTTTATATTCAAAATATACACTAGCGAGCTTACGGAAATTAGTAACCAGAGTAAAAAGGCCAATAAAACGGGTTTCATTCCGTATGATTTTAACTCTTTTACTGAAATTGTGGTACCGACTAAAAATAAGGTTGCAATTAATAACCGTTTCGCCATTAAAACAATAAAACTAGTAGCTGATACAGGTAACACATGATAACTGTTGAGAATAATTGCTACAATAAACAACAAAATAAAGTAAGGGATTTTTATTTTTTTGCCCTTAGTTTTAAAAATTATCATTGAAAAAATAGACAAAGGAATAATCCATAAAGTCCGTGAAAGTTTTACGGTAGTTGCAATTCTTAAGGCTTCGTCTCCATAACTTAAAGCAGCTCCTACTACCGAACTTGTATCGTGTATGGCTACGGCACACCACAAACCAAATTCATATTGAGTTAATTGCAATAGATGGCCCAATACAGGAAAAACAAACAAGGCAATGGCATTTAACAAAAACACAATACCTATGGCAATACTAATTGTTTTAGGCTTCGCTTTTATAACAGGAGAAATAGCTGCAATGGCACTTCCTCCGCAAATTGCTGTTCCAGATGTAATAAGGTGTCCTAACTTTAAATTCACTTTCAAAAGCCTTGTTAGCAACAACCCCATTGATACCGTTAAAAAAATTGAAAACACGGTTAAACCAAATCCATCTTTACTTGTTTGCAATGTTTCTTTAATAAGCATGCCAAAACCCAAACCAACTACTGAAATCTTCAGAAAATAATTAATAGCTGTATGGCTATACTTTTTTATTGGATTGTTAAAAATAAGTGTAAAAACAAACCCTAACACCAACGCGGTTGGACTGTTTATAAAACCTAAAAAGGCCAAACTGATAATTAAAAAATAAATTATTTTAGATAAGAGAACTTTCATGTCAAATGGTATTATTTGATACAAAAGTATTTTATTTAACTCACTAATTAGCACAGTAATTAGTGATGTAACATAACTAAAAGTTATAATTAAGTCTGATAAAATTTTCGAAATACTCCATTGAATTCGAAAGATACCCTGTTCTTTTTACAAAGTAAAACCATCTATCAATACTTAAATCTTTAATGTCTATTATTTTGAGTTTGTTATTTATTAAATCATCTGTAATTGCATTCACAGACAGCAATGCGTAATGATCCGAATGATACAAATAGTGCTTGATAGCTTCTGTACTATTTAAGGATACAACTTCATTCAGTTTCTTAATGTTGTTTTTTAGCAAAAAAGTATCGATTATTTGCTTCGTTCCAGATCCTTTTTCACGCACAATCATTGGTAATGTTTGTAGGGTTTCAACATCAACACTACCCTTTTTAAAAGAAGTATTATTTACATTTGTTACCAACACAATTTCATCTTTCATAAATTTTTCAAAATGAAGTTTTGTGTTCGTTATGCTACCTTCGGTAATGGCAAAATCTATTTCTTCATTCAACACCAAGTTTTCAATAGTTTCAGAATTATTACTGATAATATTAAACTTTGTTTGCGGAAACTGTCTTCTAAACTTGGCAATAACCTTTGGAATAATGTAATTGGAAAGCGTAGTACTTACGCCAAAATTAATAAACTCAGGAAATTTTTCATTTTTATGAAGAAACTGCTCCTCCATTTCGGCATAAATAACCAATATTTTTTGTACGTATATTAAAAAAGCCTTTCCTTCCGAAGTCAGTTCTATGGAGCTTCTTTTTCGTATAAAAAATGTAGTATTATATTCATGCTCTAAATTTTTAATAGCCTTTGAAATAGCTGGTTGCGAAATAAATAACTGCTCCGCAGCTTTGGTAAAACTTAAATGTTTAGCAACACTATTAAATATGTGCAATTTGGTTTTCATTGGCTTGTTTAAAACAACCCAAGATACAAAAATTAGAAAACTAATTTGTCTTAAAAGTTTTATCCATTACTTATTTATTACTATTTTTATAGTCTATGAAAAAATTGCTAAAAAACACTGTTGCTTACTGTTGAATTTTATAATACC
>JAGPIQ010000223.1 GCA_018054895.1 Lutibacter sp. | reverse complement strand
CAATTAAAGATGCCGCATTTTTCAAAAATGCGTTTAATACTATTCAGGAATTAATTTCTGAAGAAGCTATTGTTGCTGGTCACGATATTGGAAGTGGTGGTTTAATAACAACCTTACTTGAAATGTGTTTTTCTGATACCAATGTAGGGCTAAAAATAGATTTCTCTGTTTTTGAAGAAAAAGACATTATTAAATATTTATTTGCTGAAAATATTGGAATTGTTTTCCAGGCTAAAAATGATGCTGAAATTGAACAAAAATTAAATCAAAATAAGGTTTCATTTTATAAACTTGGAAAAGTTACTAACGAAGCTACGCTAGATTTTGGACCGTGTAAATTAGACATTGCAAAATACCGAGATGTTTGGTTTGAAACTTCGTATTTATTAGATGCTAAACAAACTGCAAATAATAAGGCTAGAGAACGTTTCGATAATTATAAAAGTCAACCTTTAAAGTTTAATTTTCCAAATAACTTCACAGGAATTACGCCTGTCACCTCGAGCGCAGTCGAGAGGCCAAAAGCAGCCATTATTCGTGAAAAAGGAAGTAATAGCGAACGTGAAATGGCGAACGCTATGTATTTAGCTGGTTTTGATGTGAAGGATGTTCATATGACAGATTTAATTAGTGGCCGTGAAAATTTAGAGGACATTCAGTTTATTGGTGCTGTTGGAGGATTTTCTAATTCAGATGTTTTAGGTTCTGCTAAAGGTTGGGCTGGTGCATTTTTATACAACGAAAAAGCAAAAACAGCCTTAGATAATTTCTTCAAAAGAGAAGATACATTGTCTGTTGGTATTTGTAATGGTTGTCAGTTGTTTATGGAATTAGAAGTCATAAATCCAGAGCATAAAGTTCACGGAAAAATGTTGCACAACGATTCTCACAAACACGAAAGTAACTTTACATCGGTAACAATTCAAGAAAATAATTCGGTAATGCTTTCTACATTGGCTGGAAGTACTTTAGGGGTTTGGATTTCACACGGAGAAGGAAAATTCAATTTACCTATGGAAGAAAGTGCTTACAATATTGTTGCTAAATATGGTTACGACTCCTACCCTGCAAATCCGAATGGATCTGATTATAATACTGCAATGATAAGTAGCAAAGATGGTCGTCATTTAGTAATGATGCCACATATTGAACGTTCAATTTTCCAATGGAACTGGGCAAATTATCAAGCAGGAAGAAAAGATGAAGTTTCGCCTTGGGCTGAAGCTTTTGTAAATGCTAGAAAATGGTTAGTTAAAAAATAATAGTTTAAATAAGCTCGTTCAGTCTAAAAGGAACGAGCTTATTTAATAATGTATAAATGACACTTAATTGTATCATTCTTCTAATAATTAACAACGTAAATTTATAATGAAAATACCTAAAAAATATCAATTTATAATTGAGTTAGGGAAAGCATTGCATATTTATGGAATTCCATCTTATCAAATTCAGGCTTACTTATCTACAGTAGCAAAAAAGCAAGGGATAAAAGGTAGTTTTATGGATTTACCCACTTGGATAAATTATACATTTTATGAAGGCGAAAACTCCTACAATTATGTAGAATGCATTCCTCCTGGAAACTTAAACTTGGGTGCACTATCTAGAATTGTTGAAGTAACAAATAAAGTGATAGATGACAATGATGATGGATTTTCGTTAAAAGAAGAATTGGCGTTGATTTATGCAAAAACAAAGAAATTAAATCATTTTGTACTAACATTGGCTTACGCATTTGCTGCAGGTGCTTTTAGTTTAATGATCGGAACTAATTGGATTTCTTTATTATTCTCATTTTTACTCGGAGCTCTTGTTTACTTTATTATTTTTCTATCCACAAAATCGAACTATTTAGAAAACATTCTTGAATCGCTAGTTTCATTTGTAATTACCATATTAGCAAGTTTAATCTATTTAATATTTCCCGATTTTAATGTAGGAATTAGCATACTTTCTGCAATCATAATATTTATTCCTGGACTAGCCATAACTACTGCTTTAGAAGAAATTACCTCTAAAAGTTTAGTGTCTGGCGGCGCAAAATTATTTGATTCGCTTATATCATTATTTAAACAATTTTTTGGCGTATTATTAGGAATCTCTTTAATGTCTAATGTAATAGATTTTAAGCCATTAACTCATATTTCAGACATGCCAAGATGGATTATGTTTTGTGCAATCCCTGTCTTTTCAGTGACACTTTTACCAATTTTTCAAGTTCGGAAAAAAGACATGTTATTAGGTGTTTTAACTGGGTTTTCTGGATTTCTTTTAACAGTTCTATTTTCTAGTTTCGGAGTATTAATAAGCACTTTTATTGGAACGATTTCCGTAGTTGCCATTAGTGTATTATTTAGTAAAATAACAAAATCGCCTAAAACGGTTTATCTAACGCAAGGTATTATAATGCTTGTTCCAGGAAGTAAATCGTTTATGGGACTGAGCAGTTCTTTTCTAAATTCATCAATAATTAATACTAGTAATTTATTTGAACAAGTGGCTTTTATTTTAATGGGAATTATTGGTGGTTTAATTTTTTCAGGAGTGTTTAGAATCCCTAAAAATTAGACAATTATATCTATTTCAGAAGATATAATTAAACCTATTATATTTCTTTTTCATAAATCAAAAAAAACACTGATTTTAGATCAGAATATCGTGACTTAGTTGCACTTTTGTTATCTAATTTTAAAACCAATCTTATTATGGAAAATATAGAAAATAATGACACTTCTAAAGTTGAAGTTAAACAGCCTTCAAAAATTTGGGTGTTTATAAAGAAGAATAAATATTATGCTATTTTAATTCTTTTACTTTTAATTAGTATTGCATACCATTTCATTAGTACTCAAATACTTAAAAACTCATTTACCAATGAAAAAACGACTATTGAAAATACATATAGAATTAAGTTAGATAGTATTAACAGCAATCGCTTACAGTTAACTGCAAAAACGTTTTCTTGGGCAATTAGAAGCGAAATGCTAAGAGAAAACTCCGAGCAAGTAAATCAGTTTTTTAATGATTTTGTAAAAAATGAAGATATTATAAAACTTCAATACATCAATGCTACTACTCATGAAATTCAAATTTCAACAGATAAAAAAGATGA
>JAGPIQ010000099.1 GCA_018054895.1 Lutibacter sp. | reverse complement strand
TTCATTTTTCATTCTTAACTTTTCATTAATTACAGCGTCTGCATTTCAACCAATTTCTTGTAGATGTTGTCATTAGCAATTAATTCAGTATGAGTTCCTTGCTCTACAATTTTTCCTTTTTGAAGTACCACAATTACATCTGCTTTTTGAATAGTTGAAAGTCTGTGAGCAATAACAATAGACGTTCTGTTTTCCATCATTTTTTCCAATGCATCTTGTACTAAACGTTCAGATTCTGTATCTAACGCTGAGGTTGCTTCATCTAAAATCATTATCGGAGGGTTTTTAAGTACAGCACGCGCAATACTCAAGCGTTGCTTTTGTCCACCAGATAATTTATTTCCGCTATCACCAATGTTAAAATCGTAGTTGTTAGTTAAATCTTTAATAAACTCGTGCGCGTTTGCAATTTTGGCAGCTGCTAAAATTTCATCATCTGTTTTATTGGAAAGTCCCAGTAAAATATTGTTTTTAATGGTATCATTAAATAGAATAGAATCTTGAGAAACCAAGCCTTGTAAGTTGCGTAAAGAGGTTTTTGTAATATCTTTTATGTCAATGCCATCAATTTCAATACTTCCTTCATTTACATCGTAAAAACGAGTTAATAAGTTTGCAATGGTCGACTTTCCGCTACCTGATTGTCCAACAAAAGCAACCGTTTTCCCTTTCGGAATTTCTAGTGAAAAATTCTCCAACACATATTCATCTTGGTATTTAAAAGAGACATTTTTTATTGAAATCCCAGTTTGAAATCCTTCTTTTACCAATGCATTTGGTTTATCCGCTAACGGTGAAGTTGTGTGTAATATTTCTAACACACGTTCCGCTGCAGCATCTCCTTTTTTAACACCGTAAATTGCTTTTGAAATTGCTTTAGCAGGTGTTAATATGTTGTAAGCTAACCCGATATAAACAATAAAAGCATCTGGAGCTAAAGTTTTATCGACTAAAACAAGAGAGCCGCCGTATAATAACAAAATAGCAATGACTCCAATTCCTAAAAATTCACTTAGCGGTGATGCTAAATTTTGACGATTTAATAAAGTATTTGAGAAATTATAAAATCGAGTAGTAGATTCTTTAAATTTCCCATTAAAATAATCTTCAGCATTAAAACCTTTTATAACTCGTAAGCCACCTAGCGTTTCTTCTAAAATAGATAAAAAATAACCTTGTTCTTGTTGTACACTATCCGATTGTTTTTTTAGTTTTTTCCCCACTAAAGAAATAATAAAACCAGCAATAGGAATAAAAATAAACACGAATATTGTTAATTGTGGACTTAATGCCAACATTGCAAAAACAGTAAATAAAATAGTTAAAGGTTCTCTAACAATTAGTTCTAAAATAGATAAAAATGAATGTTGAATTTCTAACACATCCGTTGAAATACGGGCAATAATATCACCTTTTCTTTTTTCTGAAAAGTAGGCAAGCGGTAAGTCTACTGTTTTTTCGTACAAATCATTACGTACATCTTTTAAAACACCATTTCTTAAAAAAGTGATGAAATACATGGCTAAATAGCCAAAAATATTTTTCAATAAAAAGGTGCTAATGATAATGGTAATCATAAATAACAAAGCTGATAACTCACCTTCATTGTTTATTTTTATGGTAATAAAATAATTGATGGAATTTTCAACATAATCACCTAATTTGGTAATGCCTTCGTAAGTTGGGACTACCATAATAGGTTCAGCGCTTTTAAATAATACCTTTAGCATAGGCATTAAACTTACAAAGGCTAATGTGCCGAATAACGCATAAAATACGTTGCTTATGATGTTTAAAAAGCCGTATAATTTATACGGCTTTGCATACACTAATATTTGTTTAAAATATTTCATGTGTTTATATTTATTTTTTTTCAATGGTCACATGCTGTTCGCTATCAATCATTCCGTTGGGTGATAGAATTTTGAACAAGCTCGTTTCATCAATTATTTTTGAATCAAAAATTTAATTAGTTTAATTCCAATTCAGCAATAATTCCTTGAATTTTCGCATCTAATTGAGCTTCTACTTTTTCAACATTTTCAATAGCGTCTAAAGGAGCTTTAAGGCTAAAATAGAATTTAATTTTTGGCTCAGTACCGCTTGGTCTTGCGGCAACTTTAGTACCTTCAACAGTTTCATAAATCAACACATTAGATGTTGGAATATCAATAGCTGTTGTTTCGCCTTTTAGTAAATCAGTACACGTAGACGCTTGGTAATCATATACAAAATTTACTTTTGAACCACCAATTTCAGCAATTGGGTTTTTACGTAAATCAACCATCATTTGTTTAATTTGTTGCGCACCATCCATTCCTTTTTTAGTAATTGAAATTAAATGCTCTTTGTAATAGTTATTGTCTACATAAATTTGTAATAATTCTTGATACATAGAACTACCATTTGCTTTGGCATCAGCAGCAATTTCACAGGCTAATAAGGTAGCAGTAACAGCATCTTTATCACGAACGAAATCGCCCACCATATATCCAAAACTTTCTTCACCACCACCAATAAATTCTTGTTTTCCTTCAGCTTCACGCACCATTTTGGCAATCCATTTAAAACCAGTTAAACCAACTTTAGTTTCAACGCCATAACTTGCAGCAATTTCATTTACTAAGTTTGTAGAAACAATAGTAGAGCCAACAAATTGTTTTCCATTTAATTTTCCTGCTTCTTTCCATTTTTTAATTAAGAAGTTGGTCATTAAGCACATGGTTTGGTTACCGTTTAACAACTTCATATTTCCTTCTAAATCGCGTACTGCAATTCCTAAACGGTCACAATCAGGATCGGTTCCAATTAAAATATCAGCACCAATTTTATCTGCTAATTCCGTAGCCATTTTTAAAGCAGCAGGTTCTTCAGGGTTTGGAGATTTTACCGTTGGGAAATTTCCGTTTGGCACACGTTGTTCTTCAACAATATGCACATCATTATAACCAGCTCTTTTCAACGTTTCAGGAACGACCGTTATAGAAGTTCCGTGTAAAGAAGTGAAAACAATTTTTAAATTGTCTTTTCCTGCAGTATTAAAAGTTCCGTTTTTTACCGAAGCATCAATAAATGCATTGTCTACTTTTTCACCAATAATTTCAATTAAACTTTCATTCGCATTAAAATTAATATCAGCAAAATCTAAACTCACCACTTCCTTAATAATTTCACCATCTTGTGGAGGTATAATTTGTCCGCCGTCATTCCAGTACACTTTATAACCATTATATTCTGGTGGGTTATGAGAAGCTGTTAAAACAATTCCTGCGTCACAACCTAAATGTCTTACCGCAAATGATAATTCAGGGGTTGCTCTTAAATCTTCAAATAAAAATACTTTTATACCGCTGGCAGATAATACATCAGCAACAATTTTTGCAAAAGGTTGACTATTATTTCTACAGTCAAAAGCAATTGCAACACTTAATTGTTTATTTGGGAATGTTTGGTTTAAATAATTAGACAAACCTTGAGTAGCTCTTCCCAACGTATATTTGTTGATTCTGTTGGTTCCTGCGCCCATAATACCACGCATTCCTCCAGTACCAAATTCCATATCTTGGTAAAAACGATCGTTTAATTGTTCTTGATCTGTGTCTATTAAATGTTGAATTTCAGCTTGCGTTTCTTTATCGAATGTGCTTGATAGCCATTGCTGTGCTTTTTCTAAAATTGTTGTCATATCTGGTTAATATTTATTTGTGAAAGTAAAAATAAGGTAATTGGTTGATTAATTAAAGTATAAATTACGATAACGTTATAAATTTAACGTGTCTGAAATGGAATACCTTTTGGTATCTGATTTTGATCGTAAAATAATTTCACCCAAAAAACCAGCTAAAAATAGTTGTGTACCAATAATCATTGTTACTAATGAAATATAAAATTGTGGTCTTTCGGTAATTAAGCGTCCTGTTGGGTTAAAAAACAGTTTGTCAATACCTAAATAAAAGGCAAAACAAAAGCCAATAAAAAACACCATTGTTCCTAATAATCCAAATAAATGCATGGGTCTTTTTCCGAATTTAGATAAAAACCAAATGGTAATTAAATCTAAAAAGCCATTTATAAAGCGCTCCATTCCAAATTTGGTAACACCGTATTTACGTGCTTGATGTTCCACTACTTTTTCGCCAATTTTATGATATCCAGCATTTTTCGCCAATACAGGAATGTATCGATGCATTTCACCATTCACATCTACATTTTTAACAACCTCTTTTTTATAGGCTTTTAAACCACAGTTAAAATCGTGTAATTTTAATCCTGAAGTTTTTCGGGCAGCTGCATTAAATAATTTAGACGGAATGTTTTTTCTAATTTTAGAATCGTATCGTTTCTTTTTCCAGCCGGAAATTAAATCGTAACCATCCTTTACAATCAAGTTATATAATTCTGGAATTTCATCTGGACTATCCTGTAAATCAGCATCCATGGTAATAACAACATCCCCTTTAACTTCTTTAAAACCTGCATTTAATGCTTGGGATTTTCCATAGTTTTTTTGAAAACGGATTCCTTTAACATTAGGATTGTTAAGTGATATGAGTTCAATAACTTGCCAAGAAGTATCGGTGCTGCCATCATCAATAAAAAGTATTTCGTATGAATATGAATTGGAATGCATAACTTTTACAATCCAATCATGTAATTCTTGTAAAGAGTCTTCCTCATTTAATAAAGGAATAACTACGGATATATTCATGTTTTATTATGGTGTTTAATTATTCTAATGATGGATCTCGTTTTTTTAATATTGCAGCAAGTAGTAGTCCAAAGGAAGAAAAAATTGCTATAAAAATTGTAAATCCTTTAAATAATGAAGTGATACTATATGGGTCATCAGCCTTTATCTTATCTATTGCTTCATCAAATTTAGCATCCATTTCGTTAAATTTTTCATCTGGGGCATCTGCCATTTTTACCATCACCCATTCTCTTTGACTTTCAACAGTCTCAATTTGTTTTTCTTTAACAACGTCTACGAATTTAGTGTCAATTACATTAAAAAGAAGGAAATTCATAATAACTGAAATCGCCAATCCAATTATTAGCATTAAAAAATAAGGAGTAAATGCATCTTTAAATGATATAAAACCGCCTAATCCTCGTTTAGTAAATGCAATTGCCAAGATTCCCATAATAATTACTCCAAAAAAGAGAAATCCAAGAGTCCAATAACTTACAATGAAGGAAACATCTATAGCATATCCCAAAAGGACAGGCAGAATTAATAAAAATCCAAGGATTAGTCCAAAGTTAATTCCGTTTTGTTTAATAATTTGATTCATGTGTTTGGTTTTAAAGCAACAAATATACTAATACCTACATTAGTAATAATTGTTTTGATTCATTTTTATAAATTGATTTTACTAATTTATTAGTAAACAGTCTTTTAAAATTGTTACATAAATTTATAAAAAAAATGATTGTGTATACTAAAAAATGATTGTACTTTTGCCGCGGGCAAGTCCTACACAACCAGCTCCTTTTGAATCCTCCAGGGCGGGAACGCAGCAAAGGTAATTAGTCGTAGCGGTGTGATGTAGGTAGCTTGCCTTTTTTTATGCCTTTTATTTTCTTACTTCTGAAGAGAAAAAATCAAAAAATATTTCGAAACTTTACGTTTATGTAACTACTATTTGATAGATTTATCTAAAAAACGATTGATAGTGCAACTTTATAACTTTATAACTTTATAACTTTGTAACTTTGTAACTTTTAAACTTATTTAATGAAAAAAGTCGTTTTAATTACTGGAGGGTCGTCTGGTATTGGTAAATCCGTAGGGATTTATTTATTGGATAAAGGATTTATAGTGTATGGAACCAGTAGAAATCCAGCTAAGTGCGTAAATCATCCATTCAATTTAGTAGCGTTGGATGTCAATTCTGAAGAAAGTATTTCTAAAGCAGTTCAAGAAATAATAGCAAAAGAAGGTCGCTTAGACGTTTTAATAAACAATGCAGGAATGGGAATTACGGGGCCTATTGAAGATACGCCCACCAATGAAATGCGGAATGTTTTTAACACCAATTTATTTGGTGCTATTGATGTAATGAAAGCTGTTTTGCCACAAATGCGTTCTCAAAAAAGTGGATTAATTATTAATGTAACGTCTATTGCAGGTTATATGGGCTTGCCTTTTAGAGGAATTTATTCAGCGTCAAAAGGAGCATTAGAATTGGTGACCGAAGCCATTCGTATGGAGGTTAAAAGTTTTGGGATAGAAGTTACCAATGTGGCACCAGGCGATTTTGCAACCAATATTGCTGCAGGTCGTTACCATACACCAGTTTTTGAACATTCAGCGTATAAAAAAGTATATCAGGAAACATTGGATTTAATGAATACGCACGTCGATTCGGGCAGTAACCCTGTTGAAATGGCAGAAGCTATTTTTAAAATTATAAATACTCCTAAACCAAAAATTCATTATAAAGTAGGGGAGTTTATGCAGAAATTTTCCATAGCTTTAAAATCCATTTTACCAGATAGAGTGTATGAAAAAATGTTGATGAAGCATTATAAATTATAGTGGATGGTTTTAAAGTTGAAAAATTGAAAAAGGGCAAAGGTTCAAAGTGTAATGCTTAAAAGTCTTTCATAGAAAACCAAATACTAGATGCCCAATACAAAAAACCACTTTATACATATAATTAAACCAAAAATAAGAATCAATTTCTTATTTTTGTGGAAATTAGAAATTTACATATACAAATTAAATATACTTAACAATGAAATTTTTTATAGATACAGCTAATTTAGATCAAATTAGAGAAGCCCAAGCCTTAGGCGTATTGGATGGAGTTACTACAAACCCATCATTAATGGCGAAAGAAGGAATTACTGGTGCAGATAATATTTTAAAACATTATGTTGACATTTGCAATATTGTGGATGGTGATGTAAGTGCAGAAGTAATTGCAACAGATTTTGATGGAATGGTGAAACAAGGAGAAGAACTAGCAGCATTACATCCTCAAATTGTGGTAAAATTACCTATGATTGCTGATGGTGTAAAAGCGTGTAAATATTTTTCAGATAAAGGAATCAGAACAAATGTAACGTTGGTATTTTCTGCTGGTCAAGCATTATTGGCTGCAAAAGCAGGAGCAACGTATGTTTCTCCTTTTATTGGTCGTTTAGATGATATTTCTACAGATGGATTAAATTTAATTGGTGAAATCAGATTGATTTATGATAACTATGGTTTTGAAACTCAAATTTTAGCAGCGTCTGTACGTCATACAATGCATATTATTGATTGCGCAAAATTAGGTTCAGATGTTATGACAGGTCCTTTATCTGCAATTAAAGGTTTGTTAAAACACCCTTTAACAGATAGTGGTTTAGCACAATTTTTAGCTGATTACCAAAAAGGAAATTAGTTTTTTTAATTGATAATTGAAAATTATCAATTAAAAATGAAACAGCAAAGTCTAGAACTCTTAGTTCTAGGCTTTGCTGTTTTTTATTAAGAACGAATTAGAAAAATTGTTAATTTTCAATTTTTAATTAAACAATAAAGGCTAGAACAGAGTTCTAGCCTTTATTGTTTACAGCGCTTCCTTCAACGTTTTTATTTCATCACGAAGTTTAGCCGCAACAATAAAATCCAAAGCTTTGGCAGCTTCTTCCATCATTTTGCGTTTTTCCTTAATTCGTTTTTCAACCTCTGGTTTTGGTAAATAACTTAAATTTTCTTCCGCAGCTAACTGATCCGTATTGTCGTAATGATAAGATGAAACGGTATTTTTAGCTAACGTATTTTCAATCGATTTTTTAATTTGTGTTGGCGTAATACTATGTTTTGTGTTGTACGCAATCTGTTTTTCACGTCGTCTATTGGTTTCATCAATAGTCAATTGCATACTGTTGGTGATTTTATCAGCATATAAAATAGCTTTCCCTTCCACATTTCTAGCGGCTCTACCTATTGTTTGCGTTAATGAACGGTGCGAACGTAAAAAACCTTCTTTATCCGCATCTAAAATAGCGACTAAAGAAACTTCTGGTAAATCCAATCCTTCACGTAAAAGGTTCACACCAATTAATACATCAAACAATCCTTTTCGTAAATCTGCCATAATTTCAACACGTTCCAACGTATCCACATCGGAATGAATGTAACGACAACGAATCGAAATTCGACTTAAATACTTCGTTAATTCTTCAGCCATACGTTTTGTAAGCGTGGTAACCAATGTTCGTTCGTCTTTTTCAACTCTTAGTTGAATTTCCTCCACTAAATCGTCTATTTGGTTGATGCTTGGACGTATTTCAATAATGGGATCTAATAAACCAGTTGGCCGAATAATTTGCTCAACAAATACTCCTTCGGTTTTTTCAAGCTCATAATCCGCAGGTGTGGCACTTACAAAAACAACTTGATTTTGAATTTCTTCAAATTCCTCAAATTTCAAAGGACGGTTATCCATAGCAGCTGGTAATCGGAAACCATATTCTACTAAATTTATTTTTCGTGATCTATCACCTCCGTACATGGCGTGAACTTGTGGAACCGTTACGTGACTTTCATCAATGACCATTAAATAATCATCTGGAAAATAATCTAATAAACAGAAAGGTCTGGTTCCTGGGTTACGTCCATCTAAATACCTCGAATAGTTTTCAATTCCACTGCAATAACCGAGTTCACGAATCATTTCTAAATCAAATTCGGTTCGTTCTTTTAAGCGTTTTGCCTCTAAAGGTTTCCCAATTTCATTGAAATAATCGTACTGTTTCATTAAATCTTCCTGAATGGCGTGAATGGCATTTTGCAACACGTCAGGCGAAGTAACAAATAGGTTGGCAGGGTAAATGGTTAATTGTTCAAACTTTTCAATAACTTCGTTGTTTGTCACATCAAAACTTTCTAATTCTTCAATTTCATCGCCAAAAAAGTGAATGCGAAACGCGTGTTCCCCATAAGATGGATATACGGTAATGGTGTCACCTTTTACTTTGAAAGTTCCACTGGATAATTCCGTTTCTGTTCGAGAATATAAACTTTGAACTAATAAATGTAAAAATTTGGTTCGTGCAATTTCTTGATTGACTTCAACAGTAATCACATTTTTTTTGAATTCCACAGGGTTTCCAATACCGTAAATACAGGAAACTGAAGCGACAATAATGACATCACGTCTTCCTGATAACAAGGCAGATGAGGCGCTAATTCTCAGTTTTTCAATATCTTCATTAATAGATAAATCCTTTTCAATAAAAGTTCCTGTAACGGGAATGTATGCTTCTGGTTGGTAATAATCGTAATAGGAAACAAAATATTCTACAGAATTATTGGGGAAAAATTGTTTGAACTCCGAGTATAATTGTGCCGCTAATGTTTTATTATGCGCTAAAACTAATGTCGGTTTTTGTGTTTGTTCAATAACATTGGCTACGGTAAATGTTTTACCAGAACCAGTAACACCAAGCAGTGTTTGGTATTTTTCACTTGAATTAATACTTTCAACCAATTGCTTAATAGCTGTTGGCTGGTCGCCCGTAGGTTTAAATTTCGATTCTAATTTGAATTGCATACCACAAAAATAATGTAAAAATAGTTACTATTTGGAATTTACAATTTAAGATATACGATATATAAATTACAATTTATTTTTTTGAATTGACACAGCTCCTCAAAGTCTCCCGACTTTGAGGAATATTATTAAAATGAAAGTAGAAAAGTTTTAAAAATAAAAAGTTTAATAGATAGGAATTACATAAAGTAAAGTGCTTCAAAGTCGGGAGACTTTGCGTAGCTGGTATTATTAAAACGAAAGTAAAAAGATTTTAAAAATGAAAATTTTGACAGATAGGAATTACATAAAGTATAGTGCCTCAAAGTCAGGAGACTTTGCGGAGCTAGGACTTTGCGGAGCTGGATAAACTACTAATTACTCAATACTAACTATTCACTTCTATTTTTACCTTTTCAAACTAAAATGTCCTTTTTTAATTTTTATATAGCCCTTGCTATCAATTAATTCTGCTGAAAACCAATAGTCTGTGGCTGGTTGTTGCGTACCGTTAAAAAATCCATCCCAGCCATTTCCATTCGGATCCATTTTATGAATTAATTTTCCAAATCTGTTAAAAATATTGATGGTTATTGAAGGATACATTGTTTTGTTGATACCAATAACGTTCCAAGTATCATTATGTCGATCACCATTTGG
>JAGPIQ010000098.1 GCA_018054895.1 Lutibacter sp. | reverse complement strand
ATTTCATAAAAAAACCACAGAAATTGAACTTTCTGTGGTTTGCAAACAAATTATGCACCTCTTTTAAAATTGATACTTACAGTACGTTGTAAAATTTCTACCAGGCTCATAAATTTTACCTGATAAGGTATTTGAGTTATTATACGAGAAATTTAAATGTTCATAATACATGGCATCAAAAATATTTAAGACCGCAAAACCGACTGAAAAACCTTTGAACGGTTCAATACCTGCTCTAAAATCCATCGTTCCAAAACCTGGAGTTTCTTGTTCCATAAAAGATTCCGAAATCCGTGCTTGTTTAGCAACCAAACGAGTGCTAAATGCAAACCAATAATTTGAAGCCTCATATTTAGCTCCTAAATTTGCCATAAACGGAGGAATATGAGCTAAAGGCTCGTTAGAATCTGTATCTTCAGCTTGTGTATAAGACACTTCCGAAGTAAAAGTTACACGTTCTGATGCTTTATAGTTAAAAGAAAACTCGAAACCAGTTTGAGTAGCCTCATCAATATTAATAAATTGTTTAACCGCTGTTGGAGGCGTTGTTGGCATAAACTTTCTTTTAATACTTGGGTTTACAACTGGTGTAATATAATCTGTTAAAAAGGAGTGGAAAAATGAGGCTCCAATTTCAATAGTTTCAAATTTTTTCAATAATGACAATTCCAGTTGCGTGTTTACTTCTGGCTTTAAATAAGGATTTCCAACATATTCATATGGATCTACACCTACTGAAAAATGATTGATGAAACGCTCTGTCATCGCTGCTGTTCTTACTCCTCTTCCCACTGCAAATTGCGTTTGAAATCCATCTTTTTGGTATTTTATGGAAGCATTCGCACTAACATTTGTTTCCGTTTGGTCTTTAATATCTCCTCCATATAAGGTCGCAAAATCTGCTTCTGGATCCTCTATGGTTGCCGTAACAAAATCCGCTCTTACCCCAGTTGTTACTGTAGTATTATTGGTTATTTTGAAGTTACTTTCTGCAAAAACACCCACATCATTTACACTTGCATCTTGCCAAATTTTATCGGTAAAAACTTTAGGAGTTGGTAATGTAACACCATTCATTATTTTTACAATTCTGGTTCTATCTCCTTTTCTATCTAACATATTCGCATCTGCACCCACAAAAACTCGTACATTGTCCGATGGTGCAATTTCTAATTCAGTTTTCCCACCATACGTCCAAGATTCTACAGGAGATTGTGAATCTGTCGCCATAAAACTTGGTCTATCTTCATTGGTCATTAAATGATCTACATAGGAATAAAATACCTTTACAGTAAAACTTTTTATTTTATCTGATAATTCTTTTATTTTGTAGTCTATTCCCGCTAAAAAACTATCATCATAAGGTGAATCCATTGGTAAACCAGCGTGCTCAATATCACGTCCAAAGGATTGTCTCCAACTTAATTGTAAACGTTGTTTTTCTGTAGGATTTATTCCAACTTTTAAGGAGTAATCCATTGTTTTAAATGATGAAGGCACCTCTGTTCCATCACCATCTTTATAGTCACCAAAATCTCTGTACGAACCATTTAAATGTACATCGAATTTTTCTGCAACATACAATGCGGATGCTCCTGTAACTAAATTATTTCCATTAGATTCGTAACCACCCTCCACACTTCCATGAAAACCTTGTTGATCTTTCGTTGGATTTTTAGAAACTAAATTGATAATTCCCCCAAAATTTTGACCAAAACGAACTGTAAAAGGGCCTTTTACAATTTCAATTTTTTCAATTTCTTCTGGAATAATATGCGTTGTAATTGGATCCATTCTATTTGGACACGCATTTGTCACTTTCATTCCTCCATCATATTGCACATTTAATTGCTCATATTTAAATGAGCGAAATACAGGTTCTGAAGCATATCCACCTTTTTTGGTGATTCCAAAACCGCTGATTTCTTTAAATAAATGACCAACACTACGTGGTTGGCTAATGCGTTTTTCGGCATCATTAATTACAACAGACTGTGAAATATCTTGCAGCGGATTTGCAGCTACAATAATTTCATTCAAATCTATTTGAGTTTGTTGCAATTGAATACTTTTTGCATTCTGCAAATTGGTAGTTATTGTTTTATAACTAATGTGAGAAACTTCCACTTTATCACCCACTTGGGCATTTATGGAAAACTCTCCATTTTTATTTGAAATAACTAACACATTGTTTTTTAGGACTCTTATAGTAACAAATTCTATTGGAGTGGCATCTTTTTCATCAATAATTTTTCCTGAAATTTTTGTGTTTTGCGCAAAAGATACTAGTGTCATAAATAATACTAGTATCGTTACAAGTACTTTATTTTTCATTTTTAAAGTTGTTTAGTAATTATAATCTAGCTTACTAAATAGTATTAATACTAATTAGCAAACTTAAAAACTTGTATGTTTACGTGAATTTATTTCTTGTGCTGAAAAAGTTAAAATACTGTATTTAAACATACTATAACAATTTTAAAGTAAAAAACACGTCAAAAAAATTAAGAAACGACTTGTGGAGGTGGTTTTAATAAGGATAACGTAAAGTCCTGAAACGTTACTCGGGTACTACCGTAATTGATTTGAGAAATCAACTCACTACCACTTAGTTCATATGAAAATTGATCTAAAGGTGACATTGGATAATCATCTAAATTAATTTGCGGAACTGTAGACTTATGATCGTGATTGTTGTGATTAACTTCCTTTAATTGCTTTTGTAAATAGCATTTTCCGTTACACTCTAAATAAGGCTTGTCTTTATTTTCACAAAGTACTGTTGCTATATACTCATAATTGGCGTAATACTCTATAATTGGCACTAATGGCTTCACCATTGCCAACAAATAAAGTAGATAAAAAAAGATACCTAATACTTGATTTTTCATCGTATTAATAATAGAAGATAAAAATATCTTTTACCTTTTAATTATACAACAAAGATGCTTCTTTTTTTTAACCAATCAAAATTAATCCTAACCCAAATAATATTGAAAACAAAAAAGTACTTAAAGCCAATTTTTTCAATTCAGGATCTAATAATCTGGGAACTGTATTTTTATAAACAGTTTTAAAATGAAAGACAATAGGTATAAAAGCAACTAAATAAATAAATTGAAGAATTGATTGATAGTGGATTACCGTATACAAAACCGCAAATAACAATGCAGAAATCAATAATAAATAATGATAATATTTTGCAAATGCACTTCCCATTTTAACAACTAATGTGTTTTTACTTGATTTTTCATCAGACTCTTTATCACGCATATTATTCAAATTTAACACTCCAACACTTAACAAACCTACAGAAATAGCAGGTAGAAAAACCGCCATATTTAATTCTTTTGTAAATAAATAATAACTTCCACAAACACTTAATAAACCAAAAAACAGAAAAACAAATACATCGCCAAGTCCACTATATCCATAAGCACTTTTACCAACCGTATATTTAATGGCAGCTATAATACTTGCAATACCTAAAATGAAGAAAATAAGTAAATTCAGAAAATCTTCTTTTCCGAAAGCTATATAAATTAACAGTACTGCAATTAGCAACGTAATTCCTATTGAAATTTTAATCGCTAAAAGCATTTGTTTCGGTGTTATAGCACCGCTTTGAATAGCCCTTTTGGGACCAACACGATCATCATTATCAGTTCCTTTTACTCCATCGCCATAATCATTGGCAAAATTTGAAATAATTTGAAAACCAACCGTTGTTAAAATTGCCAAAATAGCAATACTCCAACTAAATTTCCCTTCAGAAGCTGCCATAAAACTACCTACAATAATCCCTGAAACGGATAATGGTAATGTACGCAAACGCGCCGCCTTCACTAACTCTTTTACATCCATGATTTTTCTGAGATTTCGGTTTTATACAACATTAAATTATACAGTTCAGTTGCTAAACTTTTCTGTACACAAGGAATTTTAATTTTTCCTGAAGCAGTTTGCAAAATAATATCTGTAACATTATTTCTTTTCTGAAAAATAGATTGTCGCATTTTTATATGTTGAAGTTTAAATATTTCAAAATAAATAATTTCAGTTGAAAAATGACCTGAACCTATTTCTATTAAATTTGAGTGCAATTTAAAAAATGCTTTTTTATACTTCAAATGAATCAATAAAACAATTAAAGGAATAGCTACAAAATTTATAAATAGAAAATTTGCATTAAAAAATGCAATTATATTTAATATAATTAAAAACAAAAAACTTCTAAAATACATTTGTTTTAAATAATACGTATCTGGCACATATGTTTCTCCTATCTCTGAAATTTCGTCATGAAATAAAATATTTTTTAAAACAGAAATCTGATCAATTTTAGCACCTACAATTTTAATGATTTTATTATTTTTAACCCTTCCGCTAGTTGCTTGTTTAAAAATCACATTATAAATACCAATTATTTTTTTCAGTGGGTTTGTTGATATCACTAAATATTGCACCTTCTCTTTTTTAATGATATTGTGCTGTTTAGTAATTAAGCCTTGCCCTATTTCTAATGCTTTTTCTTGGATTATTAACGTTAAATTAAAGTGCTTTAAAAAAGTTCTTACAAATGATATTATAATGGAAATAACAAATGTAAATATAAGTAATACACTAATTAAAAAAATATCGCTCACTAAAGAATTCGCATTTTCTTCAACAATTGCGTCTAAATTAGCATCAATATTTAAATCTTTTAAAACATCTTTTAATTGAATGAATCCAGAAAAAATAAATGCGAACAATAATAAAAAACTATGAAGATGATTTTCAGAAATACTTACTTTTAATAATTCTAAAGGAGAAATTTTTAATAATTCTGAGGATTCTTTTCTTTCTGAAACTTTAACATCATCTAACACCTTTTTATCACTAAATAACACTTCTTTTAAAGCTTCTGCTCGTTCTCTCGTTAACGCTTTAATAGATATTTCTACAGTTTTTGCACCTGCAGTTTCAATTTCAACTTCTGTTACATTTATTAATTGTTGAATAAAATTTTGCTTAAATTTTACGTTTTGAATTTTTGAAAAAGGAATAGATATATTCGTTTTTTTTAAAATTCCGTGTTTTAAAACAAAATTAGCATCCTTTACCTTGAATTTATAATTTAAATACAATAGCACAGACCGAATTAAAATAAAAATTAAAATAAGTACTACCCCTACTATAATTTTTGAAACACTAAAGTTCTCTGATTTTTCGGTTAACAAAAGCGGTATTAAAACCCACGAAGATTTTAATAATTTAGTGAAAATTAAAAAATAATTTACAATAATTCCTTTAGGAGATTGTTTGGAAAAAACAGAAAAATCGAAAGAATTATCCATTGATAAATGTTGTGATGTACTCTTTAATTTTTAAGGCTTCCTTTTTTGGAATTCCATTAATTTTCAAGTCGTCATTACTTTCTCCTGCAGTAAAAATTTGAATAGAAGCTAGTTTAAATAAACGTGAAATTGGCTTTTGATCAACCTCTATATGTTGAACCCTAGCAAATGGCACTGTAATTAACTTTTCAATTATAATTCCACTTCCATAAGAGATGTCTTTTTCTCGCAAGGCATATCTTCTTTTTGAAAACTCTGTAATTAAAAGCAAAAAATAAACAACACAAACCACTGCAAAAATCAAATAACCATAATTTAAAAAGGTTGGATACTTATCTCCTATTCTTAAAACTACAAAATAGTAAAACGCTATAAAACCAATGCTCCAAGCTATTATTGAATTAAATAACAAAATCCATAAATAATTTTTATGGATTTTAATAAAACTTAGTTGTTCAATATCTGGTAAATCAGATGTTATTTGTGAATTTTGAAACATTTCATTTTTTAAATTATAAATCCTCTGCGTTTGCAATTAATTCCGCAATATCAATAACCTTAATATCCGATTCTTTGTTTTTAGCTTTAACACCATCCGTCATCATAGTGTTACAAAATGGACAACCAGTTGCAATAATATCTGGTTGTACTTCAAGCGCATCTTCGGTGCGTTCCACATTAATATCTTTCGTTCCTTTTTCAGGCTCTTTAAACATTTGAGCTCCACCAGCACCGCAACATAATCCGTTAGATTTACAGCGTTTCATTTCAACTAATTCCACATCTAATTTTCGAATTAATTCACGTGGCGCTTCATAAATATCATTTGCACGACCTAAATAACAAGGATCATGAAATGTTATTTTTTTCCCTTTAAATTGACCTCCTTCAATGGTTAACCGTCCACTTTCAACTAAGGATGCCAATAATTCCGTATGGTGCATAACCTCATAATTTCCACCCAATTCTGGATATTCATTTTTTAAGGTATTAAAGCAATGCGGACACGCTGTTACAATTTTTTTTACCTCATAACCATTTAGAACCTGAATGTTTGCCATTGCTTGCATTTGAAACAAAAACTCGTTCCCTGCTCTTTTTGCTGGATCACCGGTACAACTTTCCTCCGTACCTAAAACCGCAAAATCAACATTTGCCTTGTTTAATAATTTAATAAAAGCTTTGGTTATTTTTTTGGCTCTATCGTCAAAACTTCCTGCACAACCAACCCAAAATAATACTTCTGGTTGCTTTCCTTGCGCCATCATTTCGGCCATAGTGGGTACATTCATACTAAATATTTTTAAAAATTATTCGTTTTTCCAGTTCAATCGATCCATTTGGTTATATTTCCACGGAGCTCCATTATTTTCAATATTTGACATCATAGTATTCAATTCTTGGGGTGCTGCGGATTGTTCCATTACTAAGTACCTTCTTAAATCTATAATTATTGATAACGGATCTATATTTACCGGACATTCTTCCACACACGCATTGCAACTTGTACATGCCCAAATTTCTTCTGGAGAAATAAAATCGTAAAGCAACTGTTTTTCATCAGCTACAAACGCTCCATTTTTATTGATGTTTTCTCCTACCTCTTCCAACCGATCACGTGTTTTCATCATAATAGCTCTTGGAGATAACTCTTTTCCTGTTTGATTTGCAGGACACACAGAAGTGCATCGACCACATTCAGTACACGTATAAGCGTTTAGCAATTGTACCCAATTTAAATCGGTTACATCACTTGCTCCAAATTTTTCAGGAACTGCCATTTCTTGACCTTCAGGAATTGCCGCAAAAGGATCAATGGATGGATCTAGCATCATTTTCACTTCATTTGTAACGGATTCCAAATTTGTTAATTTCCCTTTTGAATCTAAATTTGCAAAATACGTATTCGGAAAAGCTAAAAGTATATGCAAGTGCTTCGAATAATATAAATAATTTAAAAAGAGAAGTATTCCTGTAATATGCAACCACCAAGAAGTTCTTTCAATATAAAAAAGTGTTTGCGCATTGAAGTTTTCGAAAAAAGGCACTAAAAACTGACTTATTGGATTTCCTTCATCAAATTGTTGAAATGGAACGTCAGTGGCATTCATTACTAAAAACAAGGTCATTAAAACCATTTCAATATATAAAATGTACAATGCATCATTTTTAGGAAAACCTTTCATTTCCTTATTCCAAAAACGAGGAATTTTTAAAATCATTCTTCGAACCCAAAAAACACTTACTGAAATTAAAACTAACAACGCTAATACTTCAAAAGTACCGATAAGGAAATGGTAAAAACCACCTAAAAAAGATAAGACTCTGTGTGTTCCAAAAAGTCCATCAATAATAATTTCTATAACTTCAATATTGATAATAATAAAACCAACATACACTAAAATGTGTAATATCCCTGAAATTGGACGTTTTACCATTTTTGATTGCCCTAAAGCAATCCTCGCCATATTTTCCCAACGTTTTGCAGACTGATCCTTCCTATCTACCGTTTTCCCTAATTGAATATTTCGAATAACTCGTTTGATATTTCTCGTAAAAAACCCAATCCCAATGATGAGAAGCAGTAAAAATACAATGTTATCAATATAATTCATATTACATTAAATTTAAAATAAGATACTTTTTTAGACGTTCCTAAGAAAACTCAGTTTCAAATTTAACGTAAAGTTCTTAAAAACTGGCTAGATATTTCAGAATCTTTAGACTAATTCACAAGGTAAAAAAAAATCATAAAATAACATCTTCCTTAATTTTCTTGTTCTGTGCTTGGTTGAAATTCTTTTGCTTTTTTACCGAATAATGAAAAATGAACAAAACGTTTAGGATTCAATTTCATATCCCGTAACAACTCTTCTAGTTCTTTAGACGCATTTGTAAGGTTTGTATACATTTGATCATCATGCAACAATTTACCAACGGTACCGTCTCCTTTTTCTATTGTTGTTAAAATAGAATTTAAACTTACAATACTCGATTCTAAGTTTTTAAGCGTTGCTCCAAAATTAGCATTTACCAGTGAATCCGTTAACTTTGATAGGTTTTTTGAGATTTGTTCCGTATTTGTCAATGTTTTAGAAAATTTAACCTCATTAGCTTTAACCATTCCATCAACTGTTACGGAAATTGAATTAAAATTAGCCATTGCAGAAGTTAATTGAGCTACACTTGCTTTTAAATTATTACGTGTTCGCATATCCAGTACTTCTGTCAAACCTGTCATTAATGAATCTGCACTTACAATTACATTTTCAACTTTTGCTTGTAACGGATTTAACTTTTCTGTAACTGCTGAAAAAATATCAGATTCTATTTGCCCTTGTAAATAATCTCCAGGTTTCGCTGTAGGACCTTCGTAAGATGGCACAATTGCTAATGATTTTCCACCCATTAAACTGGCACTATAAATTTTTGCGATACTTTTTTTAGAAAACTCAAAATCATTTTCAATACTAAATTCTACAATCAAAGATCCTCTTTTTTCAGGAGATTTATTAAAATTTATAGCAATAACTTTCCCAACTTCTACACCGTTTATGGTTACTTTACTTGCCGTATTTAGCCCTTGAACATTATTATATTCAGTAAAATAGGTATTTAAAGGACCGTCAAACATGTTCATCCCTTTTAAAAAATTATACCCCCATATAAATAGAGCTATTATTAATATTGCAACTACACCCGTTTTTAATTCTCTACTTATCTTCAAAATTCTATTTTTTTTTAATGCGTAATAATACTCTAATTAATCGTAATCGCTTTTATAAAAACCTTCTTATTTTTTTAAAACATCTTCCACTTGCACTTTATTTCCATCCTTAAAAGCGACTACGAAGGACGATCGATATCCTTTATTTTTTGCCTCTTCAAGTACTTCTAAAATTTCATTATAGTTTGAAGTGTTCCCTACATAATATCGATACAATGCCCCATATTGAACTCTTTCTACATTATTCAAGCCTTTAAAATTATGGGCTTTTGTTTCAATTTTTCGAGAACCCGCAGAAATTTGAACTTTAAACTCTGCATCATATTCTTTTGATGAAGTTACTGTTTTATTTTCAGAATTTGAAGAAGTTTTTACTAACCTATCGTCTTTTTCAACTTTACCACTATCATTTTTCACAATATCCAGCTTATCTTTTGTAACCGTATTCAAACGTAATTGATCTCTATACTTCAAAATACTTTTGAAAATTGATTCTGAAAATTGATTCTGACCTCTATCTGAGTTTAATAAATTTCCTTCTTCAGTATTGGTAATAAAACCTGTTTCAATTAATACACTTGGCATATATGTTTGGTGCAACACTACAAACCCTGCTTGTTTTACACCCCTATTTGTTCTACGTAATCCATGCGTAAAACCATCTTGAACAATACTTGCTAGTTGAATACTTTGGTCTAAATACTCTTCTTGCATTAACGTTAATCCTATAACAGACTCTGGCGAATTTGGATTAAACCCCTTATAATTAGCATGATAATTATCCTCCAATAAAATAACAGCATTCTCCGCCTTAGCTACTTCAAAATTTTGTCGGTTTGCATGCGTTCCAAGCACCCAAGTTTCTGAACCATGAGCTTGAGAATTATGTGCATTGCAATGTATAGAAACAAAAAGGTCGGCATCTGCCTTATTGGCTATTCTGCCTCTTTCCCATAAATCTACAAAAATATCCGTAGTTCTTGTATATACTACTTTAACACCTCTTTCTTTACCTAGGAATTCGCCCACTTTTAAAACAATACTTAAAGCAATTTCTTTTTCTTTTGCATTTCTGGAATTTACTTTTCCTGGATCTTTCCCTCCGTGCCCAGCGTCAAGAACAACAATAAA
>JAGPIQ010000001.1 GCA_018054895.1 Lutibacter sp. | reverse complement strand
ATTATTTAAAAACAAATAATTTAGATTTGAAAATTATTGTGGAAGCACGTAGTTTGGACGAAATAAAAGAAATATTAGAAGTTGGTGGAATTCACCGTATTTTAATAGATAATTTCGATTATGAAACTACTAAAAAAGCAGTAGAACTTATTGGAGATCAATGCCAAACAGAATCGTCAGGTGGAATTAATTTAGAAACTGCCAGAAAATATGCCGAATGTGGTGTTGATTATATTTCATCAGGAGCGTTAACGCATTCTGTTTACAATATGGACTTAAGTTTGAAGGCGGTGTAGGTTTTTAAATATATCTGTTGGTTCATTATATGAAATTCAAACTCAAATAGAAATTACTTTTAATCTAAATTATGTTGAAAAAAAACCTTTTTGATGAGCTTTATGAAAACACCAAAGAAATAGAAAGAATGATGTCAAGTTTAATACGAAAATTAAAAGAAAAAAGATAGTTAACCGTTGAATCTTTGCGTTATAGTGCCTTTGCACCTCAGCAACTTTGAACCTTTGCACCTTAAAAAATGTCAAAACCAATTGAAGATAATCTAAATAAAATTCCAATTTTAAATTGGCTGGTTAGACTCTGCAAAAAAGTTAAAATACCTGGTTTAGAAGGAATGTCACTTTATGATATTATTGAAATGTATGTCATAGGAATTGTAAAAGGAGCAGTTACGTCCAGAGCTGGAGGGATTGCTTTTAGTTTTTTTATGGCATTGTTTCCTTTTATCCTTTTTATATTGACGCTAATTCCGTATGTTCCTATTGAAGGATTCCAAGTCGATTTTTTAAGAATGATAGAGCAGTTATTACCTCCAAAAACGATAGACTCGGTTCAAACAGTTATAAATGATATTGCTATTAATAGGTATGGGGGGTTATTATCATTCGGTTTCATTGCATCTATTTTTTTAATGGCCAACGGAGTAAATGCCATTTTAGGAGGTTTTGAGTATTCGTATCATGTTACACAAGTTAGAAACGTAGTACGTCAATATATGGTTTCTATGGGAATGGCTATATTGTTGTCTTTAGTATTATTGGTTACTGTAGCTGTATCATTATTTTTTCAAATTTTAATTAGCGATTTTAAAACCCATGGATGGTTAGCGGATGAAGTTTTTTGGATTCAAAAAGGGCAATTCGTATTTTTTATTGTTTTAATTTTAACTTCAGTATCGTTTTTATATAAGTATGGTACAAAGGAAGTTAAAACCAATTCTTTTTTTACACCAGGAGCAATTTTAACAACGTTATTAACCATTGTAATGTTTAAGTTATTCGGTATTTATGTCGAAAAATTTGCAACCTACAATAAGCTGTACGGATCCATTGGAACGTTACTAATATTAATGCTTTTTGTTTGGGTTAATTCTATTATTTTATTGTTAGGATTCGAATTAAATGCAACCATTAACAAATTAAGAAAAACACATTCAATACAACAGAAATGAAAGTAATAGCAATGATTCCTGCACGTTTTGAGGCGAGCAGATTTCCAGGGAAATTAATGAAAGATTTAGCAGGTAAATCTGTTATTTTACGTACGTATGAAGCTACAAAAAGCGCCAATTTATTTGATGAAGTATATGTTATTACGGATAGCGATATTATTTTTGACGAAATAATATCAAATGGAGGAAAGGCTATAAAAAGTCTAAAAGAGCACGAGTCTGGTAGTGATAGAATAGCGGAAGCTGTTGAAAATTTAGATGTTGAAATAGTTGTAAATGTGCAAGGTGATGAACCTTTTACACAAAGAGAACCTCTGTTGAATTTATTGGAAGTATTTAAAAATGACCTTGATAAAAAGGTAGATATCGCTTCTTTAAAGTTGAAAATGACAGAGGAAGAGGAGATAAATAACCCAAACAACGTAAAAGTTGTTACGGATGCACAGGATTTTGCGATGTACTTTTCTCGTTCGCCAATTCCGTACGCAAGAGATGCTTCCAAAGCTGAATATTTTAAACATATTGGAATTTACGCCTTTAGAAAAGAGGCCTTGTTGAAGTTTACACAATTACCTATGAATCAGTTAGAAGCTGCGGAAAAATTAGAGAATTTACGTTTTTTAGCGCACGGTTTTAAAGTGAAAATGGTAGAAACGAAGGAATTAGCCATTGGAATTGATACTCCTGAAGATTTGGAAAAAGCAATTGCACTATTCAATAAAAAATTAATATAAAAATATACTCTGAATGAAAAATAGCACTAGTGAACCAACTAATTTTATAAAAACATTACAAATTATTCATTTTGCATTATTATTTAGTGTTGTAGGTTTTGCCGTTTTTGTGGTGATACAAGCAGGAAATAGTTTGTTTTTTTCTTATGAAGAAGATAAAGCGTATTTATACTTAGCAATCATACTTTCATTTATTGGGAATTTATCCAGCAAGTTTGTTTATAAAAAGTTACTAAATCAGATAACAAAGGAATTGGATTTGACTCAAAAAGCCATAAAATATAGCACAGCACATGTTTTTAGAATGGCAATGTTAGAATTTCCAGCATTTATGTGTGTCATTTTCGCCATGCAATCAAATAATAGCTTCTATTTTATTTTAGTAGTAATATTGGTTTTAATGATGTTGGCAATCTATCCTTCAAAATATAAATTTGAAAATGACGTGCCTTTAACAAATAATGAAAAATCAATGTTAGAAAAGCTTTAATTAGTTTTTGAAAATTTCGATATTTGCACCCTAATTAATAAAAATGGCACAAAAACCAAGCATCCCAAAAGGAACTCGTGATTTTTCACCTACGGAAGTAGCGAAACGAAATTATATTTTTTCAACAATTCGACAAGTTTTTGAAACTTTTGGATTTCAACCTATAGAAACTCCAAGTTTTGAAAACTCAGATACTTTGATGGGGAAATATGGAGAAGAAGGTGATCGTTTGATTTTTAAAATTTTAAATTCAGGTGATTATTTTAAAGATACACAAACTAAAGTATTGGATACTTTAGAATTTGTAAATACTTTTTATGTGATTTTTGATGCAATTCAATATTTAGATGATAAGAATTCAGAATTGGCTTATGTTGAATATATTTCTGAAGTAATTGAAACTTTCGACACTATTGGAGCGCAAGAGAAAAAAATGCTACGGGATTATTTCACCTTAAATAAAGACGAATTTATAGCTTATTTTGATGCGTTAGAAGTTGTAGATAATGAAGAAGAACTGGAAGATCAGTTTTATTTTAAAGAAAAATTTATAGAAGATTTAGTAAAACCAGCAATTGATACCTTGTTGAATTCTACGAAGTTAACGTCTTCAATTTCAGAAAAAGCATTGCGTTATGATCTTACAGTGCCGTTTGCTCGGTATGTGGTACAACACCAAAATGAAATAGAATTTCCTTTTAAACGTTACCAAATGCAACCAGTTTGGCGTGCAGATAGACCACAAAAAGGGCGTTTTAGAGAATTTTTTCAATGTGATGCAGATGTAGTTGGAAGTAAAGGTTTGTGGCAAGAAATTGAATTTGTACAATTATATGATGCTGTTTTTAGTAAGTTAGGTTTAACAGGTACGACTATAAAGCTGAATAACCGAAAAATTTTAGCTGGTATTGCTGAAATTATTGGTGAAAAAGACAGGTTAATTGATTTTACTGTTGCCTTAGATAAGTTAGATAAAATAGGAGCAGAGGGTGTTGCTAAAGAAATGTTAGGAAAAGGAATTTCAGAAGCAGCCATTGAAAAAGTGCAGCCATTGTTTCATTTTAACGGAACAAACCAACAAAAATTAGATCAGTTAGAAGAATTATTAAAAGATTCAGAAGAAGGAACTATTGGAGTAAATGAATTGCGTTTTGTAGTAAATATGGTGGAATCCATTGGTTTAAAAAGTGCAAATTTAATAATTGACGTTACGTTGGCTCGTGGTTTAAATTATTATACAGGAGCAATTTATGAAGTGTCAGCTCCTGAAGGTGTCCAAATGGGTTCTATTGGAGGTGGAGGAAGATATGATGATTTGACAGGGATTTTCGGATTGAAAGACATGAGCGGCGTAGGAATTTCATTCGGGTTAGATCGTATTTATTTGGTGTTGGATGAATTAAATTTATTTGATATTGTAGAATTACCAAAACCAACAGTATTGTTTGTAAATTTTGGGGAAAAAGAAGCTGCATATTGTTTGAAAGCTCTGGTAGCTCTAAGAAAAAACAATATAAAATCGGAATTATATCCAGATGAAGCGAAAATGAAGAAACAACTAAATTACGCGAATAAAAGAGAAATTCCGTTCGTAGTATTAGTAGGTTCTTCAGAAATTGAAAATAATATATTTACAGTTAAAAATATGCAATCGGGTGAACAGCAAGAATGTAGTTTGGAAGAATTACTGAAAATTACTCAATAGCTTTAAAACAATTTGTAAATTTGCAGACTAAAGATTAAAAAATGTTTGAAAGTAAAAACATAATGACAAATATAATTGACGAATTAGGAGATGATCACGTAGGATCTTCTGCTACAACACCTTTAAGAGCAGATGCTTTTGATATTTCTGATGAAGAAAAAAGAAATCGTATTGAAGCAAGTGTACGAGATATTTTAGATACTTTAGGAATGGATTTGGAAGATGATAGCATAAAAGGAACTCCAAGAAGGGTTGCTAAAGCGTATGTAAATGAATTGTTTTCAGGGTTAAATCCTGCTAACAAGCCAAAGCTTTCGACATTTGACAATAATTATAAGTATGGTGAAATGTTAGTAGAAAAAAATATTGTTGTTTATTCTACTTGTGAGCACCATTTATTACCAATTGTTGGAAGAGCTCATGTTGCTTATATATCTAACGGAAATGTAATCGGTTTATCTAAAATGAACCGAATTGTAGATTATTTTGCAAAACGACCACAAGTACAAGAGCGTTTAACAATGCAAGTTGTTCAAGCTCTACAAGAGGCCATGGGTACTGAAGATGTTGCTTGCGTTATTGATGCTAAACATTTATGTGTAAATTCTCGTGGTGTGCGTGATATAGATAGTAGCACTGTAACTTCAGAATTTGGTGGGAAATTCAAAGAAAAGGATGTTCGTGCTGAATTTTTAGAATATATAAAAATGGAAACTAAATTTTAATATAATTACATTATTAAGGTTTATTATAATTTGTAAATAAAGCACCTTTTGGTGCTTTATTTATTTTAATAAGTAAAATCACATAAATATTTATTTTTGTATGAAAAACAATAACTTAAATTATAATTTAGGGATAATTATCTTTCTTTCTTTTTTGAATCTGACTTATAGTCAAGAGCACGAAAATATTGAAATAAAAGAAAGCACATGGAGCCTTCTAAAAAAAGATGGAACTTCTATTTTACAAGGAGTGAAGCATGCATATACCCAACCATTTAAATGGAAAAAAGATGATTGGTTAACTGCAGGAGGAATTGTAGCAGGAACAGCTATTATGTATATTTATGATGAGCAAACGAGTGAAATGTTTATAAAACAGGGTGAAGGAGCACCTCAAATGTTGAAAGAAATTGGTTGGTATTATGGAAGTCCACAAAACTTTTTTATGATATCTACAGGTGTATATGGTTATGGATTATTGGCTAAAAATGAAGCGTTTAGACATACTGGAGTTTTAATTATTTCTTCAGCAGTAGCTACGGGATTAATTCAAACAATTAGTAAAAACGCTTTTGGTAGAGCGAGACCTTCTCAAGAAGTTGGAAGTAGAGAATTTAAATTTATGAGTAAAGAGTCGGGGTATCATTCATTTCCATCAGGACATTCAATTTTATCTTTTACAGCTTCACACGCTATTGCAAAACAGTTTGAAAGCCTTTGGGTAAAAGGTGGGGTGTACGCAGTTGGTTTAATAGCTCCAGTTTCGAGACTTTGGGCAGGTGCACATTGGTTAACGGATGTAACTTTAGGAATGGTGTTAAGTATTGTTATTGTGGATGGAATCGACAATTTTTTACAGCAAAAGAAAGATGAAAATAAAGAAAAATTAATCAATTGGAATGTTAAAATGGGAGCAAATGGAGTTGGCTTAATAGGGGTGTTTTAAATTTAAGTTGTTCTTTTTTCAATTTTATTGAAAACAATTAGTTGGGAGCTAGTAATGTAAAAGGAAATACTGGAATATTTCTTAAAATTCCAAAAGCAATAATTAAGAGTAATAGGATAAGAGGTGTTTTTGATTTATTTAAATAATTAGGTATCTTTTTTTGAAACGTAAAATTTATAATTTCAATAAATAAATAATATAAAACCATTAACAAGCTTATAAAAAACAAAAGGTTTTGTTGAAAAGCCTCAAAAATATCAAAGTGCAACAAATGATGAGCAGCTCTTTGACTTCCGCATCCTGGACAATACAAACCAGTTAATAATAGAAAAGGACATTTTGGAAAAAAAATGAAATCACTTGGATTCATTCTATAATAAATAAATAGAATTCCAATAGCAATTAACGGTATACCAATTATCTTAAATCTATTTTTTTTAAAAAAAGAAGAGTTCACAAGTAAGGAATAAGCAATTAATATTATGTAGCTAAAGTACACAATTATTGTTTTTATGTTGGGTTTAACACATTATTTAGTCGAAATTAAGGGGTGTAATTCTGATCAACACATTCAATTAATAATTTAAATAAGGATTTTGTTCTATTATGGTTTTGAATAACATTATTTTTAAGAATATTAAACAGGGAGTTTGGAGGAATTCTAACATCTAAAATAATGTTCCATTCTTTATCGTAAACTTCAACAATAAATACAATTTAATTGTTTGAAAATTAAAAAGAAGTCGTTTGTTTATTGGAATTCTCTAATTTAAGCGTATCTTGCAAAAATTGAGACAAAGTGTATATAAATAACAAGATGGAGCACTTTAAACGTCTATTTTTATATTTCAATTACTAATTTTTTTATACGGTTAATTTGTAAAAACTGTATGTAATTAACATTTTATTTATGGAGTTTTTAACCATTAAAAAAATCAATTGAAAATTCATCAATTTTAATTTTTATTTCGCAATTTTGCGAAGTATTATAACTATAAAATAATCAAATGCCTAAAGTATCTAAAAAAGGAAATAAAATGCCGCAATCCCCAATCCGAAAATTGGTTCCATATGCAGAGGCTGCAATGGATAGAGGGATTCATGTGTATCAATTAAATATAGGACAGCCAGATGTTAAAACACCGGAAGCGGCTTTAAATGCTGTTAAAAATAATGATATTTCGGTATTATCGTATGAAAGATCAGAAGGACCAGAAGAATATAGAAAAAAGAAGGCGAAATATTTTCAGAGAAACAACATCAATGTTCAGGCTAAAGATATTATAGTTACTACTGGTGGTTCAGAAGCATTGCTGTTTGCATTAGGAAGTGTTACAGATCCAGGTGATGAAATTATTATTTCTGAACCTTTTTATGCAAATTATATTGCGTTTTCAATTTCAGCAGATATCACTATTGTTCCTATTGTTTCTAATATTGAAGATAATTTTGCATTGCCAGATATTGCAGACTTTGAGAGGTTAATTACTCCAAGAACAAAAGCAATTTTAATTTGTAATCCAGGAAATCCAACAGGATATTCTTATTCAAAGGAAGAAATGCGAAAATTAGCGGACTTGGTGAAGCGAAAAGATTTATTCTTAATTGCGGATGAAGTATATAGAGAATTTGTGTATGACGCAACAGAACCACATCAATCGGTTTTAAGCGATTTTGGCTTGGATGAACACGCAATTATAATAGATTCTGTATCAAAACGTTACAGTATGTGTGGCGCAAGAATTGGATGTTTAGTTTCAAAAAATCCTGAAATAATAAAAACAGCTACAAAATTTGCACAAGCACGTTTAAGTCCGCCAACATATGCATTGATAGCAAGTGAAGCGGCATTGGATAGTACGCCTCAATCGTATTTTGATGATGTTATAGAAGAATATAAGGGGAGAAGAAATACATTAGTACGTGAATTGAATAAAATTGATGGAATTAAAATAGCTGCACCTAAAGGAGCATTTTATTGTATGGTAGATTTACCAGTAGACGATACTGATAAGTTTGCACAATGGTTATTGGAGTCTTTCAGTTTAAATAATGAAACCTTAATGGTGGCTCCTGGAGCAGGTTTTTATTCTACAGATGGATTCGGAAAAACTCAGGTTCGATTAGCGTATGTACTTAATAAAGAGAGTATTGTAAAAGCGATAGCCATTTTAAAAGCAGGTTTAGAAAAATATAATTCATTATAATTGAATATTTTAGAAAATATATCACTAAAACCGTACAACACGTTTGGTATAGAATGTATCGCCAAACGTTTTGTTACGGTTTCTTCTTTAAAGGAGTTGAAGGACGTTTTAGCTATTGAAAAAGAAGTTTTTTTATTAAGTGGTGGAAGCAATATGTTACTCACTAAAAATATTGATACATTGGTTGTTCTCCTTAATTTAAAAGGAATTATAGTGAATGACACTACTACAAATGATGTTTTTGTAACAGCGGAAGCTGGTGAGAACTGGCATGATTTTGTAAGTTGGTGTATTAGTCAAAATTATGGTGGTTTAGAAAATTTATCCTTAATTCCTGGAAATGTAGGGAGTTCTCCTATTCAAAATATAGGCGCTTATGGTGTTGAAATAAAAGATACATTTCATCAATTAGAAGCATTGGAAATTGCGACGGGTAAAATAAAGGTTTTTAAAAATGAAGAGTGTCATTTTGGGTATCGAAATTCTGTTTTCAAAAATGAATTGAAAGGAAAGTATGTTATTATAAATGTCACTTTTAAATTGACAAAAAATAGTCACAATCTCAATATTTCGTATGGAGCCATTCAAACGGAATTAAATGGAGTTGAAAATCCAACATTACAACAAATTTCAGATGCTGTAGTTGCTATTCGTCAAAGTAAATTACCTGATCCTAAAGAAATTGGGAATAGTGGGAGTTTCTTTAAAAATCCTGTGATTAATAAAGAAGTATTTGATGTATTGCAAGCAAAATATCCATCAATACCTTCTTATGTTGTTTCAAATACGGAAATAAAAATCCCTGCAGGCTGGCTTATTGAACAAAGTGGCTTCAAAGGACAACGTTTTGGAGATGCTGGAGTGCATGACAAGCAAGCGCTTGTTTTAGTCAATTACAACAACGCTACTGGGAAAGAAATCTATAATTTAGCCAAACGAATTCAACAAGCAATTTTTGAAAAATTTACGATTGAGTTAGAAATTGAAGTCAATATTATTTAACGTACATTTTTAAAATTTCTATAAAATAATCCAACTCTTCTAAGGTGTTTAATTTGCTAAATGAAATTCGGAGAGAGGTGTTTTTTGCGTCATTTTCATTTAAAATAGTATTTAAAACGTGTGAACCTTTGCTACTACCACTTTGGCAAGCACTTCCACCAGAAACGGCAATACCTTTTAAATCTAAATTAAAAAGAAGCATCGGATATTCGGTGTCAAAACGTACATTTAAAATGTGTGAACTAGCTTTATCTTCCGAAGTTAATCCGTTAAACTGAATAGTAGGAAAGTTTGTCTTTAAATTTTCTATTAAATAAGACTTTAAGTTTTTAATAGAAGTGCCATCTGTATTTAATTGATCTATAGATAGTTGTAATGCTTTTTCCATTCCTACTATAGCATGTACATTCTCAGTTCCTGCACGTGCACCACGTTCTTGTTCACCTCCAAAAAGCAGTGGTTGAATTCCGAATCCTTTTTTAATAAAAGCGAATCCGACACCTTTAGGTCCGTGAAACTTATGAGCACTTGCTGCAAAAAAATCAATGAATGTTGCATTAAATTGAATGTGTCCAACTGCTTGAACAGCATCTGTATGAAATAATGCGCTATTTTGTAGACATAATTTACCCACTTTTTCAATGTTCAGAATGTTGCCAATTTCATTGTTGACATACATCAAACTCACTATTTTTTTATCTTCAGAACTTTTTAAAAGCGCTTCTAAATGATCTAAATCTACACTTCCATATTCATTTAAATCGATCCACTTAACAGTAACTTCAAACTCTTTTTCAAGTTGTTTAATGGTATGTAAAACGGCGTGATGTTCTATTTTAGATGAAATAATAGTTTTAACACCTAAATTAGTAACGGCATTTCGTAAAATTAAATTATCGGCTTCACTGCCACCAGCGGTAAAAACAATTTCGCTTGCGGTAGCATTAAATTGTTTTGCTATATTTTTACGAGCGGTTTCCACCATTGCTTTTGCTTTTCTACCAATTTGGTGCACGGAAGATGGATTTCCATAAATTGTTGTCATTGATTCAGTAATTAGAGCAATTACTTCGGGCAACATTGGAGTAGTAGCGGCGTTATCTAAGTATAGTTGTTTCACAAGTGCAAAATTAATTAAAATAGTTGGTTTCAATTGCGAGTTAATTGTTTAAATAAATTATTTTTGTTTTTCAAAATTTAGAAATGAAAAAAATACTTATTCTTTTAGTGTTAGTGGTGTTTAGTGGATGTAATGATGGTGATTTTGATGTGCCAGCTTTTGAGTTTTCACAAACTGTTTCAACATGTGGTGATGTAATTTTATATGTTACGAATAGTAGTAAAACAGAAGTACTAGCATTAACAATGAATCCAGTTCATTTTACTTCAAAGGTGGGTGAAGCTGAAATAGCATTAGGAGAAACGGCTTCTACAACTGTTATAAAAGCAACGTACCGTATATTTAATACGGGTATTGGTACAGATTATTTTTGTCAATCAATTCCTCCAACAAGTCCAAAGGTTGTTAAAGAATTAATTGCAGAAGGCGGAAAAGCACTAATTACTACGATAGCAGTTAAAAATGATAGTGATGTTGTAACAGGATATACGTACACAATTTCATTTACAGATTTATTCTTTTTAGACGGTACTGAACGTGTGTATTTCCAAACTTTTAAATTTGGATCTATAAGTGCAACTATTTAGGTTATTTAGAATTCTGATAAATATAAACTTCAGTAGCACCCATTCCATATTTTTTATAAGAAGCTGCGTAGTAGTTTACATTGTAATTTTTCAATAAAAAGTACAATTCACTTTTTAAAACACCTTCACCAACGCCATGAATAAAGACAATTTTAGGAATTCTATTTTTTATAGCGAATTCTAATTTGTGCTTTGCAGTATCCATTTGAATGTTCATAATATCGAAATTATCCATTCCAGCGGACGATTTTACCAATTGATTGATATGTAAATCAACCTCCATAATAGGATCGTTGTCTGTATCTAAGTCGGATTTAAAAATAGGAGTATTTTTTTTGCGTTCCCTACTATTTAGTTTTTCAGAAAAAAGTTCATTTGAAATATCTGAATATTTAGATAATTCCGATTGATTTTCTCTAATAATTACCAATTCATTTGGTTGAAATTGAAGAGGGAAACCATCCGTACTTTCAATGGTAATAAATTTTGAAGAAACAGCACTCACTGTTCCCCTAATAACATCATCTAAAACGGCTACAGTATCACCTATATTGAATTTCTTTTCCATTTTTTATCCTAATTATACCCTTATATATTGCAATGTTTTATTACAAAAAAGAGTTTTACTATAATTTATTAATTTCCTGCAAAAATAGTAAGATGCTTTCAACAGATTCTATAAAAATAGAAATATTTTTTAAACTCAGCTTTCAATGAATTGTATTTCTGATAGTTTTTTACAGAATTGAAATTAAACGAAATGAGCCCGATAAAATATCGAGCTCATTTTTATAAAAATTTATGATATACAGTTAAACTTTTAAGTTCAATTATATACGTTGGAATTAATCTCTTCCTCTTCTTTTAGTTGTTTTACTATCGGTACGTTTTCTACCAAATTTACTAAAATCGCCTCCTCCAGTACTTCCAGAAGTCTTTCTATCTTTACTTCTAGCTCTTCCGCCACCGCTTCTTGAGCCACCTCTGTCACCACTATCAGAAGAACCTTCACTGCGGTCTCTTCTTCTTCCTCCTCCAGATCCTGATCCAGATGAACCGCCACGTCCTGTGCGTTTCTTTTCAGTAACTTCTACATTTACATTTCTTCCTTCAAAGTCTACATCATTTTTTTGAAATGCTGCAATAGTTTCTTCTTGGAAATTTTTATCTAATTCGAAAAATGAAAAAGTATCTAAAATTTCAATTTGACCGATTTCGATATTTTTAGCAATATGTTGATCGTTAATTAATCCAATTAATCTAGCTGGATTTAATTTATCTTTTCTACCAATATTTACAAAGAAACGCGTCATGTTTTCGTCATCACGTCTTTTTCCTCTAGTATCAGCAGTTCTTCTCATTTGATCGCTATCATTTAAATCTGGAGCGTTTTCATAATAAGTTAAGAATGTATTGAATTCTAAAGAAACGAAACGTTTGATTAATTCCTCACGATCCATTCCTTCTAATTTTTCATAAATAGAAGGTAAAAATTCCGTGATTTCAGCATCATTTACTTTAATATCGTGTACTTTATCAATTAATTTTAATAATTGATTTTGGCAAATTTCTTTTCCAGTTGGTACAGGTGTACTAATGAATTTTTTACCAATTGAACGTTCAATAGGAGTTAATTTTCCTTTTTCACGAGCGGTAACAATAGCAATAGAAATTCCTTCTTTACCAGCTCTACCAGTTCTACCACTTCTGTGGTTGTATGACTCAATTTGGTCTGGTAACTTGTGGTTGATTACATGTGTTAAATCATTCACATCCAACCCTCTAGCTGCAACATCAGTAGCAACTAAAATTTGAAGATGTTTGCTACGGAATTTTTCCATTACACTGTCACGTTGCCCTTGAGATAAATCTCCGTGTAATGAATCTGCATTATAACCATCTCTAATTAAATTATCTGCAACTTCTTGAGTTTCTCTACGAGTTCTACAAAAAATGATGCTATAAATATCCGGGTTTACATCCGCAATTCTTTTTAAAGCAGCATATCTGTTTCTTTCTGAAACCACATAATATTGATGCGAAACTTGATCAGATCCTTTGTTTTTTTCACCTGAACTCATTTCAACAGGCTTTGTCATATAATGACGTGCAATATCTTCCACCTCACGAGGGAAGGTTGCAGAAAACAATAAAGTTTGTTTTACTTTTGGAGTTGCTTCTAAAATTTTATCTAATTCATCTTTAAATCCCATATTCAGCATTTCGTCAGCTTCATCTAAAACTAACCACTGTACAGAATTTAAATCTAATACTCTTCTTTTAATCAAATCTACGGTTCTTCCAGGAGTACCAACTACTATTTGAACACCTTTTTTTAGTTTTCTAATTTGATCTTCAATACTCGAACCTCCATATACAGCAAGTACATTTACGCCATCACTGTATTTTGAAAATTCTTCAATGTTTTTTGCAATTTGCACCGCCAATTCTCTTGTTGGGGATAGTATAATTGCTTGTGTATTTCTGCTATTAGCGTCAATTTGTTCTAAAATTGGCAAGCTAAAAGCTGCAGTTTTCCCTGTTCCTGTTTGTGCAAAAGCTTTTAAATCTACTTTTGAAGATAGTACATGTGGAATTGCTGTTAATTGAATAGGAGTTGGGGTTTCATAACCCAAATCGGTTAAGGCTCTTAGCACATTTTCGCTAAGTCCTAGTTCTTTAAATGTCGACATTTCTGTTAAATTTGTGATTTACAGACGCCCATCTATAAACCGGTTAAAAATCGTGCAAAGGTACGTTTAAATTTAACGTGAACTACATAAAATTAATTTATTTGTAATTTTGCTAATTCTGAATGTAATTTATTGGAATCCAAAAAGGTAAATCCATTTTTTACAATTCCTTTACGGTTTACTAATATTACACGAGGGTATTGACTTGTTAAAAAAGAGTGAGCTTCACTGGTTTTTGTGAGTCGAAATTGTTGAAGAATATCGAATTTTTTTAAATAAGGCTCTGATCTAATTTCATGAAAAGAACTTTGCATATTGATACCGATAAACTGAATAGTAGGATACTGATTTTTTAAATATTTGATTCTTTTTACTAAATATTCGGAGGACATAAATTCTGTTGTCCAAAAATAAATAGCGGTGTTTTTGTTTTTAATAATTTCATTAATTGAGTAAAGATTTTGATCACTAGATTGAATTTCAAAATTAATGAGTGCTTTATTATTCTCAACCTTTTTACTGTCTTCAACTAACTGATTCACTTGTTTTAAGTAAGTTTTGTTTGTGCAGTTTTCTAAAAAAAGATTTAAAGTTGGCTGATGGATTGTATATGAAGATTCACTCTTTAAAAAATCATTTACAACAACTCTTTTTAATAAGGTGTTTTTAAACTCTTCAGAATGAATATTTTCAATAATTGTTTTCAATAAGTTAATGGTTAAATTATTTTTTGAAATTTCAGAATCTTCCTTTTGATAGGTTAAATTATATAAATAGCTAACAACATAATTTTGATAAGGGTAAAACGAAATATAATCTTCCTTATTTAAATCAATTTCTTTTCTGAAATCATAAAAATGATCAGAAAGTACGGGGAATTCTTTCAAATTATGTGCTTTTCTGAAAAAATAAGGGTAAATTTCTTTCAATCTATATAAAGGAAAATTAATAGCAGCTTTGGTCAACTTTTCGAAATTATCAGAAATTGTACCTTCTGAAGCTTCAAATTCATCTAACAATTGCAGGCGTTCTTTTGCCAAAGAATCTAATTTCGAGTTAAAATCATTTTCATTCAATTTAAAATAATGGAAAAGCTGTTTTTCTTCCTTCTCACTTTTCAAAAATAAATTAATTAAAAACTCATTTTTATTACTTCCTTTACCACTAAAAACAACGGATTCATCAAAATCCCAAGTGTTTAAACGCACTAAAACACTGTCGTTAGGTTCTAAATAAACATATTGAAATTCAATGCCATGCTTAAATGTGTATAAGCCTTCTGAAATGTTTTTGTAGTTGGAAATAAATTTATTTTCACTGTTTAAATAAAGTGTATCTATAATTGTATCATCTTTAAGTAATAATACAAATTTTTCTTTCGGGTTAATTATTTGTCCACCAAAATAGGTGTCAGTTTCAGGAGCATCTGTAAAACCGCAACTAATAAATAAATATCCTACTAAAGTGGTAAAAATGTATTTCATAAATAATTGAATTGAAACAAAAATACATACATATTGTTTTTTGCCTTGTTAATAGGTTGTTAAAACTCTAAAAATGAGGATTAAATTTACTTTTGATTAAAGCTATTTTAGTGAATCTATTTTAGTACTTTTGCAGAAATTTAAAACAACTAAAATAGCATGCTTTCAGTATCAAATTTATCTGTACAATTCGGAAAAAGAGTTTTGTTTGACGATGTTAATACAAAATTTTTATTAGGGAATTGTTATGGAATAATAGGAGCCAACGGTTCTGGTAAATCTACTTTTTTAAAAATATTATCTGGAGAATTTGACCCTACTTCTGGTCAAGTAAATTTGGATCCAGGAAAACGTATGTCAGTGCTTTCACAAAACCATTATGCTTTTGATGAATTTGCTGTTTTAGATACGGTAATGATGGGGAATAAGCGTCTGTACAACTTGAAACATGAAATGGATGCGTTGTATGCAAAGCCTGACTTTAGTGAGGAAGATGGTATTAAAGCAGGAGAGTTAGGTGCTGAATTTGAAGAAATGGGTGGCTGGAATGCAGAAAGTAATGCCGCTTCTTTATTGTCTTCATTAGGCATTAAAGAAGAGTTACATTATACTTTAATGGCTGATATTGAAGGAAAAGATAAAGTGCGTATTTTATTAGCGCAAGCTTTATTTGGAAATCCAGATGTGTTAGTGATGGATGAGCCTACCAACGATTTGGATTTTGAAACCATTGGTTGGTTAGAGAATTTTTTAGCAAATTATGACAATACAGTTATTGTTGTATCGCATGATAGACACTTTTTAGATGCTGTTTGTACGCATATTTCAGATATTGACTTTGGAAAAATCAATCATTTTTCTGGAAACTATACTTTTTGGTATGAGTCGAGCCAGTTAGCGGCTAAACAAAGAGCACAACAAAGTAAGAAAGCGGAAGATAAAAAGAAAGAATTAGAAGAATTTATTCGTCGTTTCTCTGCAAACGTTGCAAAATCAAAACAAGCAACGAGCCGTAAGAAAATGATTGAGAAATTAAATGTAGATGACATTAAACCGTCTAGCCGTCGTTACCCTGCTATTATTTTTGAACGTGAAAGAGAAGCTGGAGATCAAATATTAAATGTTGAAAATTTATCAAAATCAACAGAAGAAGAAGTGTTGTTTAAAGATATTAGCTTCAATTTAAATAAAGGAGATAAGGTAGCTTTAATATCTAAAAACTCAAGAGCTGTAACTGCGCTTTATGAAATTTTAAATGATCATGATACAGCAGATTCAGGTACCGTTAAGTGGGGAGTTACTACAACACAATCCTATTTGCCGTTAGATAATGCTGAGTTTTTTGTGGATTCTAATTTAACGTTAGTTGATTGGTTGCGTCAATATGCTAAAACGGAAGAAGAAAGAGAAGAAGTGTTTTTAAGAGGGTTTTTAGGGAAAATGATTTTCAGTGGGGAAGAAGCGCTAAAAAAATGCAATGTGTTATCTGGAGGTGAAAAAGTGCGTTGTATGTTGTCAAGAATGATGATGCTTAGAGCCAATGTTTTGATGCTTGATGAACCTACAAACCATTTAGATTTAGAGTCTATTCAAGCGTTTAATAATTCATTAAGTAACTTTAAAGGCACAGTGCTTTTTACAACACATGATCATGAATTTGCGCATACTGTTGCAAATAGAATTATTGAAATTACACCAAAAGGTATTATTGATAGATATTCAACTTTTGATGAATATTTAGAGGATCCAAAGGTGAAAGAATTACGAAACGAATATTATTCATAACAAAAAAGGAGCTTTTAGCTCCTTTTTTTATTATTTCATTCCCCTACGCTTACCATATTCTTGTAAAATTTTTCTATTAAAATCACGTTCCGCATTATGGAGTTTTATAATTTTTTTTGAAGATATAATTTTACTTAATTCTTGTACTAATTTTTGTCGTTGAATTACTAAATCTTGATCGAGTTTGGAGATCGTTTCAAGATGTGCTTTGGCATCACTTTCTGAAACTGAATCAAAATCACCATTTTTTAATAATTTTTTAAGCAAACCATTGTCTAAATCATACCGTAAAGTTTGAATTTTGTTGTTATAAAGATGGTATACAGGCCAAAATTTTTCAGCCTCAGAAGGTGTTAAATTTAGTTGCTCCGTAATAAATGAAGTTTTTAAAAGCTTCATTTTTTGATTGAAATGCTGCGCATTTATCGTAAAGAATCCTAAGAATAGGATGGAAGTTAAAACAACATATTTTTTCATAATTTTTTAGTTTTCATATACATGAGTCTCAAAATTTTGAACATTTAGATAGTTCAATAGCTCATCATCGGTTAAGTTAGACATTATTTCATCTGTATCAATATCCAAGTCTGGAAAAGCAGCTGTCATAGTAACTTGGTTCACATCAATTAAACCATTATTTATAGATTGTTCAATATCTGATAATGCAATGGTTTCAAAAGTAGTTGTTTCTTCAGTTATATTATTGTTTAAAAATATAAATAAAGCAAATGAAGCGGCTATGGCTAACCCGACAGCGTACGTTGCTATTTTTCTAACTTTAGAAGTGTTTTTTGCTTCTTTAGGTAATTTTTTAAAGATAGTTTCTTCAACTTCATCAAAATAATTTTCAGAGACTTTTGTTTGTTTTAATTGAATGGCTTCACTTTTAATTTTTGTAATTAAATTATCTTCGATAGTATTTAAATAATCTTCTGGAATTTCAAAAAAAGTTTTTTTGCTTGTAAAAGGTAGCTTTTCAGCGTGTAGTTCAGCTAAAACACCATCTTCAAAAGTATCAAAATAGTTAGCAGGTACCTCAAATGAATTCGTTTTTTTTCGAATTTTAGCTAGAATAGGAGCGTTTGTATGTAGTTTTTTAGGTTTCATATATACTATAAGACAATTTTTAGAATTAAAGGTTTAATTCGCTTTAACATATTCTTCAATTTTTTTTACCGCATGAAAGTAGGACGCTTTCAAAGCTCCTACCGAAGTTTCTAATATTTCCGCCATTTCGGTATATTTCATTTCATCAAAATACTTCATGTTAAAAACCAATTGTTGTTTTGGTGGTAACGTAACTATTGCTTTTTGAAGAATTAATTGAATTTCATCACCAGTATAATCTGTGTTATTTGCTAATTCATCAGCCATTTTAAACTGTACATCTTCCATGCTTACATGTTGTTTGGCTGCTTTTTGACGTATAAAAGTAAATGCTTCATTAGAAGCAATTCTATACATCCACGAGTACAATTTGCTTTCTTCATTAAAGCCATAAATATTTTTAAAAATTTTTATAAAGGTATTTTGAAGAATATCATCGGCATCATCATGTGACAGTACAATTTTGCGGATATGCCAATACAAACGCTTTTTATACAATGTCATTAATTGTCTAAAAGCAATTTCTTGCGTAGCTTTATTTTTAAGTTGTTCAACAAGTAATTTTTCGTCCGTCACGTTGTTTCTTTGTATTAAGACGAATAAATAGTATAAAGGTTTAATGAAATTTTAAAAATATTATTTCAATCGTGAAAAATTTCTGCGAGAATAACCGAATAAACGTTCATCTTTAATAATATCAGCCACTCCTTCAGGAAGCATTTCTTCCCAACCTTCTTCACCATTTGCAATTTTATCCAATACATTTTTGGCGAAAACCTCTAGTATTTCAGGTTTATAGTGTTCAATATCAACTACTTTTCCGTTGTATTTAAAGAATTTATACAGCTCTTTCATACGTGGGTGAACTCGTAAGTTTTCACTCGTAACAATTTCTCCTGTTTTTGAATTTTTGAAAGGGTACAAGTACACTTTTAAATCTTTAAAGAATAATTTTCCGAAAGCTTCGAGTATTCCACCACTTAAATTACGGTAATATTTTTCATCGAAAATTTGAATAAAACTAGCAACACCTACGGCTAATCCAATTCTAGCCTTGGTAAATTCAGAGAAATATTCAACTAATTTGTAATATTCTTGGAAGTTGGTAATCATTACATTTTGACCAAGAGAACAGAGTAATTCTGCTCTTTCTAAAAAGTCCCGTTCATCAATTTCTCCAGAGCTACTAAGGTTGGTTAATGTAATTTCAAAAATAATTTTAGTATTATCAGCATCAACTTTACTTTCATTTAAAAATAGTTGTTCAGCCATTGCTAACATGTCCATATTTACTTTGGTAACGGGTCTAAAACTACCGCGTAAAGCTAAAATATTAGCTTTGTAAAGTTGTTGAGCAGGTAATAAATTGTTTCCATCAGGTCCAAACATAACGGCATTTGTCATGCCATTTTTCACTAATAATAGACTCATAAGTCTATTATCTACATAAGAAAAACGAGGTCCTGAGAAATTGATCATGTCAATTTCAATTTGAAACTTATGTAAATTGTCGTATAAAGATTTAAGTAATTCCTTTGGTTTGTCATTCATATAATACGCTCCAAAAATCAAATTAACACCTAAAACACCAAGTGTCTCTTGTTGTTGTTTGGCATCATTTTCTTTAAAACGTACATGTAAAATAATTTCATTATAATCCTCTAAAGGATCCAATTGAAATTTGATACCAACCCAACCATGTCCTTTAAAAACACGTGCAAAATCGATAGTTGTAACTGTGTTGGCATAGGAAAAAAATATTTTTCCTGGATGATTTTTACGATTTAATCTATCTTCGGTAAGTTCAATTTCATGATGAAGCATTTTTTCTAAGCGTTCCTCCGTAACATAACGACCATCTTCCTCAATCCCATAAATAGAATCTGAAAAATCTTTATCATAGGCACTCATCGCTTTTGCTATGGTTCCTGAAGCTCCACCAGCTCTAAAAAAATGACGTACAGTTTCTTGTCCAGCTCCAATTTCTGAAAAAGTCCCATAAATGTATTTATTTAAATTGATTTTTAGGGCTTTGTCCTTACTTGAGATTACGGTACTTAACTCAGTGTCACCTTTTAATTTTAGAGGCATAATAATTTTTTTAGTTGTACAAAATTAAGAAAATTTGACGGTTAGAGTTGTTTAATTTTAAATTAAATATGAAGGAAATGAACTATTTGTCTATTTATTTTAGTAAAATAACAAGCAAGTATGCTTTTAGTAAGGAAGATTGTTTAAATAGTTGAGTTTTTTTATAGGAAATAAAATTAATGACGAGTTTGTGTATGTTTTATTGAGATTGTTTAAGAATAAAATTGAGTAAATGTGCCTAAACTAAACCAAGTAATTAATTTATAAGGTATTGTGCTTATTTCTTTAATTTTTCTTTAAAAAATTTTCAACTTCGGTATAATAATCCTCTCCATAAAATTTGTAAAAATCTCCATTTGGTTTAATAATTAGAAAGGCTTCGCAATTTTGATGTTCAGTAAATACGTTTTCATAGAAAAATCCAGAATCCAATATAAATTCAGTCATTTGTTCATAAATCTCTTTATTAAAGGAATCTTCAGTATAAACAAAGAAATCAATAGTGTTATTGTTCGAACTAATTCGTGATGAGATTCGTATGCTGTTTTTTGTTACTTGCATATTACCTTTTGCGCTATTTCCAACTGATATACAATTTGGCGCTTTCTGACTAAAATTTACAAGAATAGATTTATTACTAGGAATTTTGGTTTTTAATTCCGTTTCCAAAATTTTTGTCATTTCTATGTATTCAGAGTTATTCAACTTTCCAAAATAAGATTTTCTACTTTCCTTATATTTTGAATTAGGTTGTGTGTTTACATCTTTATTTTCAGTTGTTATCTTATTTGTTCCACAAGAAACAAGAAATATAATTGATATAAAATAGACCCCTTTTTTTAATATGCTATTCATAGATTTTGTTTTAGTCAAATTAAGTACAATGAGTTTTTTATATGATTTGTTAGTTCATATTTACTTTAAATATAGGCATAAATAATATGAGATTTTAGTTGTAATTTTATCTTAAAATCTTAATGGTAATGTTATCCAAATTCCAACTGTTTTTCCATCTTGTTCAGCAGGTTTCCATTTTGGCATATTCATAATAGCAATTACAATACTCGTATCTAATTTTAAATTATTACTCTTTTTAATTATTTGAGCATCTGATATTTCACCATTATAGTTTATGAAAAATTTTATAACAACTTCACTGTTTGAAATATTTTCATTCGAAATATTATTTTTCAAGTAATTTGTAAATGCTTTTGAACCTCCAGGAAATTCAGGTTGCTTTTCATATTCAAAATAAGTAATCTTATCTCCATTTTCATTCCAACAATTTCCATTTACTTATTTTCCTTTTTTATAAAAATCTTTTTTCCTTATTGTTCCATTCTACCAATAAGTTAAAAATTCTCCATCTTTTTCACCATTACTATAGTTGATTTCTAAATAGGGTTTTCCAGAATCATACCAAGTGGAATGTTTAATCAATTTTTCTTTTTTATCGTTTTCATAAATAGTTTCAAACTTTAGTTTTCCATTTAGAAGATAAGTAAAATCATAATAAGGAGTCTTTTTTATTTGAGTAGTTTTTATTTTAAAGTACTCAGCCTCGATTTTTGAAACTCTTTGTTTTTTATTATTTAAGTAAATAGTGTCTTGCCCAAAAATAGGGAATGAGATTGAAGAACAAATTAATATCAGAATTATCTTTATCATTATAAATCTATTTTTATTACAGCTAACGAGTTTTTATGTGATTTATGCACCTAAAAATCGGAGATTTTAGGTGGTAGCAAATCGTTAGTTGAATGTTTGTCGTTTGCCCTAGTTCCAAATGTAAGCATAAATTATACGAGGTATTGTCACTAGTTTTTGTAATATCTGTGTATCGAATCATTAAATTTTTGAAATTGTAAATATTTTCTATATGGTAAAGAAATATCAGTGTTTTGTATCAATACAGGATTCCATTTTTTTATTTTTTTGACTTCATTAATCATATCATTTTGAAATTCTGTTTCAGGTTTAAATTCCTTTAGCGGAAAATATAGCTGAAGATGATAAATTGAATCGTACTTGATAGTTTGTTCTTTTTTGTTAACGTGATTTACGACAGTTTGTATCACTTCTCCATTTCTATTAATATCTACAATAATGTTAGCAATGTTCTGTCCGTATTCTTCTCCGTAATTTTTTTTAGAATATTTATTTATTAAAGAGTCAAGATTCAAATTCGGAAAAGAAGTTTCAAATTCTCCGTCAAGTTCCCAAAAAATAAATTTGTCAATATTGAAGTTGTCCCAATTCTCTGAAATCTTTTTTACAAAAGTTGGATATTTATTCTCTAATATTCTACTAGAGTTTGAACATACTCCGCTAAAAGTTAGTTCTCCATTAAATTCTTTTACAAATACCACCCATTTTTCGTTAAGATTAATTTCCCAATCACAAGAAGTTAACTCTTTTAGAGTTTCAAAATTAAATTCTAAAAAAATTGGATTTTCACCTTTCTTAAAATGTTCGATTATTTCAAAAACTATTTTAAAACTTTCATTATCTACTGAATATTTTTTTTCTATTACTTTTCCCAAAAAAACGTGTTTCGATTCTCGAAATTCAAGTGCTAATAGTGGGGAACCACAATCGCAGGCTGAAACTTTCATAAATGATATTGAAAATATAATCAGTAGTAGTATTTTTTTCATATTAGTGCCAACTATAGATAAACGTTAAAACCACTTTTTCTTTTTGAAATAGATAAGCATTAAAATAAAAACCAGTAACATTATTCCCCAAATGGCAAAATAACCCCATTCCCATTGCAGTTCAGGAATGTTTACAAAATTCATTCCATACACTCCAGCTATAAATGTAAGGGGGATAAAGATAGAAGAAATTACAGTTAATGTTTTCATAACCATATTCATACGATGTCCTTGTACAGAAAAAAACAAATTGATACTACTTTCTAAACGAGCCGTAATTTGATCACAAATATCAATAGAGGTAAGGCCTAAATCCTTTAATTCATGATAATATTTCAGGTGTTTTTCTTCAATTAATTTGAATTGATCTCGCTCAACTTTAGATACAATTTCTTTAATTGGAACAATTGTTTTTTTTATAAATTGAATTTGTCTTTTGTAATTTTCAATAGTTGATAATATAGATGGAGAAGGGTCTCTATTGATGTCAATAATTTCAAGAATATCAACTTCAGATTCAATTCTTTCAAGTGTTTTAAAAGAATTATCTAATAATGATTCCAACAATAAATACAATAAATAATCGGCACCTCTTTCTCTAATAATACCAATATTTTCGCGTAAGCGATACCTAATATGTTCAAAATAATCACCTTTTTTCTCTTGAAAAGAAATTAAAAAATTAGGTCCAATAACAAAACTTAATTGCTCAGATATAATTTCTGCATGTTTTGAAGGTAATAAAGATTTTGTGGAAAAAAACCAATAATTATCAAATTCTTGAAATTTTGGTCGTTGGTTTACGTCTAAAATATCTTGAATAACTAAATCATGAACTCCCATTTTTTTACAAATAGCAGTTATTTTTTCAACATCGTGGATTCCATGTGTATTTAACCAATATTGAAATGTAGTAGATTCTGTAAGGTTGTCTAGTTGATCAATTTCAACAATAGATTTTTCCGAAATTTTATCGCTATTATATTTAAATAATTGAACATTTAAATGATCCGAATACTTAACACCTGTAAAAACAGGTGTTAAAGGATTCAAATTTTTCCGATTCAATAATTTTTTTTTAGCCATATTTCTTAATGTCTCATTTTTAAACTATAAAGATCGGTTCTCCTATCGTGTAAATTACGTACACTTCCTTGTTTATTTAATTCTCTTAAAAGGTCGATGTCAACATCAGCAATTAAAATCATTTCAGAGTTTGGAGTTGCTTCCGCTTTTATTCCGTTGGTTGGAAACGCAAAATCACAGGGTGTAAATACCATAGATTGTGCATACTGAATATCCATATTATGTACCTTTGGGAGATTTCCAACACTTCCTGCAATGGCAACGTAACATTCGTTCTCAATTGCACGTGCTTGTGCACAGTTTCTAACACGCGAATATCCATTTTGTGTATCCGTTAAGAAAGGTACAAATAAAATATCCATGCCTTCTTCAGCTAAGAATCTTCCTAATTCAGGAAATTCAACATCATAACAAATTAAGATACCAATTTTTCCGCAATCCGTATCAAAAGTTCTAATTTCACTTCCACCTTCCATACCCCAAACCTTGGCTTCATTTGGGGTAATATGTAGTTTTATATACCGTTCAACAGTACCATCCCTTTTGCATAAATACCCTGCATTGTACAATTTTCCATCAATAAATTCAGGCATACTACCTGTTATAATATTTATATTGTATGAAATAGCAAATTTTGAAAACTTTTGAACAATCGGTTCTGTATGTTTTGCTAATTCTCGTATCGCTTCAGCTTCTGTTAGATGGTTGTTTTCTGCCATTAAAGGAGCGTTAAAAAACTCAGGAAACAAAGCAAAATCAGATCTGTAGCCAGAAACCGAATCAATAAAAAATTCAGCCTGCTGTAGTAGTTCTTCTAAATTTTTATAGGAACGCATTTGCCATTGAATAAGTCCAAGACGTATAATTTTTTTCTGAGTGGTAGCGGAACTTACTTCTTCTTCATAGTAAATATTATCCCATTCTAATAGTACGGCATAATCGTTAGATGCTTCATCACCCGCTAAGTAGTTTTTTAAAATTTTAGCAGGGTGAAAGTCATTTGATATTTGAAAATTAAAAACAGGATCGTGTATTTCTTTTTTACGAACCTTGTCAATATATTCTTTTGGAGACATTTGATCGGCATACTTATGGTAATTTGGAATTCTACCACCAAAAGCAACCCCTTTTAAATTTAAACGCTCACATAAATCTTTTCTATAGTCATATAAACGTCTACCTAAACGCAAACCTCTAAATTCAGGCTTTATAAATACATCAATTCCATATAGCATATCACCTTTATCCGTATGCGTCTTAAAGGAATAATCTCCTGTAATATCTTGATATGTATGGTGTTTTGTAATTTTACTATAATCTACAATAATTGATAGTGCGCAACCAGCAATTTCATTATTTACTTTTATAACAACTTGACCATCTGGAAACCTTTTGATAAGTGCATCAATTTGATGCTCTTTCCAATACGAATCTGGCATTGTTGTATAAGATTCAATCATAGCCTTTTTTAATTCTTGGTAATCGGTTTGAGTTAAAAAAGCTAATTCTACATTTTCAATTTTCTTCATAAAATAATGAGGTGTATTTTTATAATTTGTGTGTTAATTTCTTACTTAAGATAAGAAAAAGTTATGTAAAGTTACAGTAAATTAAAGCATTTAAAATAAATATGACTATTTTTTTTATTCTAAATTAAGTATTATGAATACTGTTAAAAACTATAAATATAGAACTGATTAATTGCTGTAATTTTCACTGTGTAACTGTTTTATAATGGTAAAAAAGAGAATAAATCAGTTTCAATGGGTGTGTTTTTTAGCTTAACCAATTCAATAGATTTATTTTTTAAATATGAATTTAAAATTCGGTTGACGTCGCTATTATCCTTTTGACTCTTAATTGTTTTTAAATAATCGCCTGAAGTTTTCAATTTTTCTTTTTTATTGAAATACCCAAAACCTTTATAAATTCCGTTGAGTACAACCACAGCGGCATTTTCTTCGTTTGTTCTTCCTTTTTCAATAATAGCGAAGTTTTTAGATTCAAATTCAATAGATTGAATGGCTTCTTTTACTCGGTTATTATAGGTTTTAATGTCTTCCTTTTCAGAACAAATACCATTGCATTTTTTAATTTGATAATGAAAACAAGTACTTATATTAGTTTGTAAATGACAATATTTAGGACATAGTTCAAATTCGTCACATAATTTTTCAACAAACAAACGACATTCGGTTTCATTATAAAACTTTTTAATTGGCGTATGTATCAGTTTTAATTTATTAAAAGCTAAATGTAAAATTCCATTTCTATCCTCATAACTAAATAACCCAATAGTTTCCGAAGATCGGCGTTGTGCTCTATTAAATTTAGGATATAGTCTTTTTATTTCTGAAGATTCAAGTAGTAGAGCAAGTAGTTCATTTCCAGTCTCTTCATACGTTATGTTTGAAGTTTCAAGACACATGGTAACTTCCTTTTTAGCCTTGTCGTAAAAATGACTTAAAACGCGTTGTTTTATATTATTTGCTTTTCCAACATAAATAATTTCATCTTTTTCATTTTGGAAATAATACACACCTGTGCTAGTTGGTATGGCGTCCAATACCTTTTTGGGAAGCAATGGTGGTATGGTTGATTGACCTGATTTTGGATTTAAAAAGGAATTAAATACATTTCCGTTTTTATCTAAATTTATTAATTTTTCAAATAGAATAGTAGTCGCTTCAGCATCGCCTTTCGCTCTATGCCGATCTTTAATTTCTATATTTTGGGAAGTGCATAAGGAGCCTAAGCTATAAGAATTCAACCCAGGAATTAATTTGCGAGATAACCGAACGGTACACAGTTTTTTTCTTTTAAAGTCAAAGCCTAAATCTTTAAATTCTTGCTGAATAATATTGTAGTCAAAATTCACATTATGCGCTACAAAAATAGTGTCTTTTGTAATTTCTTCTATTTTTTGGGCGATTTCATAAAATTTAGGAGCATTTGCTACCATTTGGTTGTTAATACCCGTTAAATTAGTTATAAAAGGAGGTATTAAAGCCTCTGGATTTACAAGTGTTGTGTATTCATCTACAACTTTTTTCCCATCAAAAATAAAAATGGATATTTCGGTTATTTTTGAACTTTGCCCAGTGGTTTCTATGTCGACTATGGAGTACATTTACTTAGTTTATGGATTTTTCTAAAGCCTTTAATTCAACACCTAACTGATTTAGCATAGTTGCAATACTACTAATTTTTAATTCGTGTTCGTCATATTCTTGCGTATTTATACAACAGGTAAATTCCCAAAGTTCTAAAATTTCAGAAACAGGAACATAGTATGGATCGTATTTTTTATTGTCGGATGATAACAATAACATATTATGCTCATCAATTTTATCAAAAACACGTTTGTACACAATACCATCATTTAATGTTATAATGATGTAGGTTTTTCCACTTTTTATATATTGAAGATCTTCAATATAACGAGCTACAATGTACGATCCGCTTTTTACAGGCAACATAGAATCTCCTTTAATAGGAAATGCTCGGTGTGTGCCAGTTGGTAAAAAAGGTAGTTTAATTTTGTTTAAATGCTCAATATATTCAGGATCGGTATAGCCTCTTAAATAGCCAGCAGAAGCTTCTTGAGGAACAATTTCTATCAATTCTTCATCCGCTTCATTAATAGTAATCGGAAATAAAACACGATCTTTGCCAATGTTTATAAACGATTCATCTTTTACTTTTGATAAATCGTTTTTTATTAAAATATCTAAGCTAATTTTAAAGAAGTTAGAGATTTCAATTAAAAAATCGATAGGAGGTATCGCTCTGTTTTCTTCATAAGAACTAATTCTTGAGCGAGAAACGTTTAATTTTTGAGCAAATTGCTCTTGTGTTACTCCTTTTAAACTCCTTAAATGGCGTATGTTGGAAGGTAAATAATTCATAGTGCTAATATTGATAACTTATGATGCTAAAATATTGAGCAATATACTCTTTTATTTTGAGTATTGATATTATTTCAAAAAAAATCCTCGCTACTTGTAACGAGGATGTATAGGTTCTAAAATTATTTCGATTTTTTTTCTCTTTTTTCTGCCTTTTTCTCTTTTGCAGTTTTTAGAGGTTCTTTTTTAACACTTTTTTTAGAGTCCATTCCTTTTGACATGACCTTATATTTTAAATTAGTATTACAAATTTACAAAAATTATTCTTCAAAAATTACTCTTGCGATTTTTTAATAATCGCTTTTAATTTTTGCTGAGTTGTTAATTTTTCAGACTTTAATTTATTCTTTTTTTGCTTCATTAATTTACTATGCAACGCTTTGTTTTTGGTATTTTTTGCACTTCCTGCTTTTGCCATATTGTATTATTTTGAGTTTAAAACAGATTTTCTGCCGATAGTTTTAGTGATAATATCTTTTTCAATATCCCAACTTCTTGCAGGTGAATATTCGCGCCCATAAAATATAATTTGAAGATGTAATTTATTCCATAATTCTTTTGGAAACAACCTTTTGGCATCTTTTTCGGTTTGTGTTACGTTTTTACCATTTGTTAAATTCCAACGATACATTAATCGATGAATATGGGTATCTACAGGAAACGCAGGCACTCCAAAAGCTTGACTCATAACTACACTGGCGGTTTTGTGTCCAACAGCAGGTAATTCTTCTAAAGCTTCAAAACTTTTGGGAACTTCTCCGTGATGCTTTTCAATAAGAATTTTTGAAAGTCCATGAATTCCTTTCGATTTCATAGGAGACAAGCCAACAGGCTTGATAATTTCTCGGATTTCTTCCACCGAAAGTTTGATCATATCATACGGATTATCTGCCTTTGCAAATAATTTGGGTGTAATTTTATTAACGCCAATATCGGTACTTTGTGCGGACATTAGCACAGCAATAAGTAAAGTGTATGGATCTTTATGGTCTAAAGGAATTGGTACTTCTGGGTACAATTCTTCCAAGGTGTTTATTACAAATTGTACTTTTTCGTGTTTGGTCATATTTTAAATATAAAGTTGTAAAGTTAAAAACTTTAAAAGAAAGTACTGTTATTCTATTTATTTTAATCTTTTTTGAATATAACTCTTTAACTTTGGACATTCAAAAATAAAGAAAAAATTATGACAACACTAAAAATAGGAGATGCTTCGCCAAATTTTGAAGCCTTAGATCAACAAGGAAACACCATAAAATTAAGTGATTATAAAGGAAAAAAACTAGTATTGTTTTTTTACCCAAAGGCAAGTACGCCTGGTTGTACTATGGAAGCATGTAATTTGCGTGATAACTACCACACATTTTTAGCGAAAGGTTACGAGGTTTTAGGTGTAAGTGCGGATTCTGCAAAAAGACAACAAAATTTTATTGATAAAAATGAGTTGCCTTTTCCGTTGTTAGCCGATGAAGATAAAAAGGTAATTGAAGCTTTTGGTGTTTGGGGACCTAAAAAATTTATGGGTCGTGAGTATGATGGAATTCACAGAGCTACTTTTGTTATTGATGAAAATGGAATTATTGAAGATGTTATTTCAAAAGTAAAAACAAAGGAGCATGCTGCTCAAATTTTAGATAGTTAGTCTTTAATAGCTTTTTAAGCATTTATATTTTATGATAAAAAAAATAGTAATTGGTTTCTTGTTGTTGATTTCTCAGCAGGTATTTTCATTGAATGATCCAATTTTGGTCACGGAATCTGTCATTTCATTAAATAACAATGAGACGGAAGAACTTTATTTTAGTTTTGCAAAAGGCGATATTGTTGTGTTCAATATAGAAATGATTCAAGGTGGAAATCTGAAAGAAATAGAAGTTTATGAGCTGCCAAACACAAAAATATTTTCAGAATATAAATTAGAAAGATTAACAAATAAGAAAATTCAAATTAAAAATAAAGGGCTCTATAAGTTTAGATTTTATAATTCTTCACTTATAAAAAAGGTATGCAGAATTAAAATTGATCGTATTCCTTTCAATGAAACTACACAAAAGTTTAACACCAATTGGAAATGGGGAACTGTTGGAGATACTATTTATTCATCCTACAAAGCAGATAGTATTGTTGGGTATAACGTAGTTTCATTGAACGAAAAAGTGAAAGAATTATCGAAAACTGAAAATTTCGAGGAAATTCTGTTCAATAAAAACCAACGTGTGCACTCCAATTATAATGTAAATAATAACAAAGTATTTATGAAGGTTGAATTACCTAAAAATAGCATAACCGATTTAAAGGAAGAAAAAATAATTGGTTGGGCATATTGGATTGGTGTTGGTGAAGAAGGACAGAAAGCTTATTTAGATAATACCAAAATAATTTCAAAATTAGTGAAGGAAGTCACGTCGTTTTATGCAACTCCACTTGCCGGGTTTGCAATGGGAGCCGTAACCGAAATGCTTATTCCTAAAAAGGGAGAAGATGTTTATTATACATTTTTGTCGGATTTAGAAAATGCAGAAAAATTTATGAAAGGTCAGTCATATTCTCAATTTGATAAAGGAAACGGTATTGCTGCCTATGGAAAAAATAATAGTAAAACTTCAGGAACATTTTATATAGGACTTGCCAATGATAATAAAATTAGCAGTATAGATGTTGATGTTAAAGTAGTGGCAATTAAAGAAGTGAAAACGTTTAAATATGTAGTGTACAAGCGAGAACGCAAGGATCCAATACTAATTTCAGTTGATAAAAGAAAAATGGATATAAACTATGTGAAAGCTCGTGTTCCTGTTGAATAAAACAGGAATAGAAACTAAAACTTCATATCCATTTTTACATTAAAAACACGTGGTGTCATATAATTTGGAATTCCATAAAACTGTTTGGAATATACATCACGTACCCAAGTGTTTGTAATAGAATTTGTTACGTCAAACATATTGAAGATTTCAACACCAATCGCTAATTCTTTAAAGCTTTTCAACCAACCTTCTGTTTTTATATTTTTTGCATCGGTAAATACATAAGAAATACCAATATCCGCTCTTTTGTAGGAATTCAACCTCCGTTGATAGTTGTAAGGATCTGAATACGAAGGAGAACCACCAGGAAGACCAGAATTAAAAACCAAGTTTAAATACATCCGAATATTCGGAATATTAGGCACATAATCCTGAAATAACATTCCAAATTTAAAACGTTGGTCGGTTGGTCTGGCAATATAGCCTAAATCATTATAGTTTTCTTCGGTTTTTAATAAACCTAAACTAACCCAGCTTTCCGTACCAGGTACAAATTCTCCATTTAAACGAATATCCAAACCAGTAGCGTATCCTTTTGCATTATTATCAGCTTCATAGCGTACTTTTACATTGTCTACCGTATATCTATTAACATTTGTAAGGTTTTTATAATAAATTTCTGAAACCAATTTAAAAGGCCGGTCCCACATTTCAAAACTATAATCGTTTCCTAAAACCACTTGAACAGATTTTTGGGTATCAACATCTGGCACTACATTTCCGTCACTGTTACGTAATTCTTTATAAAAAGGAGGTTGGTTGTACGTTCCTGCAGAAACTCTAAAAAGCATGTCTTTTTCCCAATCTGGTTTTATAGAAAACTGACCTCTTACACTGTAAATAATTTTATTTGAAGTGGTGATGTCTGCTCCGTGAACATTCCAATTATGGGAACGCACTCCTAAATTATACCATATTTTATGGTTATTCCAGTAGGCTTTTTTACTGTATTGCGCAAACCAAACCAATCGGTCGATTGTTACATTATTTGCAGCATTTATATTTTGGTAAGCCACTAAATCGCCTGTAAAAGGTTCGTAAGGCTGATTGTTTGAAAAAGTTAACGGTGGGCGAACGCTAAACCCTACAGAATCAATCATTTCCCATTCTATCAATCGATCGCGAATATCTTCATATTGGTATTTTAATCCAAAATCCAGTTGTGCATTATCTTTTTTGAAGTTTCCTTTGAATTCAATATTTCCAATAAGCGCATCTAAATTATTACGTGCGTGGTTTAATTGTGTGCCAATTCCTTCAGAAAATTCTGTTTCGCCATAACTACCACCACCTAAATCGTTATTTACATCAGTTAAATTATACTGAGCCAAAATATCGTAATGTTCTTGTTCCGTAGTTTGGTAGGTTGATGTAATTAGGTGAATATTTAAGTTTTCGGTGGCTTTATAATTGAATTTAAACGCTCCAAATGCTGTTTTAAATTGATCTTTTTCTTGTCCTTCATAGTAAACGGTCAATTCCTGTGGATTGGCTATAGAACCAAATTTTGTTCTACGAGTTTTTGGAGTATAGTTGTAATTATTTAATGAAAAGTTCCCTAAAAAATCAATGCTTAATTTTGAATTTACTTCATAAGAAAGCAACGTTTGAACATCCGTAAAATTTGGATTTGCATTGGTTTCAATGTCTTTACTATTAATAAAAAGACTGTTATTTCGATAGCGAACTCCTAATAAAGCTGATAATTTATCTTTAAACAAAGTGCCTTCAACACTAATATTTCCACCAAGTAGACTTGCATTTGTACTCGCCGCAAATTCTTTGGGTGTTTTATAAGTAATGTCTAAAACGGAGGCTAATTTATCGCCATATTTTGCTTGAAATCCACCAGCCGAAAAACTAATATCTTGCACTAAATTAGGGTTTACAAAACTCAATCCTTCTTGTTGTCCTGAACGTACTAAAAATGGTCGGTACACTTCAATTCCATTTACATATACTAAGTTTTCATCAAAATTTCCACCACGCACATTGTATTGTGTACTTAACTCATTATTATTGCTAACACCAGGCAGCGTCATTAACAACGTTTCAACACCTTGGTTTGCACCAGGTATTTTGGTGGCATTTTGGGCATTTATTTTCAGAATTCCTTGTGCTTCATTTTTTGCATCCTTCACTATAATTTCCGACATACTTTCCACTTTGTATTGAAGAATAGGAGAGAAGTTGATGGTTTTATTAGGTGTAAATTTTATTCTTTTTTGAAGTGTTTCAAATGAAATATGACTAAAAATTAAGTTTACGTCTTCAGTAGAAGAAATTTTTAAACTATAAAATCCATCTGAATTACTTGTAGTTCCATTCGCTTTATAAATAATAGAAACCCCTTCAATAGGTTGCTTATTATTGTTCTTTATAAATCCTTGAATTGTGCTACTTTGTGCAAATCCAACTACGGAATTAACAAAAATAAATATACTTATAAGTTGTTTAATCATCTATCAATTATTTTCTAAAGAAAGTGGATTCCAAAGTGCTTAAATTTCCTACACTATCAATTACTACCATTTTTAAAACGTGTTTTGCTTCGGTATAATTGGCATCCCTTAAATCGTATGTTAATGTGCTGTTTATAACGTCATATTCCATTAAAATCCATTTTCCGTCAATTTCTGCTCTGTATGATTTTATACCTGAGCCAACATCACTAATTTTTACTTTTAATGAAGAAAGACTTGTAATCCATTGTTCATCTTTAAAATTAACCAACGAAATACTTGGTTTTTTAGTGTCCGACAGCAGCGTGAATTTTCCTAAATTTTTAGTTGAAGTGTAAAACGAATTTCCTTTTTTATAGGTGGTTTCATAATTGGATTTTGTTCCAGAAATGGAAGCAATGTACAATTGATTTTTTTCTTCTTCAGAATATTTAGAAACATCAAATGTTAAGGTGTAATATCCATTTATAGGAATAGTAGTAGTATTATGTACGGTTGCTGAAGTATCGTCAACTTCAAACTTCAAATATAAATCAGCGTAAAATGTATTAGCAGGAAAGGAAACTTTGGCGTTTCTTAAAGAAAACTCATTAACTTCCTTAGCTTTTACAAAATACGGTGTTTTTACGTCTTCTTTAACGCCTGTAATCACATCCTTCTTCCCTTTAATAGGAATGCTGATTTTTTGTTCATTATTTTTGAAATCACTTGCAATAATTTCAATTGTATAATTCAAGCCATCTTCAATGGTAATAATTCCGTTATTTACGGCGTTTTTTGTTAAACTTAAAGTGTTTGCGGGTTCGTTATAACATTTTTGAATACGTTGACCTATCCTTTTAAAACGTTCAAAATCAATTAATAAATTAATCAATTTACTTTCACTAAATGCAAATTGTGAAGCTTTAAATTCATGTACTTGCTTTCCGTTAACCAAAACTTTTAAACTGTATAAACCATTTTGATTGGGAGCCGCATTTAATTGGTCGTATGCATTAATTCCAAATCCTATTTTTCCATAAGCATTGATGCTATTTGCAACCAAATCTCCATTTGAAGCTTTTGTAAGCGTTAATTGAACGGGACTATTCACCTTATTTATTTGTGAATTTTCATCTAAAGAATAGCCAACTAAGGTGTTGAATTTTGGTTTGGTAGTATCACTAAAATTCAATCCAAAATACATTGGGTTAATAGTTTCTTCGGTTTTGGTATCCCTAATTTCAAAATGAAGATGTGGCGGCATAAAACCACCAGTTCTTCCACTATAAGCAATCAATTCTTTTTTTGAAACTGGCAATTCAGTGGCAGTTGGGAAAACTTCTACTTCAAAACTTTCATTTTTATAGTGTTCTTTTTTTATGAAATTTTCAAGACGGTCACTTAATTTTTGTAAATGTCCATAAACAGTAGTGTATCCATTAGGGTGTGTAATGTAAATGGCTTTTCCAAATCCCCAATGCGAAATTTTTATACGAGAAACATAGCCTTCTGCACTCGCAAACACTTCAATTCCTTCGCGTTGGTTTGTTTTAATATCAATTCCTGAATGAAAATGATTGGGCCTTAATTCAGCAAATGTTCCCGATAAAATCAATGGAATATCCATAGGGTTTTCAAAATAATTCACTGGAAAAGAGTTGTTTGTAGAACTTGTTCCTTGAGAAAATGAAATGACTGAATTCAAAAATATAAAAATAAATAGCGCTTTTTTCACAGATAAAGATTTTGGGCTAAATTAATAAAATATATAAATGTTACTATTGAATACTCAAGCATTTATAAAATTATTTAATAGAATTTCATAAAATGATAAAAAACAGTTGTAATATTGGTAGACTAATACTAACTTTGTAATTAATAGTTTTGATGCTTTAGCAAATGAGTAATATAACACAAGTTGTTAATATAGTTGAAGATAAGCTTAAAATGCTTTTAGAAAATTATGATTTTTTAAAAGAAGAAAATGAGCTTTTGTACAAGAAAATAACGACTTTAGAGACTCAAATTACTAAAGAAAAGCAAATTAATAGTGAAATTGAAAAACAATATCAGTTATTAAAAATTGCGAAAACTATTGAGGGCAGTAAAGAAGATACAAGAGAAACAAAACTCAAAATAAATGCTTTAATTCGTGAAATTGATGCTTGTATAGTGCAATTGAGTGAATAAGATCTTTTAATATATGGAAGAACCTTTAAAAATAAAAGTAACCATTGCAGGGCGCGTATATCCTATAAAAGTGAATAATGAAAGAGAGGAAGAGGGAATGCGTAAAGCAGCAAAAAAAATCAATGATTTGGTTACCAAATTTGAAAAGAATTACTCTGTAAGTGATAAACAAGATGTATTAGCAATGTGTGCTTTACAATTTGCATCACTTGTTGAAATAAACGCAATTTCGAGAGATGAAGATATTGCAGAAGTGTCAGGAAAATTAAATAAATTGAGTGAATTGTTAGATATTCACTTAGCAAAATAAGTTCTTTAAAATTATTAATTAATAGTACTGCCTACATTAGTTATATTTGTCAAACTCAACACTAGATCTTTATAAAGGATGAGTCTAAGTTGTAAAAGCAAGCCGTCTCCGAGCGGATCCTTGATCAATTTGTTAGTCCTAAACTTGTTTATAAGGAGTTTGCAAAACACTACTAATGTAGGTTTTTTTATATATACACTTAACATATGGAAGGAAATTTAATACCGATTATAATTGGTATCGTTATAGGATTAGGAATAGGATACATTATTGCAAAAATTCTAGAGAAATCGAATGCTACGAAAATTATTAAAAATACAAAAAAAGAAGCTTTAACGATTATAAAAGAAGCTAAAATTGAAGCTGAGGCTATCAAAAAAGATAAAATTTTACAAGCAAAAGAAAAGTTTATTGAATTAAAATCGGAACACGAAAAAGTTATTATTGGACGTGATAAAAAAATTGCCGATGCTGAAAAAAGAACAAGAGATAAAGAATCAATGATATCTCAAGAACTGGATAAAAGTAAAAAAATAAATAATGAAATAGATGCTAAAATTCTTGATTATGATGGGAAACTTGAATATTTAGAGCGCAGAACTGAGGAGATCGATAAGTTACACCGTAAACAAGTTGAAAATTTAGAAGTTATTTCAGGTTTGTCTGCAGATGATGCTAAAAAAGAATTAGTGACTTCGTTAAGAGAACAAGCAAAATCAGACGCAATGGCTTTCATTCAGGAAACCATTGAAGAATCAAAATTAACAGCGCAACAAGAAGCTCGTAAAGTTATTTTAAATACTATTCAACGTGTTGGAGTAGAACAAACTGTAGAAAACTGTGTGTCTGTTTTCAATATAGAGTCGGATGATGTTAAAGGTAGAATTATTGGTAGAGAAGGACGAAATATTCGTGCATTAGAAGCTGAAACTGGTGTTGAAATTATTGTAGATGATACGCCAGAAGCAATTATTTTATCATGTTTTGATCCTGTAAGACGAGAAATTGCTCGTTTAGCGCTGCATAACTTAGTTACAGATGGTCGTATTCACCCTGCTCGTATTGAAGAAGTAGTGAAGAAAACTGAAAAACAAATTCAACAAGAAATTATTGAAATTGGGAAACGTACCGTTATTGATTTAGGAATTCATGGTTTACACCCTGAATTAATTAAAACAATTGGGCGTATGAAATACCGCTCATCTTATGGACAAAATTTATTGCAACACTCGCGCGAAGTAGCAAATCTTTGTGGTATTATGGCTGCGGAATTAGGGTTGAATGCTAAAATGGCAAAACGTGCTGGTTTATTACATGATATTGGTAAAGTACCAGAAACTGAAAGTGAATTACCACACGCATTGTTAGGTATGCAATGGGCTGAAAAATATAATGAAAACCCAGAAATTTGTAATGCCATTGGAGCTCACCACGATGAAATTGAAATGAAATCGTTAATTGCGCCAATTGTACAAGTTTGTGATGCTATTTCAGGAGCACGCCCAGGAGCACGTCGTCAAATATTGGATTCGTATATTCAACGTTTAAAAGATTTAGAAGACATTGCATTCGGATTTAATGGAGTTCAAAAAGCATATGCTATACAAGCAGGTAGAGAATTAAGAGTAATTGTTGAAAGTGAAAAAATTAGCGATGCAAAAGCGGGTGAACTTTCTTTCAGTATTTCACAAAAAATTCAAAATGATATGACCTATCCAGGTCAAGTTCGTGTAACTGTAATTAGAGAAACACGTGCTGTAAATATTGCTAAATAGCAAATTCAAAGTAAAAATATATTAAATGTAAAAAATCTCACTTCGGTGAGATTTTTTTTTATCTTTTACGAGGATGAAAAGTATTTACAACTTGCTTTAAAAAGCTTTTATCTAAGTGCATATAAATTTCTGTAGTTGTTATGCTTTCGTGCCCTAACATTTGTTGAATAGCCCTTAAATCGGCTCCACGCTCTAATAAATGTGTCGCAAATGAATGGCGAAAGGTATGTGGACTAATATTTTTGTGAATTCCTGCTTTTTCTGCTAAATTTTTAATAATTGTAAAAATCATTACCCGTGTTAAATTTTTGCCGCGTCTGTTTAAAAAAACGAAATCTTCAAATCCTTTTTGAATCGAAATATGACTTCTAATTTCATTCAAATAAATTTGAATATATTTTATAGTTGAAGTATTTATAGGCACAAAGCGTTGTTTATTTCCTTTTCCTATGACTTGAATGAAGCCTTCATCAAAAAATAAATTAGAAATTTTTAATTCAGTAAGTTCAGAAACTCGCAATCCACAACTATACAATGTTTCTAAAATTGTTCTGTTGCGTTCACCTTGTGGCTCGCTTAAATCAATTTCATTGATAATTTTATCAATATCTTCTAAGGATAAAGTATCAGGTAATTTTCGACCAGTTTTTGGAGATTCTATAAGTTGCATAGGATTATTTTTTCGATAATCTTCAAAAACTAAATAATCAAAAAAGTTGCGCAAACCAGAAATAAGTCGGGATTGTGATCGTGGATTGATGCTTTTTGCAGCTGTATAAATAAACTCTTGAATTTCCTTTTTTTCAATAGAAATAGGAGAAATAGGCATGTCATTCAGTTCTAAATAGCCAATTAATTTTTTTACATCCCTTGAATAACTTTCAATGGAGTTTTTAGCCAATCCTTTTTCTATTTTTAAATAAAATTGATAATCTTTTAAAGCTGTATTCCATTTCATGTGGTAAATATACTAATAAAATCACCTGTTTTCAGGAAGAAATAAGTATCTTCGATTTCTTTAAAAATTTAATACGTATGAAAAATAAATGGCTTGTTTTAACTCTTTTTTGTTTCATTTTTTCAATGGTGAAAGCACAAGATTCTAACTATTTTTTACCAACTACCACGTTTGGGTTTAAAGCGGGAACACATTTAGGTACTGTAAAAACGGTTTTAAATGATGAATCGGATTCTAATAGTCGGAATGGATTTTACATTGGTGGTTTTCTAGCATTTAATAGAAGTGAAAAAGTTTCTATCCTGACAGAAGTCGTATATTCTTCTACAGAATTTGAATTAAACGACCGTTTAGGATTATTACATATTCCAGTATTTGTTAAATATAATGTAACAGACTTTTTAGGAGTGTACGCAGGTCCTGAATCACAATTTTTACTTTCAATTTCAAATACAGATACTAGAAGTTCTATTTATAAAAAATTTATTTTAGCGGTTGATACAGGAATTCAGCTAAAAGTATCTCCAAAATTATTGATAGATGCCAGATATTCTTTAGGTGTTTCAAAATTTATAGATTTTAGTTATAATGATTATAAAAAATTAAATGCAATTCAGTTGGGGATTGTATATTCATTTGATTATAGCGATTTATAGAGAGTTATAACTATTTATTTTTATACATTTGAACTTCAAAGAAAAGATTTAAAAACACCCAGTTATTTATGAAAATTTGCATTATTAATGGTCCTAATTTAAATTTATTAGGAAAACGTGAACCTGAAATTTATGGAAGTTTAACTTTTGAAGAATTTTATAAAACGTTGAAAAAGAAATATATTAATGTCGAATTAGACTATTTTCAGAGCAATATTGAAGGTGAACTTATTAATAAATTGCATGAAGTAGGTTTTAGTTTTGATGGTGTTGTTTTAAATGCAGGTGCTTATACACATACTTCCGTGGCTATTGGTGATGCTATTAAAGGAATTACGACACCAGTTATTGAAGTGCACATTTCCAATGTACATTCGCGGGAAGATTTTCGTCATGTATCCTACATTGCTCCGGTTGCTAAAGGTGTAATTGCTGGTTTTGGCTTGCAAAGTTATGAATTGGCGATAGAAAGCTTTTTGTAATAGTAGCGATTCAATTTATAGTTAATAATTTAATTTTAGGGTTAGGTGGTTTTAAATCATCTAACCTTAATTATTTTGAGTCTCATTTAAATTTTCTTCAGCTTAGGAATTCATTAATTTAAGAAATTAGTGTTTTTTATGGAAATACATTTAAATTGATTGTTATAATTTTTGAAAAAGTTACGTTAATTAATACGTGTTGCTATAAATAATTCTATTTTTGTGGAAAGTAGAATTAGAGATATGAAAAAAATATTAATTACAGGAATGGCTGGTTTTATTGGCTATCACTTAGCCAAATTATTAGCGAATTACAATTTTGAAATTGTAGGATTGGATGTAATAAACGATTATTACGACCCGAATTTAAAGTTGGCTCGTTTGAATGATTTAGGAATTAACACTTCTGAAATTGAGTACAATAAATTGATAGGAACTAATAATATTTTATTTATAAAACTAGATTTAACGGATTTAGAAAATATAAAAGAATTATTTAAAACTCAGCAATTTGATTACGTTGTTAATTTAGCAGCACAAGCTGGAGTTCGCTATTCTTTAGAAAATCCACATTCATATATTGATAGTAATATTACAGGTTTTTTAAATATTTTAGAAAGTTGTAGAGCGCATCCTGTAGAGCATTTAATTTATGCATCATCAAGTTCAGTTTATGGTTTAAGTGAGGATATTCCGTTTAAAGAGGATAATTGTACAGATCATCCGTTGGCAATATATGCGGCTAGTAAAAAAGCTAATGAAATGATGGCGCATTCCTATGCAAATTTATTTAAGATTCCTTGTACTGGTTTACGATTTTTTACGGTGTATGGCCCGTGGGGACGACCAGATATGGCCTTGTATCTTTTTACAAAAGCAATGGTGGAAGATAAGGAATTTGAAGTTTTTAACAATGGAAATATGAGTCGTGATTTTACGTATGTGGCTGATATTGTCGAAAGTATTCGTAGGCTGATTCCGCTTCCTCCAAAAGAAAACAATCCTAAATTTAATCCTAAAAAACCGACTTCATCTATAAGTTCAAAATCGTACCAACTGTTCAATATTGGAAATAATAGTCCTGTTGCTTTAATGGATTATGTTGCTGCTATTGAAAAAGCGCTGAATAAAAAAGGGAAAATAGTGTTTAAACCAATGCAACCTGGTGATGTGCAAAGTACGTATGCTAATGTTGAAAATTTATTTGAATATATAGATTTTAAGCCACAAACATCTATAGAAGAAGGGGTAAAAGCCTTTGTGGATCGGTATTTAAAAATGAATTCTCATTAATTTATTGTGAATTACGATATTCTTTTATCATTTATTGGGGCATCTATGCTATTAACCATAATGCCCGGACCCGACATTATTTATGTGTTGGTTCAAAGTATTTCAAATGGTAAAAAATATGGAATAGCGACTTCATTTGGTTTGGTTTCTGGAATTTTAGTCCATACAACGTTGGTTGCTGTTGGAGTTTCAGCCATTATAAATCAGTCGGAATCGCTGTTTTTTACGCTAAAATTATTTGGGGCGTTCTATTTAGTATTTTTAGCCTATAAAGCGTATAAAAGTGATGCTGAAATCAATTTAAAAAAGGTAGAGAAAAAAGAACTTTTGCAGCTTTTTAAACAAGGTTTTATAATGAATGTAGTAAACCCAAAAGTAACAATATTCTTTTTAGCCTTTTTACCAGGTTTTTTATACAGTACTGCACAAAGTACGTTGGTGCAATTATATGTTTTAGGCGGTTTATTTATGTTGCAAGCGTTGGTCATTTTTTCAGTGGTTTCAATATTATCTGGACAGTTGGCGACTTATTTAAAATCTCAATCCTCGTTTAATTCATCACTAAAATGGTTACAAATAATTGTATTTATTGGTATCGCATTTTTTATCTTATTTTTTTAAAGGAAATTGTATCTTTGGTAGTATATGAACACCGTAAAACTTATTGAATGTCCTCGTGATGCCATGCAAGGCATCAAGTCGCATTTTATACCTACTCAAGCAAAAGCACAATTTATAAATGCGTTATTGCGAGTTGGGTATGATACCATTGACTTTGGAAGTTTTGTTTCGCCGAAAGCAATTCCGCAGATGCGTGACACTGCTGAAGTTTTGGCTAAATTAGATTTAAGTACAACCATTAGTAAATTATTAGCGATTGTTGCGAATGTTCGTGGGGCAGAAGATGCTGTTCAATTTGAAGAAATTACCTATTTGGGGTATCCTTTTTCAATTTCTGAAAACTTTCAAATGCGAAATACAGGAAAAACAATTGAAGAATCTGTCGTTGTTTTAGATAAAATTTTAAATTTAGCTACGAAAAGTAATAAAGAAGTTGTAGCCTATTTATCTATGGGTTTTGGAAATCCGTATGGAGATCCTTGGAATGTTGAAATTGTTTCAAAATATACCGAATTGTTGGCTAAAATGGGAGTACAAATTATTTCTCTTTCGGACACAATTGGTAGTTCAACTCCAGAAGATATTCAATATTTATTTTCAAATTTAATTCCAGCGTATCCTTCCATTGAATTTGGAGCACATTTACATACATTACCTACAAATTGGTTTCCGAAAGTTGATGCTGCTTATAAAGCGGGTTGTTTACGTTTTGATGGAGCCATTCGTGGATATGGTGGTTGCCCAATGGCGAAGGATGAATTGACAGGAAATATGCCTTCTGAAAAATTAATTTCGTATTTTACACAACAAAAATGTACTACAAATATAAAAGCTATGAGCTTTGAAAGTGCTTATAACGAAGCCTTAAAAATTTTTGAAAACATATAGAAAACTGTAGATTTTTTAAAAGATAATTCAGTAATTTTTTTAGAAATAATCTTTTTTTAAAGATGATTATATGGAGATATTTCAATCAATAAATAGTTCATATTTTAATCATTTTTTTCGCTAATATTAACCTTTGGCGATTTTATTTGTTGTGTAGTGGGGTGACTTAGTTAAAATACAGGATTGTTTTTTTAGGGTTTTTTACGACTTTTATATTTGTAATAGTCATAATATCAATACTGTATCAAATATTATTTTCAAAGAATTTATAAATTGTTATATTTTTAAATAAAAAGTGTAAATTTGCACGCAATTAATTACTAAGTTGATTGCATTATGATTTCATACACTTCAAAGATTGTAGGCGAAGGATTAACCTACGATGACGTTTTACTAATTCCAGCATTTTCAGAAGTACTTCCTCGCGAGGTAAGTATTCAAACAAAATTTTCAAGAAATATTACTTTAAATGTTCCTATAGTTTCGGCGGCAATGGATACCGTTACCGAATCGGATATGGCAATTGCTATGGCTCGTGAAGGCGGAATAGGCGTATTGCACAAAAACATGACTATTGAGCAACAAGCTACAGAAGTACGTAAAGTAAAACGTTCAGAATCTGGAATGATTTTAGAACCAGTTACTATTACGAAAGAAGAAACAGTTTTTGAAGCAAAAGCTTTAATGCATGAATATGGTATTGGTGGAATTCCTGTGGTAGATTCAAAAGGGGTATTAATAGGAATTGTAACCAATAGAGATTTACGTTTTGAAAACAATAACAAACGTAAAATTGAAGACGTAATGACTTCAGAAAACTTAGTGACTGTTGCAAAAGGAACTTCCTTAAAACAAGCAGAATTAATTCTTCAACAAAATAAAATTGAAAAATTACCTGTTGTTGATGAAGACTATAAATTAGTCGGCTTAATTACATTTAGAGATATTATTAAAGTAAGCGAAAATCCAAACGCAAACAAAGATCAATATGGTCGTTTACGTGTTGCAGCTGCTATTGGTGTAACTGGTGATGCTGTGGAACGTGCGGAAGCATTGATTAGTGCAGGAGTAGATGCATTAATTATTGATACAGCTCACGGACATACAAAAGGTGTGGTAAATGTGTTGAAAGAAGTAAAAAGTAAATTTCCAAATACCGACGTTATTGTTGGTAATATAGCGACTGGTGAAGCTGCTAAATATTTAGTGGAAGCAGGTGCAGATGCTGTAAAAGTTGGAATTGGTCCAGGTTCAATATGTACAACTCGTGTGGTTGCAGGAGTTGGTTATCCACAATTATCAGCTATTTTAGAAGTTGCTGAAGCAATTAAAGGATCAGGAGTACCAGTTATTGCAGATGGAGGAATACGTTACACGGGTGATATTCCAAAGGCAATTGCAGCAGGAGCAGATACTGTTATGTTAGGTTCATTATTGGCAGGAACAAAGGAATCTCCTGGTGAAACTATTATTTTTGAAGGAAGAAAATTCAAATCATATAGAGGAATGGGTTCTGTTGAAGCTATGAAACAAGGTTCAAAAGATCGTTATTTTCAGGATATAGAGGATGATATTAAAAAATTAGTTCCAGAAGGAATTGTTGGTCGTGTGCCTTATAAAGGAGAGTTAAACGAAACAATGCATCAATTTATCGGCGGTTTAAGAGCGGGTATGGGTTATTGTGGTTCAAAAAGTATTGAAGCACAAAAAGAAGCTAAATTTGTAAAAATTACGTCTTCAGGTATTCGTGAAAGTCACCCACATGATGTAACTATTACTAAAGAAGCACCAAATTATTCAAGATAAAAAGCACTAAAATATATTGAAAGCCGAAATTTAAATTTCGGCTTTTTTTATGACTATATGTTATTTTAAAAAGTTATGATACTATTATATTGATACTAAGCAATCGGTTTGATTGTTAATTCACTATATATTTATGAGAATTTAGACGATTCAAACAAATTTTAGATAGTATTAAATGATTTTTATCAGACAAATATGGTTCCTTTTAGTTAATTTTATACATTGGTATGGAAATATAGTATTATTCAATTTCAACAGCCAAATTAAACCAAAAACTACTATTTATTAATAATTAAAAAATGAATAAAGAAATTAAAGATTATAGAAAAGATACTGTACAGTACATAAATTTACAATTAGCGGCTTTAGGACAGCCTATTTTTAAAGATAGCGATTCATCAATTCAAAAATTTTGTAATCCTAAATTTCAGTCGCTTACAAATGGATTAATTAAAAATTTTAGAGAAAAGTCACGATTATTATCACATCATCTTTGTCCTGCGGATGATAGAATTCAACATTTCATTAATGATTATATGAAAGATGTTAAATTCAATAAATCAATGGCATTACCAAATAATACATTGGTACTTACGCAAAAAGGGCATGCTAGGGAAATGAGTTTACCACCAAACGGACATACTTTTAGTAGTGATGATATTGTTTCGAATAGAATAAAACAAGGGGTTTTACACAATCCAATTAGCGATAAACGTACTACAAAAGGAACATTTCATATTGTTGAAGGGGATTTACCAGTTCCTTTAGATAAAAAAGAAGTGCCAAAAATTGTTTTTGCACATTTTTTACATGCAGCATTTAATCCTTCGGATGATTTAAAAGTATTACCATTTACTTCAAACCAAGATGAAAAAGCAAAATTAATAGTTTCATTATTATTGCGTCCAATAGTCTGCCCTGAGGTAAAGGGAGTTATTGCCCAAAAAAGTATGGAAGTTCGCTTTTTTGCGCCAGGTACGTTGGTGAGCAATTTAGACTTTGTAGAGTCTATTTTTGGTAATGGTGGCGATCCATATTTAGCTTTAAATGATGCTGCTTTGGATCCAATTCATTGGACAGGTCATACAGGTTGTATTGTTTTAGCACCTCAATTGCGAAAATTAAAAAAGAAAGATGTAGGATTACCACATTATAACGATGCCACAGAACGTCAAAGATTTGACGAAATGTGTTGGAAAGATGAAAACGAATTGTATAATGACGGTGGTGCATTTAAAGTAACTTGTAGAGATGATAGAGGTGTGGTTGTTACCATAATTTCTGATAATTATTTCGGGTATTCAAAAAAAGAAATAAAAACGCAAATTAGTTATTCCGCCAATTTATTTGGGTTGGTAGAAGAAGAACATGCTGGTGGTGCAATAGCGTACCCGCGTGGTGTAATGGGTGATATTGTTGATGGCGTTGTTTTTTCTGAAAAATTTAAAAACAAGTTTACTTTTGAAGAAGTAAAACAATTGTTAGGCGATAGAATTGAAGTGAAAGAAGGAAATTATGGCGTAGATAAAAAATATTCGAACGTTGTATATATTCCTGAAAATGCATTTATAAACACCAATACAAATAGTATTACTTGGACGTATAATGGAATTGAACAAAAATTACTGTTGTCTCCTCATAAAACGTATGTACACCCAACGGGGAATAAATTTAATTTAGAAAAACACAAGGCAATTTCATTGTGGAGAATTGTAAACACACAGCCAGAAGGAATATTTTGTCATAAACCTTGTACCGTTTCTGGTGGTGGAAAGTCAGAAATTTCAAAATCAATGTTGAATGCTATTACCTATATTACATTCAACCTTGTAGATATTGAAGAAGATTTTAAAAAGGCAGATGAAGTCATCAATTATAATTACTCTACTCGTTGGAAAGATTATGATTCTACGCTGCCTGTTTCACGTTCATTTTTAAGCCCAGGTAGAACTTTAGGTTCTGCGGTAAAATTATTAACGCCATCTAGTAAAAATAGTGATGAATTTAATGAGTATTTAAAGAAAATACCAGTACACATTCGTTCGTTGGTATTATTTGTAAAACGTTTATACCGTCAAGATAATGCCGCTTTAAACTGGAAAGACAGTATGTCTGTTGATGTTATTAACGGTCAAAAAGGTACTATTTTAAAATACAACGGTATGCCTGTTGTAGGTAGTTATGTACGAATTGGATTCAACCAAAATGGACAATGGATGTTAAATAAATTAAGATCCGATTTTTCTGCAAGTACTAAAATTCAAACAGAAGATGACATTACAGCTTCCATTACTTTGCCAAGAAATAGATTTAAAGATTTAAATCCAGAATTTACAAATAAAAGTTTAAAAGTACTTGTTAATTGTGAGTCGCATTTATTTCAACGACCTGATGAAGCTATTGTACGAGGGTATGATGAAGGAGCAGAACGTGATATTGTTTCTGACAATACATTTTTAACAAATTATGAATTGTTGAAGAAAAAAGATGCCATTGAAATATTTGAAGATACGATTAATTTTGATAAATATACGCAACCTGTTAAAGACTTAATAATTAGTATTGTTAATAGTCCAAATGACGAAGAATATTTTGTGTTGCCTTCTCATACAAGAATTGTTAATGGAGTACCTACAGCAAACCCACGATATTTAGAGCGTAATTTGTTTATAGATGAAACGGAAGCGAGTTATATTGGTGAAATAGGTGTTCGTTTATTCAGAAAAATACAATCCGAAGACCCAGTAATTAATGTGGTAAATGCAGTTTTACCTGGTAGAAGAAATAATCCAGCGGATAGAAAAGCGGGAATTAAACCTTTGGCAGTTTACAACCCAATACATTATCAAGAAGTTCCAGAATTGTTTATGGACTTTATTTGTAGTTTAACAGGAAAATCTCCTTCAACTACAGGAGCAGGTTCAGAGGGAGCTTTAACAAAAGGACCTTTTAACATGTTAACACCAACAACGGATTTAAATAACGCGTTATTGTCGCATATTTTAACGGAATCAAATGCTTTTAGTACAGCAGCTGGTTATGTAGGTGGTGATAATAAAGTGGACCATGATATTAGTTTGTTAATTCCTGAAATTTGGGCGCGTTTGGTACCTGAAGATCGTGATCCGAAATTGTTAATAGCCAATGGTTCATTAGAAAAAGTTGAGGATTTTGAGTATAATGGACAAAAAGTATTAGCAAGTAGATTAGGGTATAGAATAACTAAAATATTTGCTTTTAGATGTATGAATAGATTGTTTGATGAGCCAGATGCTGTTTTTAATGAAACAATGTTGAAGCCAGAATTACAAGGTTTGGAAGATTATGTAGATGGAATAAATAATATTGTTGAAGCACAACAAAAAGTAGGTTTACGCTATTTTGAAGATGGAAGTATAAACGCAGCCATACCTCCATTGAAAATTTTATTACACATTATGGCTTATGGACATTTTGAAGGTAAAGAAATTAGCAATCCAGAATTAAGAAGCTATTTTGAAAGAGAGTACATTGTAAATAGTGATTGGTACAAGGAAAGGTTGCAGTTAAAGCAACAAAAAGAAGTGGTGTTTTATACAACTCAAATTGCTTATTTAAATGCTTTTATTTCAAATTCAGATAACGCATTATTAGTTAATGAAATGAATTTATTAGAGAGGTTGGAAGAAGTAGAAGCCTTGCTAGATAATGCAACTGACCCAAAATATTTAGATCGTTTAGTTGGAACTATTGGAACAGATCCTTTATTTCGAAAATAATTAAAAATATGTAATAATTTTAAAAAGCGACTGAATATTTCAGTCGCTTTTTTGTTGTTGGTTAGTTGCAGTGTATTTTCTTTAAACGCTGTTTTTTTAGAAATAATTTCTAATTAACAAGGTCTTTGTATATTTACATTTTAAAATTTAAACTATGACATCCATTTCTAAAACAACATTAGATTTTCTTAAAGATTTAAAAGCAAACAATAACCGAGATTGGTTTACTGAAAACAAACCTACTTTTGAAAAAGAGCAAAAATCAATTAAAAAATTTTATGATTCACTTCATGAAAAAATAAAAGAACACGATGAAATTGAGAGTTTAAAAATATTCAGAATTTATCGAGATGTGCGTTTTTCCAAAGATAAAACACCTTATAAATCCCATTTTGATGGAGGTTTTGTAAGAGCAACCAATAGATTGCGTGGTGGTTATTATTTACAAATTAAACCAGGTGAAAGTTTTTTAGGAGGTGGTTTTTGGGATCCAAATAAAGAAGATTTACTTCGAATTAGAAAAGAATTTGAAATGGATGCTTCTGAAATAAGAACAATTATTAATGATAAAACGTTTAAAGAACATTTTGGAAAAATTCAAGGAGATTCGTTAAAAACAGCGCCTCGTGGTTTTGATAAAACACAACCAAATTTAGATTTAATCAACTTAAAACAATTTATTGTTGCCCGTAAATTTACAGATGAAGAAGTGTTGTCACCTAATTTTATAGAAGAATTAAATAGCAGTTTTAAAGCAATGCGTCCATTTTTAGACTATATGAGTGATGTTTTAACAACTGATTTAAACGGAGTTTCAATTATTGATTAGTAACTGAATTGCATAAAAAAAGTTTATTGAAACTAGTTTCAATAAACTTTTTTTGAATTTTAATTATAAAAATTTGTTACATATTTTTAAGTTCTGCAACTAGTTTTGTCAATGAATCTTTAGCATCACCAAATAGCATTGATGTTTTTTGGTTGTAGAATAATTCATTTTCAATACCAGCGTAACCAGCATTCATACTACGTTTGTTTACAATAATATGTTTTGCATTTTCTACATCTAAAATTGGCATTCCGTAAATTGGACTAGAAGGATCGTTATGCGCTGCAGGATTCACAACATCATTTGCTCCAACTACCAATACAACATCTGTATTCGCAAATTGAGGGTTGATGTTGTCCATTTCAATTAACTTTCCATAGTCAACATTACTTTCAGCTAATAATACGTTCATATGACCTGGCATACGACCAGCTACAGGATGAATTGCATAACTTACATCAACACCTTTTTTAGTTAATAATTCTTCTAATTCATGAATTACGTGTTGTGCTTGTGCTACCGCCAAACCATATCCTGGAACAATAACAACTTTATTAGCATAATTCATCATTACTGCAGAATCACTTGCGGTTGTTTTTTTAATTGTTCCGCCAACTTTATTTCCTCCAGCAACAGCAGCATCTCCGCCACCACCAAAAGCTCCAAAAATAACGTTTGTTAATGAACGATTCATAGCGTTACACATTACAAAAGTTAAAATAAACCCTGCTGAACCTACTAAAATACCACCAACAAGCATTACCATATTATCGTATAAAATACCAGTAATGGCTGCTGCAATACCCGTTAATGAGTTTAATAACGAAATTACTACCGGCATATCCGCACCTCCAATTGGAGCTACAAATAAATATCCGTAAACTAAGGAAGCCGCTAATAATACGTAAACTAATAGTAAGCTATCTGTATTTACCATAACAATGTACGCTGAAAACGCAACTAATACTACAAATAAGATATTGTTGATTAGATTGTATTTAGGTAATCTTAAATCTTTCATAGATCCATTTAATTTAGCCCAAGCAACCAAACTTCCTGTTAAGGTAATACTACCAATAACAATAGCAGATAAACTTGTTGCTATAATTGCTGAATCTAATTTTAATTCAGCATCAACACCTACGTTTTTAGTAAATTCAATCAATCCAATTAAAAGTGCGCTACCACCCCCAAAACCATTGAATAACGATACTAATTCGGGCATTTTTGTCATGGCAACTTTCATGGCGATAAACCACCCTAAAATTGTTCCAACTAATAAGGCTATGGCAATTAAAATATAATTGATAGTTGGTACATTTTCAATGCCATGTAAAAATAATGTTCCAAAAATGGCCAATAGCATTCCTGCTCCAGAAATTAAATTTCCTTTTTTAGCTGTTTCAGGATGTCCTAATAATTTTAAACCAATAACAAATGTTACCGTCGAAATTAAATATATGATACTTAGTGTTATACTCATTATTTTCTCTTTTTAAACATTTGTAACATTCTGTCAGTAACAGCAAAACCGCCAATAACATTAATTATTCCTAATACAACAGCTATAAATCCTAACGTTAAATCTAAAGCACCTTCAGCCTCTAACATTACTAAAATAGCACCTACAATTACAACACCACTTAGTGCATTTGCACCAGACATTAAAGGTGTATGTAGTACAGATGGTACGTTTTTAATTAATTCAACTCCAATAAATATCGCTAAAATTAGGATATAAAATAATTGAAGATTACCGCTTATAAATTCTATAAATCCGTTCATAATCTAGTCTTTAATTTTGTTTAATAGTTCCGTTATGAACAATTAGTGTTCCTTTGGTAATTTCTTCTTCCAAATCCCACTTAAATTCATTATTTTCAGTTAAATGATTGATAAAATTCAACATATTTTTAGCGTATAAATCACTTGCATTTGTTGAAACGCTTTCAGGAGCAATGGTAGTTCCAATAATTTTTACCCCATTTTCAATAATAGTTTCATTCATTTTACTTGATTCGCAATTTCCACCTTGAGCAGCAGCTAAATCAATAATAACAGCACCATTTTTCATTTGGCTTACTTGCTCTGTTGAAATAAGTACAGGAGCTTTACGCCCAGGAACCATAGCCGTTGTAATTACTAAATCTGCTTGAAATAACGATTTATTTACAGCCTCTTTTTGTCTGCGAGCATAATCATCCGAAGCTTCTTTAGCATAACCACCTTCAGATTCTTCACCAGTATTATCTACCATAATAAATTTAGCTCCTAAAGACTCTGCTTGCTCTTTTGTTTCCGTTCTAATATCGGTAGCTTCAACAACAGCACCTAAACGTTTTGCAGTTGCAATAGCTTGTAAACCAGCAACTCCAATTCCGTAAATTAATACTTTTGAAGGAGTAATTGTTCCAGCAGCCGTCATCATTAATGGGAAAATTCGGGTCATTTCATTCGCTCCTAAAATAACAGCTTTGTAACCTGCTAAGTTGTTTTGCGAACTTAAAACATCCATATCCTGAGCTCTTGAAATACGTGGCATTGCATCCATTGAAAATGCAGTAGCGCCAGTTTTTGCAATAGCTTCTAATAATTCAGGTGAAGATTTATGGTACAATTGACTCATTAAAACTTGAGATTTGTTGACCAATGCTAAATCTTCTGCATCAAACGGATTGATTTTAATTAAGATGTCTGCTTCTTTAAAAATAACATCTCTTTTTACAATTTGTGTACCTGCCTCTTCATAATTAGAATTTTGGTATGATGAAGCAAATCCCGCTTCTTCTTCAACAAGTACTTCAAAACCACTTGCAATAAGTTGTTTTGCTATATTTGGTGAAATAGAGACACGTTTTTCCCCTTTTTGGGTTTCTTTTAATACGCCTATTTTCATTTAGATATATTGTTTATTTATTTTGGTTGTGAAATATTTAATTTATATGCTCTGTAACGTTAAAAAATATACAAACCCCAAATTTAGCCAAAAAAAGCCGTTTTACTTCTTGTAATTTCTTTTAAGTGTAAAAAAACAACTAAAAGGAAATAGTACTAAGCGTTCAGCGATTTTTTGATAAAATGATTGGTTCATATTGAGTTTAAAAAAAACAGAAGGCAATGAATTGTTTAATATTTAGGGCAAATAAATACATTATTCATTTACTTTTAATAAAATATGTATATAAATAACAATTATTTAAAAATCGTTAATTTTTGAGTTTTTATAAAAAGTGGAACGAAGGGAATTGGAATTAAATAATCATTGTATTTTTACCAATAAAATTAAATACATTGAAAATAACATTTTTAGGAACAGGCACTTCAACAGGAATACCAGTAGTAAGTAGCAATCATCCTGTTTGTTTATCTACGGATAAAAAAGATAAAAGATTACGGGTTTCTATTTTAATAGAGTGGGAGAGTTATTGCTATGTTGTAGATTGCGGTCCAGATTTTAGATATCAAATGTTACGAGCCAATGTTTCTAAAATTAATGGGATTTTATACACACACGAACACGCCGACCATACAGCTGGTTTAGATGATATTAGGCCATTTAGTTTTCAATTGGGGAGTGTGCCTTTGTACGCAATTCAGCGTGTTATGGATAGTTTGGAGCGACGTTTCGATTATATTTTCACTGAAGAAAATAAATATCCAGGCGCTCCAAGTATTGATAAAAATATTGTTAGTAAAGAATTTTTTTATCTGAAAAATTTAAAAGTAATACCCATTGAAATACACCACGGTTCTTTAAAAATAGTAGGATATCGATTTAATAATATAGCTTATTTAACAGATGTAAAAACAATTGCAAGTGAAGAAAAAGAAAAACTTCAAAATTTAGACGTGTTGATTTTAAGTGCTATTAGGATAGAGCCACATTATTCTCACTTAAATTTAAAGGAAGCTTTGGAGTTAATAGCGGAATTACAACCTCAAAAAACCTATTTAACACATATAAGCCATCATATGGGTTTTCATGCGGAAGTAGAAAAAATACTACCTAAAAATGTGTTTTTAGCCTATGATGAATTAGTGTTAGAAGTATAATTTTAGACTACAATTATTTGGTGTTTTTTTAATAAACCTTCAAGTCCATCTTTTGAAAATTTGGCTTGTTTTACCTCATTATTTTCAGGGTCAAGAGCGTAGTTAACTGAGGTTGAAAAATCTACTTTAGTTAAATTAGTTCTATTAAAAATGGTGTTTTTTAAATCGCAGTTTAAAAAATTGGATTGCTCCAAATTAGATTCAGAAAAGTCGCTTTCAGTAAGATTACAATTTATAAATGATGTTTTTGCTATTTTTAAATTGTAAAAAGAAGCCATATTTAGGTTGCTTTCTTTAAAAGCCATATTTAATAGAAAAGGATTACACTCACTAAAATTCAAACCTAAAAGTTTACATTTTTCAAATTTTACTTCTTTAAAACTGGTATTTTTGAGACTTGATAAACTTAAATTACAATCATAAAATGAGCATTCTATAAATTCCCAATTCGACAAGTTTATAGAAGAAATATTACAATTTATAAAAGTACAATTGTCATATTCTGCCTTTTCAAGTGGTGTGGACTGGAAATCAATTCCTTTGAATTCCTGATCGTATATTAAAGCTAATTCCATTTGGTAAAAATAAGATTTTTACTGGAAGTATTAATTTTTTGATTAAAATTATTAATGAATGAACGTTTATTCATACTTTTGCATTGTTAAATGAATACTTATGGCACGTAAAATTGATGAAGATAAAATAGCAAGAGTAAAAGAAGCCACTATGCAAACCATTGTTGAAAACGGGATAGAAGCTACGACTATTGCAATGATTGCAAAAAAGGCGCAGGTGAGTGGTGGTTATTTATATCGAACTTATTCAGGTAAGCAAGATTTAATAAATGAATTATATTCTGATAAGGCAGCAGCTATTTATAAAGAATTGGAGTTTTTATTGGCATTAAATCAAACAAGTATTCAGCCTTTTTTGTCGTCATTCATACAAAATAGAATTGTTTATTTTATAAATGAGCCTGTAGCTTCAAAATTTTATTGCCAATTATTGCATAATGACAATTTTACGGTTTCACATGAAATTGTAAAAAAGAGTGTTTTATTAATGGAACAAGTAAAACAAATTGGTGTAAAATCTGGTGAAATTTCAAAAGATATCTCTTTGTACCATTTGCATTACCACATTTTTGTGTATCCGGTTGATTTTATAAACTTCAAACGAAAAGAAATATTTGGAGCACAATTAGTAACGGAAGATGATATTGAAAGTTTAACTGAAAATATTTTAAAAATATTAAAATAAATGAAAATTAATATAAATTTTAAATCAATGAAATTGAGTAGTATACAATTAAAATTACTCTTGTTTATAGGGCTTTTAACAACCTTTACAAATGCCCAAGAACTCACGTTAAAACAAGCACACGATTTAATGTTATCTAAAAACGGAGATGTAAAAGCGTCAGGTTTTGAAGTAAAATCAATGGAAGAAGAACATAAAGCTACAAAAGGGTTGCGTTTGCCAACCGTAAGCGTTTCGGGTACGTATGTACATTTAGATGAAGATATTACGGTAGATTTAAACGAGCAACGAAATATGATTGGTGGTTTATTAAGTATTCCAGATGCAGCAGCAGTTTTAGGCGATTGGAACTTTACCTTACAAGAAAAAAACTTAGGTTTTGCCTCTGCAGATATTTCTATGCCCATTTTTGCTGGTGGAAAAATTAATGCTGCAAATAAAGCTTCAGGAATTAAATTAGAATTGGCGGAAAACAAACATCAAATTAAAGAGGATGAGTTAACTGTTCATTTAATAAATTATTTTTTTAAGTTGAAATTAGCCAATGAAGCTGCTCAATTGAGACAAGAAGTGTACGATGTTATTTTATTACATAACAATCAAGCGACTAAATTTTTTGAAAATGGAATGATTCCAGAAGTTGAGACCTTAAATGCAAAAGTCGCTTTGTCCAATGCAAACCGTGAATTGTTAGGTGCTAAAAAAGATGTGTCTTTAGCTACAACCGCAGTTCAAAATTTAATTGGTTTCAATAAAAATTTAACAATATCAACAAATTTTATGCAGCCATCAATTGTAAAACCTTTAAAAGAATTTCAAGATGAAATGTTGTCAGAAAACAGACAACTAAAAATGATTGAAAAAAATCACGAATTGGCAGAAGTTGGTGTACAAGTTGAAAACAGTGATTATTTTCCAAAAGTGGGTGTTATGGGAAAATATATTTTAGGAAAAGAAAATTTATCATTAGTAGATACCAAATGGTTTGTGGGTGTGGGTGTTGAATGGGAATTGTTTAATGGTTTTCAAAGAGAACATAAAATAAAAGCTTCAAAATATAAAATTTCTCAAGTAGAAGAAATTGACAGGCAGGCACGTTTAAATTTAGCAACCTATACCGAAAAATTGTACAATACTATGCAAAAGGAACTGGAACAATATGAAAGTTTAAATGCAGATGAAGTATTAGCAAACAAATTAAAATTTATGCGAACACGTGCTTTTGAAGAAGGCACAGGAACATCTTTAGAAGTGGTGGACGCTACTTTAAAATTATCAGAAATTAAATTACATAAAATAAAAGCCTTGTATGAGTACAATGTAGCCTACGGAGAGTTAATGGTACTTACAGGGAAAACAGCATCTTTCTTAAATCAAAATTAAACTAAAAATGAGAAATCCAAAATTTATAAAATCATTAATTAGCGTTGTAATTCTTGCAATTTTAGTGCTAACAGGTGTGTGGTTTATTTCAAAACCAAAGTCAGTTATTTTACAAGGTAGAATAGAAGCTAAAGAAATTTATTTATCAGCAAAAATACCTACACGTATTAATTCTTTTGAAGTAAAGGAAGGTGAAAGTGTACAAAAAGGACAATTATTAGCAACTCTTTTAAGTCCTGAAATTATGGCAAAAGAACAACAAGCCTTAGCGTTAAGAGAAGCAGCAAATGCACAAAAAAACAAAGCAACAAATGGTGCCAGAGTAGAAGAAATTAGAGGGGCAAAAAGCGTGTATGAAAAAGCAACTGCTGCGGCAAATGTGATGAAAAAAACCTATGCTCGTATGGCAAATTTATTTAAAGATGGTGTAATTTCTGAACAACAACGCGATGAAATATTTGCTAAAAAAGAGGTGGCTTTAAAAGATCAAGAAGCGGCATTAAGCGTGTATCAAATGGCGATGAAAGGTGCTAGGAATGAAGATATTGAAGCTGCAACTGCTTTGGTGAAACAAGCTGATGGCGCTTTATCAGAATTGGAAGGTTATAAAAATGAACGAAATATTATTTCTCCAATTGATGCTGAAGTTTTAAATTTTTTACCTGAAGAAGGTGAATTAATAGGAGCAGGTTATCCAGTGGTTCATTTGGTGGATTTAGCCAATAGTTATGCTATTTTAAACATAAAAGAAACAAGTCTTTCTAATTTTAAAAAAGAAGGTGTTTTTGAAGCCACAATTCCGGCTTTGAATAATAAAAAAGTGAAATTTAAAATTTATTATGTTGCGGCTTTAGGTGAATATGCAACGTGGAATGCCACAAAAGCAACGGGTGATTTTGATGTTAGAACTTTTGAAATTAAAGCAGCTCCAGTTTCAAAAGAAGTTGAGTTAAGACCAGGAATGAGTATTTTAATTGATTATTCTCAATTTAATGAGTAAAATGAAACCATTTTTACGAATTGCAAAACGAGAAATAGCAATGCTATTCAATAGCAAATCTACCTTTGTTTTTGCAGTGATTCTACCATTTGTTTCTATACTGTTTTTCAACACGCTTTTAAGTGAAGGTGTGGCACGTGATTTATCTGTTGCCGTAGTTGATTTAGATCATTCTTCGGTTTCAAGAAATGTAATTTCACAATTAGATGCTACACCTGAAATTTCTGTCAATTTTTTTCCTTTAAATCAACAAAAAGGAGAAGAATTGGTACGTTTAGGAAAAGTGTACGGTGTAATTACCATTCCTCAGAACTTTGAAGCAGATTTAAAAAGTGGAAAACAGGTAAGTATTATCAATCAGTATAACAGCAATTTATTATTACCTGGTGGGTTAGAATATAAAGCATTTAGAAAAGTAGTTGGTACAATTTCAGCTGGTATAACTATTGAAAAACAACGAAAACAAGGTGTTTCAATGCAACAAGCGTTGGTGAATTATCAGCCAATTGTGGCTAACAATCACGTTTTGTCGAATCCGTATACCAATTATTCGTATTATTTGAATACAGGTTTTTTAGCTATGTTTTTTCAAATATTTGTAATGTTAACAACCATTTATATTTTTGGAGCGGATTTAAAATACAGTAAAGGGAATAAATTATTAAGCGTGACCAATGGAAATCTTTCTGCAATTATTTTAGGAAAAGTACTACCGTACACTGTTTGGTTTTTATTCGTTGGAATCATTATGCTTTTTAGCATGTATGTTTGGCAAGATTTTCCTTTTTTTGGAAGTAAACCAACCGTTTTGGTAGGATTGCTTTTATTGATTTTAGCCAATCAATCGTTGGCTATATTTTTTATAGCTTTTAGCAATAGTTTTAGAGAAGCATTAACCATTGGTTCAGGTTTTGCAGCGGTAAGTTTATCTTTTTCAGGAATTACATTCCCCATTTTTGGAATGCCTAAAGTGTTACAATGGTTGAGTCAAATTTTTCCGTTCACACATTTTTTTGAACTATTATTAGATCAATCTCAACGAGGATTTCCAGCATTTTATTCTTTAAAGTCCATCATTATATTGGTTGTTTTAACTATTGTGCCAATTTCATTAGGTTGGTTTAAATTAAAAAGACTGTTTTTAAAAGGGGTTTTTAATCATACAATTTAAGAATGAAGAATTTATATAAATTATATTACAAGGCTAAAATCTCTTTTTGGAATACATTCAATACGGAATGGAAATCCATAAAAACGGATAAAGCAGTGGCAAGCACCTTTGTATCGGTTGCGTTTATTATTTTAATTGTTTACACGTATATCTACTCAAATCAGGTGGTTGTTGAAGTTCCTATTGCAGTTGTAAATCAAGATGCTACAAAAATGAGCCGCGATTATATTGCAATGTTAGATGCTACTGAAGGAACAAAAACTATTACAACTTTTACGGATTTACAAGAAGCAAAAACAGCCTATTATTCGAGAAAAGTACAAGGAATTGTAATTATTCCAAAGAATTTTGAAAAGGATATTAGAAGTGGAAAGCAAACAGGAATTACTACGTTTTCCGATGCTGCGAATATGGTTTTTTACAAACGTTTTTTAAGTGATATTACTACAATTAACGGCTATTTTAGCGCAGGTATTTTTATAAAAAAGGAAATGGCTAAAGGTGTTACTTTTGATAAAGCACAACAAAATTATACACCAGTACAAGCAATTTCAACAAGTTTGTTTAACACAACCTCAGGCTATGCAACGTATATGATCCCTGTTTTAACAGCATTAATTATACAATTGGTGCTATTGATGGGAATTGGAATTTTAAGCGGTTCACGGCGTGAAACTGTTACAACACACACAAATTTTCCAAGGTTATTACATAAAGGTGGAACAATTCCTGTTTTATTGGCAAAAGCTTGTTTGTACACACTTATTTTTATGGTAATTATACCAATTCAAGTTGGAATTGTGTACACACTATTTGGAATTCCAATGCGTTCACCGTTACTTTCCATATACGTTTTTATGATTCCGTATGTGTTTTCTGTCGTGTTTTTAGGAATCACAATTAGTTCGTTATTTAAACGAAGAGAAGATTCCATTATTTTTTTAGTATTGTTATCTATTCCGTCATTAATGTTAAGTGGTTTGTCTTTTCCTATGGAAGGAGTTTCTCCGTTTTATCAATTTATTTCCAGATTAATTCCTTCAACACCAGGTATTAATGGCTTTGTACGATTAACGCAAATGGAAGCTTCATTTTTAGAAATACTCAATGAATGGAATCATTTATGGATATTAACTGGAATTTATTTTGTGTTTGCTGTTATTTCATTAAAAATAAGAGCGAAAAAAGAAATGGTTTTAAAAAGAGTATAAAAAAAGCTGTTTAAAATGTATTTAAACAGCTTTTTTTATAAAATCACAGTGTAATTACACCATTTTAAAATCTAAAAGCAATTCGCCTTCAATAGAAGCTTGTAATTGATCTCCTTTAAAAATAGGCCCAGTTCCATGAGCTGGAGTTCCTGTGAAAATTAAATCTCCAGGCTCTAAAGTCATATATTTTGAAATAAAAGCAATAATTTCACTGAAATTGTAAATCATTAAACTTGTATTTCCATTTTGTAATTGTTTACCATTAATTTTTAAATCGAAATTAATATTGGTAACATCAGGAAAGTTAGAAATAGCTTTAAATCCAGAAATAGGAGCAGCACCATCAAAACCTTTTCCTAAATCCCAAGGGCCTTTTCCTTCTCTTGAAGCATCAAAAACATCTTTCGCTGTGTAATCAATTCCAATTCCAATTTCTGAAATATAACTAACAGCATCAGCTTCACTAATGTTTTTTCCTTTTTTACCAATTTTAAGCACTAATTCTGCTTCATAAATTAAATTCTTTGTAAAAGAAGGGTATTCACAGTCGTTGTTATCTTTTACTAAACTTGATTCTGGTTTAGAAAAAATAATTTGATTTCCATTTTTATTAGAAGAAATTTCACTTTTATCGTTTACATAATTCTTCCCAATTGCAAGTATTTTCATGTCTATATTATTTGTTTAAAGATAATTTATTTGCCGTTAAAATTAAATAAAATTTAAAAGGCTAATCGTTCTTTTTTGGATTTCTTTTGAAATCATTATTTTTTCTTCTCGCTGTCTTTTTTCGTGCGTTTTTTGAAGGTGCGTGTGGACCCGAATTCACCAATTTTTTATTGCTAATTTCTGGTTCATCTGCACTATCTTCATCCATAAAATCGTGCTTTACAACCTCCAACGTTTGATTTATAAGTCGTTGAATATCTCTTAGATAAGGTCTTTCTTCTTTCGAACAAAACGATAATGCAACACCACTTGCTTTGGCTCTACCAGTTCTTCCAATTCTATGAACGTATGTTTCAGGAATGTTTGGTAAATCATAATTAATTACTAACGCTAAATCATCTACATCAATACCTCTGGCTGCAATATCAGTAGCAATTAATATAAAAGTATCTCCATTTTTAAAATTATTCAATGCTTTTTGACGTGCATTTTGCGATTTATTTCCATGGATAGCTTCTGCTCTTATTTGTGATTTTGCTAAAACCTTTACAATTTTATCTGCACCATGTTTAGTACGTGAAAATATTAAAGTAGATTGAAATTCATTGCTTAGTAATAAGTTCATAAGCAATGCATTTTTATTGCTTTTTTCAACATAAAACACCGCTTGTTCTACTTTTTCAGCAGTAGCTTGTTCTGGTTTAATAGTGATTCTAACAGGGTTTCCTACAATTTCTTTTGATAAAGTAATAATTTCAGGAGGCATAGTTGCTGAAAAAAACAACGATTGTCTGTCAATAGGTAATTTTTTCACGATTTTTTTAATATCGTGTATAAACCCCATATCTAGCATGTGATCTGCTTCATCCAATACAAAATATTCAATATCTCTTAATGAAATAAAACCTTGATTCATTAAATCAAGTAATCTTCCAGGAGTAGCAACTAAAATATCAATACCATTTTTAAGTTGTTGGGTTTGAGCTGCTTGTTTCACTCCACCAAAAATAACTGTGTTTTTTATTCCAGTAAATTTACCATATTCAGTAAAGCTCTCACCAATTTGAATGGCTAATTCACGAGTTGGTGTAATTATCAACGCTTTTATTTTACGGTATTTGTTGTGTTGTTGTTTGTTTAAAAATATATGTTGAAGTATTGGTAACGCAAAAGCAGCGGTTTTACCAGTACCTGTTTGTGCACAACCTAATAAATCTTGTTTATTTAATAATGCAGGAATTGCTTGTTTTTGAATAGGTGATGGATTTGTATATCCTTTTAATTTAATAGCTTTTTGTATAGGTTCTATTAATTCTAAATCTTGAAATGTCATGTAGTTGTTTTAATTGGGAGCAAAGGTAGTCTAATAGTTTGAATTTGTTTGTTCAAACCTAACTTATTAGTATATAGTGAACTATCTTTTGTTTTTTGTTAATTTATAAGTTTTTTATTGCAGCTTCAGCGCAGCGTTCTCCGTCCATAGCAGCAGATATAATTCCACCGGCATAACCACCACCTTCACCACAAGGATACAATCCTTCAATTTCAGGATGTTGTAATTGTTCGTTTCTCGGGATTTTAATAGGTGAAGAAGTACGTGATTCAACACCAATAACATTGGCTTCTTCTGTATAGTATCCGTGCATTTTTTGTCCAAATGCTTTAAAACCAGTGCGTAATCTTCCGCCAATTTGCTTTGGAAGTAATGAAAATAATGGCGCTGAATTTAATCCAGGTTGGTAGGAGGTAGGGTTTAATGAATTGGATAAACGTCCTTCAACAAAATCAGTTAAACGTTGCGCTGGAGCTGCTTGTGTTTTTCCGCCAGCGTTAAATGCCATTTGTTCTAAATCCTTTTGAAATTCCAGCCCTTTTAATTCACCAAATTTTGTGTAACTCGGTATGTCTTTGTCAACATTTATTTCAACAACAATACCAGAATTTGCAAATTCGTTATTTCTTTTGGAAGGCGACATCCCATTGACTACAACTTCTCCATTTGCAGTAGCTGCGGGTACAATAAATCCACCAGGACACATACAAAAGGAATAAACACCGCGTTCATTTACTTGTTGCACCAAACTATAAGAAGCCGCTGGTAAAAGATCGTTGCGTTTTCCTTTACAGTGATATTGAATAGAATCTATAATATGTTGCGGATGCTCAACTCGAACTCCCATGGCGAAAGATTTTGCGATTAAGCCAATTTCTTTTTTATGCAATAAATAATAAATATCACGCGCTGAATGTCCTGTTGCCAAAATAACAGCATTCACATCCATTTCTTTTCCATTCAATAATGAAAGACCGATTACTTTGTTGTGTTTTATAACAAAATCAACAACTCTGCTTTCAAAATGAATTTCTCCACCATAATTTAAAATGGTTTCACGAATATTTTTAACCACTTTAGGAAGTTTATTTGTTCCAATATGTGGGTGTGAATCTACCAATATTTGTTCTGTAGCTCCGTGATACACTAAATTTTCAAAAATTTTGCGAACATCACCACGCTTCAAACTTCTTGTATATAGTTTTCCGTCTGAATAGGTTCCTGCACCTCCTTCACCAAAACAATAATTAGAATCTTCATCTACGATATGAAACTGATTGATAGCACGTAAATCACGTCTTCTATCTTGCACATTTTTTCCTCTTTCTAAGACTATAGGCTTGAAACCTAATTCAATACAACGCAAAGCGGCATACATTCCAGCAGGTCCAAATCCAATAATATGGACTTCTTTCGCTTTTGAAACATCTTTATAATCAAATATATAATCAGGTGTGTCTGAAGGTTTTTCCTGAATGTAAACAGCGACTTTATAATTGAAATAAATCAATGCTTTTCGAGCATCAATCGATTTCCGCAACACCTTAATTGCTGTAATTTCTTTTGTGGAAATACCCAGTTGAGCCGCACTTTTTTGAAGTAATATTCCTTCTTGTGTTTCTTCTGTAATACTTACACGTAGCTGAATGTCTTTAATCATAACTGCAAAAATACTTATTTTTTGAGAATAATAATTAGTAGTAAGTTTTAAAATTAATAGGTGTAAAATTAAAAGTCAGAAGTAGTACAATTAAACTTCTGACTTTTCAAAAAAAAAAAAATTTAAATTATGACTTTTTAGCCAATTATATACCTATTATCTTAGGTCGTTTTTTATTCAACCATTTTTTAAAATCAATCAACGTGTTTTCATTAGTTGGAGGGTACAAACCAATAATACTTTGACCTTCAGCCACTTTTTCGAGAACATAGTCTTCAAAAATCGTCATTTCAGTACATTCATCTGCAACTTCATCCACTATTTCTGCAGGAATTACCATAATACCGTCATCATCACCTACTAAAACATCTCCAGGAAAAACAGCAACATCTCCACAACCAATAGGTACATTAATATCTATAGCATGGTGTAACGTTAAATTTGTTGGAGCTGAAGGTTGTTGATGATACGATGAAAAATTTAAAGCAGCAATTTCCGCAGAATCTCTAAAACCACCATCGGTTACAACACCAGCACATCCTCTTACCATTAACCGGGTTATTAAAATGGAACCAGCAGATGCCGCACGCGCATTTTTTCTGCAATCCATAACTAAAACTGATCCTTCTGGACATTGTTCAACAGCAGCGCGTTGTGGGTGTTTTGGATCGCGAAATACAGTAATAGGGTTCAAATCCTCTCTTGCTGGAATGTATCGCAACGTAAAAGCTTCACCAACCATTGTTGGCTTTCCTAATTTTAATGGTTTTACGTTTTGAATAAATTGATTTCTTAAACCTCGCTTAAATAAACAAGTCGCAATTGTAGCGGTGCTAACTTTTCGCAATTTTTGTCGTGTACTTATCGATAATGTGCTCATTTTTATATAACTTTTAATGAAATTGCATTGTTAAGTAAACAAATATACATATATTTGGTCAACCAAATTGGTAAACCAATTAAATTTCTGAATATGAAGACAAATAAGTTTTATTTTTTATCTTTTTTAATCGTTTTTTCAATGTTGACGTCTTGTCAAAAACCTGTTGCTTCAGGTATATTAGTTCATAATATTGATGAATATAATAGTGCTGTTGCTAATTTAAAGGCAGGTGATGAAATTATTTTAGCCAACGGAGTTTGGAAAGACGTGCAACTTGTTTTAAAGGGAGAAGGAACAAAAGAAAGTCCTATAAAGTTAAAAGCAGAAAAAGAAGGAGAGGTTTTTATTGAAGGAGTTTCCAATTTAAAAATTGGTGGAAATTTTTTAGAAGTTAGCGGCTTGTATTTTAGAAATGGGTATACGCCATCAAGTACAGTTATAGAATATTTAGTAGATTCTGTAACATTTGCTAATAATAGTAAAGTTACCAATTGTGTAATTGAAGATTTTACACAACCAAATAGAGAAGATACAGATCATTGGGTTGAGTTTTGGGGAAGAAATAACGAGTTAAGTAATTGCTATATTGCTGGAAAATCGAATTTTGGACCAACAGTTCGTGTGTTTTTAAAAGGTAATGAACATATAAAAAATAACCATAAAATTATCAATAATCATTTTGGACCACGTCCAAGAAAAGGAGGACCACATGGTGAAACGTTACAAATTGGAGATAGTGGTACGTCTATGACGCCATCGAATACAATTGTAGCAAATAACTTATTTGATCGTTGTAATGGTGAAGTTGAAATTATTTCAAGTAAATCTAATAATAATGAGTTTAGAAATAATATTTTCTTTGAATGTGAAGGTTCTTTAGTAGTTCGTCACGGAAATTATGCAATTATTGATGGTAATATTTTTATAGGAAATGATAATTCGAAATTTATTGGTGGTGTACGTGTAGTAAATACAGGACATTGGTTGACCAACAATTATTTTTATAAAATTAATGGTTCTGATTTTAGAAGCGCGCTTGCGGTGATGAACGGAGTTCCAAAATCGCCATTAAATAGGTATAACCAAGTAACAGATGTAGTAGTTGCTTATAATTCATTTATTGAATGTAAATCTCCTTTAAATTTTAGCGTAGGTTCAAATGTTGATAAGAGTGATGTGTTGCCAGCCTCAGAACTTCGTTCAGAAAGACCAACACGTACAATTTTAGCAAATAATTTAATTTACAATGAAACTAATGGAGAATATCCAATTGTAAATTATGATAAAGTTGATGGAGTTTTATTTAAAAATAATATTTTAAATAGTGAAAATAAAAGTGAAGTTAAAAGTGATGGTTTAACGACTCAAAAATTTGAAGTGAATAAATTGTCAGACTGGTTATATGCTCCAACTCAAAATATTGGAGAAGTGTATGCTGGTTTTGATTTTGAAACTATTACAAAAGATTTATTTGGAAACGAAAGAGTAAATAATAATAGTGTTGGTGCTATTTGTTTACCTGTAAATGATGTGAAAATTAATATTGATAAAAAAGCGTACGGGCCAACGTGGTTTAACGCAGATAAACAACCAGATGCTGCAACTGTTATTGAAGTTGTTAGTTCAACGGATTTAGTAAATGGATTAAAAAATGCAAAATCGGGAGATATTTTATCATTGAAATCTGGAGTTTACGACTTGAATAACTCGTTAGTTATTAATAAAAAAATAACTATAAAATCTGCAGATACAACTTCAAAAGCAATATTAAATTTTGTTGGTAATGTAGAGGGTTCAGCATTTCAAATGCATCCAAAAGGAACGTTAATTTTGGAAGGGGTTTTAGTGAATGGAACTCCAGCGCAAGATGCTGTGGCAACATTGGAAAAAAATATGTCAATTGCTTTTAATTTATACCTTAATAATACTGAAATATATAACTTTAAAAGTGTGTTAAAAGTATCAAAAGGGTCGTTTGCAGATACTATTTCAGTAGCAAATTCAACAATTAAAAATTGTATCAGTGGAATTCAGTTAGCGGAAGAAATTGAAGACCTTGGAGATTATAACGCAGAGTTTGTTTATATCAAAAATTCAAAGTTTGAAGGGGTTCAAAAAGATGTATTAAATTACCATAGAGGTGGTTATGATGAATCTACCATTGGTGGTAATTTAGAAGTTACGAATAGTGAATTTACAAACTGTGGAAAATTAGAGACGACAGGTATTTTATTAAAAATAAGAGGAATTGTAAATGTGACAATTGCTTCTAATAAATTCACAAATAATCCTGTAAAATTAATTTCAATTTTATGGGGTGAAAAAGGACAAGCACCTGTTGACAACATAATTTCTAATTCTGGAAAATTTGAAATTCAACAAAACTTAAAAATGAAGTTGATGTATTAATATTGTTTCTAGAAACAATTTATTGAAATTATTAAATGCGTATAGTTGTATAATTATACGCATTTAATAATTAATATAGTTAGTAATTTAGATCCTAAAACATAGGATAAATAGCTTTTTTTAAAGGATCACTTTTTTTGAATACGATAAACTTATATAAAATTTATATTCTTTAAATATTTTAGATAATGGTGATTTTTATTGAATTATTTTTGTTGATTTTGCATAGTTAAGTGTTAAAATTCCATATAAATTTTTGCAGACTAAACAATTATCGTTATATTTGGTAAACCAAATTGGTAAACCAATTCTATTTTTATGAAATCCAGCAAACATATTTTCGTGTCATTAATCTTAGTAGTTTTTGTTTTTACAGCCTGTAAGGCACAAACCAAATCCGCTTCTAAGAATGAGAAAAATCAACAACATCCAAAATTAATTTTAACTCAAAAAGGAGTTGAAAAAATTAGAGCAGAACTCGGAAAAGTTCCATTATTTGATGCTTCGTTGGCAAAAGTAAAGGCTGAAGTAGATGCTGAAATTTTAAATGGAATTGAAGTTCCAATTCCAAAAGATTTTTCTGGAGGTTATACACATGAGCGTCATAAAAAAAACTTTTTAATTGCACAAAAAGCGGGTGTTTTATATCAAATTTTAAATGATGATAAATATGCCAATTATGTGAAAGAGATGTTGTTTGCTTATGAAAAAATATATCCAACATTACCAGTTCATCCACAAACTCGTTCATATGCGCGAGGAAAACTTTTTTGGCAATGTCTAAACGATTCTAACTGGTTGGTATATGTGAGTCAGGCGTATGATTGTGTGTATAATTATTTAACACCAAAGGAAAGAAAACAATTAGAGAAGAATTTATTTATACCTTTTGCTAATTTTATTTCAGAAGGAAATCCGCAGTTTTTTAACAGAGTGCACAACCACAGTACATGGGGGAATGTTGCTGTTGGAATGATTGCTTTAGTAATGGATAATGATAAATTGTTAGATAGAGCCTTAAATGGGTTGAAAACTGATAATATAGATCCGAATGCAAAGGATAATGATGGAGGTTTCATTAAAAAAGCGGGTCAGAAAGTTGGTTTTTTAGCAAATATAGATGAGCCTTTTTCACCTGATGGTTATTATACAGAAGGTCCTTATTACCAACGTTACGCTATGTATCCGTTTTTAGTTTTTGCGGAAGCATTACATAACGTAAAACCAGAAATGAAAATTTTTGAGTATAAAAATGGAGTCTTATTAAAATCCGTTACAACGTTATTAAATTTAACAGATGGTGATGGTGAATTTTTCCCTTTAAATGATGGACAAAAGGGAATGTCTTATTACTCACGTGAGTTAGTTTCTTCATTAGATATTGGATATTATTTTGGAGGAAATCAACCCGAGTTGTTATCAATTGCAAAAGAGCAAGGAGAAGTTTTATTAGATGATACAGGTTTGGCTGTGGCCATTGGAATTCGTGATGGATTGGCAAAACCTTTTATAAAAAAATCGGTAGAATATAGAGATGGAGCTGATGGTACACAAGGAGGTGTCGGGATTTTAAGAGCAGCTGGTTCAAAAGAAGAATTAACTTTAGTAGCAAAATATTCTGCACAAGGATTAAGTCATGGTCATTATGATAAATTGTCTTTCTCATATTATGAAGGTGGAAATGAAGTGTTACAAGACTATGGTTTAGCACGTTATGTAAATATTCAACAAAAAGGTGGTGGAAATTATTTAAAAGAAAGTACTACTTGGGCAAAGCAAACTATTGCGCATAATACAGTAGTTCAAAATGAAACTTCACATTTTGATGGAAATTTTGATGTGGGAAGTTTACATCATTCTAATAAGTATTTATTTGATGTTTCCAATCCAGACGTACAAGTTGTAGGTGCAAAAGAATCAAATGCGTATCCAGGAACTGATTTACAGAGAACTCAATTTTTAATAAAAGACGATGCTTTTGAAAACCCTATTCTGTTAGATATTGTAAACGTTACTTCATCGAAAGAAAATCAATACGATTTGCCTTTTTATTATTTTGGTCAAGTTATGTCAACCAATTTTAAATACAATACCCCAAAAGAATTGAAGCCTTTAGGAACAAATAATGGGTATCAGCATTTATGGAATGAAGGTGTTGGAAATTCAACAAATAATAACGCAAAATTAAGTTGGTTTCATAAGGAACGTTTTTATACCTTAACAACTGTAGTTAATGAAAAAGATGATTTAATATTTACAAGAATAGGAGCAAATGATCCTGATTTTAATTTACGAAATGATCCAGGTTTTATTATAAGAAAGAAAAATAATAAAAATGCACAGTTTGTTTCAGTTATAGAATCTCATGGTCATTATAGCCCAGTGACTGAAGTTGCAACAAATGCTTTTAGTAGTATAAAAAATATAGCTATTGTTTTATCTAATGAAAATTATATTGCAGTTTCTATTGAAACAATTGATGGGAAAATGAAATTAATTGTAGTATCTTTAAAAGATGCTGCAAAAGATAAAAAACATAATGTAATACTAGAAGGTAAGTCAGTGGAATGGACTGGTGCTTATCATTTTAATAATTTAAAATAAAAACAAATAATTATGAAGCGATTTAGTGAAAAATACGTCATTGCAAAAGACATGGAATGGGAAGTACTTGGTGGAGGAGTATCAAGAAAATTTTTAGGTTATGATAACCAAATCATGATGGTAAGTGTAAAATTTGATAAAGGGGCATTAGGGGCACCACATCAACATTTTCACACACAAGCTACTTATTGTGTTTCTGGTAAATTTGAATTTGAAATTGATGGAGTAAAGCAAATTGTAGAAGCAGGAGATGGGGTGTATATAGAACCAAATTTATTGCATAGTGCAGTTTGTTTAGAAGAAGGACAATTAATTGACACTTTTAGTCCTGTAAGAGAAGATTTCTTAAGTGGTGTTGGACCATCTTATTTTGGAGATAAAAAATAAAAGAAATAAAAATATGCTAGTCTAATAATAGGGGCTATATGGAACCAAAAATAATAAGATTCCTTTTATTAGAATTATCTAAATCCTAAGGAATGTTTTTTTTCTTAGGATTTTTTTAATCACACTATCAGTGTTTTAAAAAGTTTCGTGCATTTTCGTTAGTATTAATAAAGAAAGGGTTCTATTATTTTTATTTAACATTTATTTAATATATATTTGGTTATCCAAATTGGTAAACCACTTTGGATAGCCAAAAATAATATTAATATTTAAATGAAATAAATAAGAATGCAAGTAAATTATTTGTAAAAAAAAAGGAAAAGTGCAAACCTAACCTTTCTAAAAAAAAACTTTTTATAAAAGAAAAATAAAATTAAAACATGTAAATACTTTATAAAAAAAATGCAATTACAAGATTACGTTACAATTTTTAAATGTATGTTTTTATAATGTTAAGAATTTAAATCTATTCTAAAAGGATTAATACGAAAATGTATTAATCAAAACTAAACTTAAAATTTTAATTATGAATTTAAAAATCAAGCTTACGCTTCTAGTTTTATTGATGCTCAATATTACTATTATGGCTCAGAGTAGCTATACAGCAACTGGAACTGTTCTGTCTCAGACAGATAACTCACCAATTCCTGGTGCAAGTATTGTAGTTAAAGGAACTACAAAAGGAGCTTCAACAGATTTTGATGGGAAATTTTCTTTAGATGTTAAATCTGGGGATGTTCTTGAAATTTCTTTTATGGGATTTGCAACTAAAACAGTAGCAATTACAAATCAAAAACAACTAAAAGTTGTTTTAACAGAAGCAGCAAACGCTTTAGAAGAAGTTGTTGTTGTTGGTTATGGTGCTAGAAAAAAGAGTGACATTACAGGATCTGTATCTTCAGTTAAATCAGAAGAGTTAAACGCGTTTCCAGTAGCAGAGGCAACTCAAGCACTTCAAGGTCGTGCTGCGGGTGTAGTTGTACAATCTAACAACGGTGGTGAGCCAGGCGCTCCTATCAGTATAAAAATTAGAGGAAATACGTCTATTAGAGCAAGTAGTGCTCCGCTTGTAGTGGTAGATGGATTTGTGGGTGCAAACATGCCACAAGCTAATGATATCGAATCTATGGAGGTGTTAAAAGATGCATCAGCAACCGCTATCTATGGTTCTCAAGGATCTAATGGAGTTATTATGATTACTACTAAAAAAGGTAAAAGTGGTAAAATATCTATTGAATTAAATTCTACGTATGCTGTACAAAATACATCTAATAGCTTAGATTTATTAAATGCTGATGAGTTCGCTATATACCAAAACAGAATAAGAACTAATAAAGGAAATACAACTCCTTATGTTCAAGGACCTGCAGATACAGATTGGCAAGACTTAATTTACACAACTGGTAGTACTGCGAATCATCAAGTTTCTTTTTCAGGAGGTACAGATAAAATAAATTTTTATGCTTCTGGTAACTATTTTAAACAAGACGGGATTATTATAAATTCTGATTATGAAAAAGCAACATTCTTATCTAACGTTGATGCACAAGTAACAGATAAATTAAAATTAGGATTAAATTTATTTGGTAGTAGAGGAATTAAAAATGGTGTTGCTACACAATCAAACGGAACAGTTAATGGTGGTGGAGATGATGTAATTTCATTATCTATGAGAATGGCACCAGATAAACCAATATTAGAGGCAAATGGAAGTTATTCTACAAATAACTTAATTGGAGATGAGGTAGATAACCCATATGGAGTTGCAAGTGAGAGAGTTGACAATACGAAAGCAGATATATTTAGAACAAATTTTTATGCGAACTACGATATTTTAGAAAATCTAGCTTTTAAAACTACTTTTGGTTTAAGTACTGAAAATTGGACTAATGGAATTTACCTTCCAGCAGTCTTGATTAAATCAGGTACTGGAGGTGGAATTGCTAATATTGAAAATTACCGCAATGCAAAAGTATTAAGTGAAAATTACTTGACGTATAAAAAAGAAATTGGAAAAGGAGATTTAACCTTATTGGCTGGGTATTCTTACCAAAAAAGCACTACAGAGAGATTTACAGCTGGGGCTAAAGGATTTCTTTCAGATAGTTTCTCTTTCTATTATTTAGGGAATGGATCAACGTATTTACAACCTACATCAAGTTATTCTCAAACAGAAATTCAATCGCAATTTGGTAGAGCAAACTATGATTATGATGATAAATATTTATTAACTGCTACTGTAAGACGTGATGGTGCATCTAACTTTGCTGAAAACCATAAATATGCTGTTTTTCCTTCTGGAGCTATTGGATGGAAAGTGTCAAATGAAGACTTTTTAAAAGATAACGAGAAAATTTCAAGTTTAAAATTAAGAGCAAGTTACGGTCTTACTGGTAACCCTTCAATTGGTGCTTATGAATCTTTAGCTGGTTATACAAGTATTTATGCTACTAGTAATGGTGTGAATGTAAATAATGTTACTCCAAACCAACCAGCGAATCCAGATTTGAAATGGGAAACATCATACCAAACAAATTTTGGTGTTGATTTAGGATTGTATAATAATAAAGTAACAGTTTCATTAGACTATTATAATATTGATACGAAAGACTTAATTTTAGAAAATACAGGGATTCCACAATATTTAGGGTACTTGAATGATGCAATTTTAGCAAATTTAGGAGAGATCAATAATAAAGGTTTTGAAATTGCTATTAACACAAAAAATATCTCTAATGAAAACTTTAGATGGACAACAGATTTTAATTTATCTGCCAATAAAAATAAAGTGGTAAAATTAGTAAAAGGCATTGATTTGTTAGGGAATGCAGCTCCAAGTTATATGTCTGGTAGTGTACCTAATACTTCTATTTTAAGAGAAGGTGAAGAAGTTGGTCTTTTTTGGGGATATGATTATAAAGGTGTTTATGATGGAACTAATTTGCCAGCTGGAACAGCTACTTTACCAAACGGTGTAGCAGGTGATCCATTATTTGCTGATGTTGATGGTAATACTAAAATTGAGGCAGCAGATAAACAAATAATTGGTAATCCGAATGCAGATTTCACGTATGGTTTAACAAATAACTTTACGTACAAAAACTTTGATTTAAACATATTTTTTCAAGGTTCTCAAGGTGGAGAAATTTTTAATATGACCAATGTGCAGTTAGTGAATGGTGATTCTAACACTACTGTAGATTATTTTAACAATGCTTGGACACCTACAAATACAGATTCTAATTTGCCAAGAGTTGGTAATAACAGTAATAGAGAAATCTCTTCACGTTTTGTGGAAGATGGTAGCTATTTAAGATTAAAAAACATAGCGTTAGGGTATAACTTACCAACGGATGTTATTGAAAAGTATGGTATGAGTAATGTAAGATTATCTGTAAGTGCACAAAACTTATTGACTTTTACAAACTACTCTGGTTTAGATCCTGAAGTAAGCTACTTTGGTAGAGATGGTAATAATAGTAGATCTGCAAATACACTTCAAGGGTTTGATTTTGGAAACTACCCAACTGTAAAAACAGTGAGTGTTAGTCTTAACGTTAAATTTTAATAAAAAATTAAAACATAGATATAATGAAAAAATTTAAATATATATTCTTATTGATAGGATTATCAATAATAGGATGTTCAGATTTAGAAGAAAATCCTGTTAGTCAGTTGTCTCCGGAAGGGTTTTTCTCCTCGACAAATGATATACAAACAGCAGTAAATGCTACGTATGGACACATGATTCAAGAACAATTTTGGGGTAGAAAACAAGCTATTTCATTAATGTTACGTTCAGATATGGTAGATCTTGCATCTACAGAAACGGAAAGAATGGAGATGAATAATCTTGCTGTTTTGACTGATAATAAGATGATTGCTAACTTTTGGCCAAGAAGCTATCAAGCTATTGCTGCTTGTAATGATGCAATTGCAGGAGCTAAAAATGTAAGTGCAGCTGATGAAATTAAGAATCCTGTAACTGCTCAAGCTCATTTTCTAAGAGCATTTATGTATTTCCATTTAGTAAGACAATTTGGTGATATTCCTTATATGGAAACTAGAGCAACACCTGAGTCTAACGCTATTAGTAAAACGCCAGCAGCGGAAGTGTATAAAAAAATTATTGCAGATTTAGAATTTGCTATTGAGTGGTTACCTAATACAACTACTTCAAGAGCAATACCGTCTAAAGCAGCAGCGCATTCCTATTTAGCATTGGTTTACTTAACTATGGCTGGAAATACAGATGATGCTGTACTTTTAAAAAAGGCATTTGATGAAGCTAATGAAGTAATTACTAATAAAGGTAAATATAATTTAGACTTAGATACAGACTTTCAAAATTTATTTAATGCAAATAAAATTGATGCATCTAAAGAACCAATATTTGCTTTAGACTACACTGGATTTAAAGGAGCTGATAATGGTTACGACCAATTAGCACCAATGACAGGTATTAGAGGTGATCAAAAACCTGAAGGTGAAGGTTGGTCTGTTGCTGTTCCTTCTTTACTAGTCTATACTACTTGGGATGCGAATGATTATAGAAGAGCAGTAAGTTTAGATGATGGAGCAAAAATTAAAGGTTCTATTGTACCTTACACTAATTTTAAATTAAGTGGGCATGCTTTTGCTAAAAACCAACCTTATATTGCAAAATACACGCGTTATCCTGGATACTGTGATAATGCAAATGCTAGAGCTACAAGTCATAATTATTCTATGATTCGTTATGCTGAGGTGTTATTAATCGCAGCAGAAGCTTCTTTAACAACTAATAATGCATTAGCACGTACGTATATTAATGAGGTAAGAGCAAGAGCAAGAAAAGGTGGAGCATCAAAAAAATTGGGTGTTGAGTTAACGGTACCAGCTAATGCTGCGCCAGCAGACCTCACAGGTACAGTAACACTTGCTCAAGTATTAGAAGAACGTAGATTAGAGCTTGCTTTTGAAGGTATCAGATGGTATGACATTGCGAGAAGAAAGTTAGGTCCACAAGTATTTAGTGCTGCTGGTTTAGAAGGTGCTAAAGCTGGTTTTACGGATACTGATTATTTATTACCATTACCTGCTGAAGAGTTAACAAGAAATCCAAATTTAGCACCTAACAATCCTGGGTACTAATTTTAAATTAAATGAAGAATATTAATGTCTTCTAGTTTTTATTCTTGGGTTTATACTACAGTAATTGTATAAACCCAAGATTAAAATTATTGCTAAAAACAAATTATTCAATATTTATTTAATGTAATTATATTTGAATAAGTTCTTTGCTAAAATTGGCTGGTTTAATATATTAAACCAGCCAATTTTATTAAATATCAATAATTCAAAAGGGAATCGATTACAAAAAAATATAAGCGAATTCGGAAGAATACTTTTTAAAAGTAAAATTTGTTAGCGCAAAAATCAACAATACAAAACAATTATTTTCATGAAAAACACACAAACTTTTTTAATTTTTGCAACAGTCTTATTTTCAATAATAGTAGCAAGTGCTCAGGAAATTCCAATTGAACACCTTCAAATGAATTTACAACCAAATAAGTTAATCTATAGTAAAGCGCTGCTTAAAAATGAAATTGCAGGAATTAAAGTAGAGCACATCACCTTAACGGGCGATAATAATATGGAAGAAAAGTTAGAAAAAGGATCTAAATTTATTTATCTTTTTATTAAAGGAGAAGGAACTGTAGTTGCTGATAAAGTAAACTATAATATTGTTCCTGAAACCATTTTTTTACCAAATACAATAGAAGAAGTATCAATTATTGTTCAAAAAAATGATACACTTCATTTTCTTAAAATAGCCAGTGAATTAACGGAACAGGATATTTTAGATTTAAAAGAGTTCCCTAAAGAAAATACACAAAAACCATATTTCGCAAAATTTATTGATTGTGAACCTTATACTGAACCAATTAAGAGTCCAAATACAGTTAGTAGAACAGTGCTGCCTAACAAATACATACCTCGCATTGCTATGGGAACAGTTGAAACAACTGGGCCAGATAAAGTGGAAGCTCATGAGCATGGAATGCTTGAACAATTATTTTTAGGACTTACAGATAATGAAGTGGTTGTTTTTGCAGATGATGCTAAAGCAAAATTCCCAGCGTATTCTCTTTTACATATTCCATTAGGTTCTAGTCATTCTGTTGAAGTAGATAAAGGAGAAAAAATGTATTATATGTGGATGGACTTTTTTAGAGACAAAGAAGGAGAAGAGTGGTTAAAAACTCATAATAAATTATAAAAACCTAAGAGATTGTAGACGCTAGTAATAGTGGTTAAATTTATAAAGATGCAAATTGTCAGAATTATATAGTATGATAAGATGATGGATGATGCAAAAACGAGTTAATAGAAAGATTTATTTTATATTCTGACAAATGCACTTTAATAATGGCAATGTAATAGAAGATGTTAGGTTTGATAAAATAAAGTTTTATGGGTTTAAAAATAGATATAGACCTATTTAGAAGTAGACTATTTTTTTTACAAATTCAGTAACTGATTGTGTTTCGTACCTTTTCGCTAATTGTTAGAAAAAACAATTAGCAATATTTTTATTTGACATATATATAGTATATATTTGAACTTTTAAAATTGGTTTACCAGTTTGGAAAACCAGAATAAAAGTCTTATATTAGTAAAAAAATAGAAATGAAGATACATTTCTGGATCTAAAAAAATTAATATGTAAAAATATTAATAAAACAAACTTAACTTAAACATTTAATTATGAATTTAAAAACTAAGCTAATCCTGATAGTAATATTGATGATCAATATCACTTTAATGGCTCAAAGTAGCTTCACTCTTACGGGTACTGTTCTGTCCCAGACAGACAATTCACCAATTCCTGGTGCTAGTGTTATAATTAAAGGGAGTACTAAAGGGGCTTCTACAGATTTTGACGGAAAATTTTCGTTAAGTGTAAAATCTGGAGATATTTTGGAGGTTTCATTTATGGGATTTGCAACGAAAGCAGTTCCAATTGTAAACCAAAAACAAATTTCAGTTATTTTGGCTGAAGCTGCTAATACATTGGAAGAGGTAGTTGTAATTGGGTACGGTACTACTAAAAAATCGCATTTAACAGGTGCTATTTCAAAAGTAACAAACGAAGATCTTGATCAAATTGCGGTATCTAGAGTAGATGATGCACTTGTTGGTCAGGTATCAGGTGTTAATATTCAAGCTACAGATGGTGAAGCAGGTGCTGCGCCAACAATCACTATTAGAGGGGTTGGTTCTATGGCAGGGGATTCTACACCTTTAATTGTGGTAGATGGTGTTATTGTAGATTCAGGATTTTTAGGATCTTTAAATATGAATAACGTTGAATCATTTGAAATATTAAAAGATGCTGCATCTTCTTCTATTTATGGTTCAAAAGGATCTAATGGTATTATTATGATTACCATGAAATCTGGAGTGTCTGGAAAAACAAAAATTAACTATAGTACATTTACAGGTATAAAAACTCCTAGAAAAAGTGATGCTTATGGTTTTACAACTGCAGAATGGGCTGAAAAGCAAATGGCAGAAGTTGGTGTGATATCTAATTACACACAAGCGCAATTGCAAATTGGAACAGACCGTTCTTGGCAAGATGTATTTTTTGAGCAAGGTATTATTACGAGCCATGCAATATCTGCAAGAGGTGGTAATGATAATACTAAATATACTGCCAGTTTAAATTATTCAAATGATGAAGGTGTATTATTAGGAGATAATTATAAAAAATATGGGGCAAGATTAAAAGTAGATAGTAAATTAAATGATAAATTTAGTATTGGAGCTAATTTCAGCCCTTCATTTACAAATAGAAAACGTTTTTCAGAAAATATTCATAACGTAGCAAGACATCAACCTTGGTTACCTATTTACCATACTGCAGAAACTTTAAAGTTTATAGATCCAACTGGAGCTTATAAAAATTTTCAAGTTGGAGATTACGCAAGACAAGATCATTTTGTAATGTTTGATTTTAATGGAGACGGAGTTTATGATGAAAAACTTACAAATATTGGAAATAGTAATAATGCTAACCCTTATGCTAGAATTACTGAGCGAGATAGAAACGATAAAAAGTTTCAGTTATATGGTAGTTTTTATGGTCAATATAATATAATGGATGATTTATCATTTAAAACAACATTAGCAGGGTCTTATGATGATACTAAAAGAATAGATTATTTAGGAACTCAAGCAAAAGAGAGTCCTACGGACGCCTATATGCAAGAGATTTCACAAAAAGAAAATTATGTAATTTTTGATAACTTCTTCAATTATAATAAAACGCTGGGAAATCATGATTTAGGTGTTACAGCAGGGGTTTCAGTTGAAAGTAGAAATTATTTCTTCTCAAGTATGAAAGGAACTGGTTTTACTAATGATGTTGTACAACAAATTACAAATGCAACTTCTATATCTGAGTTTGATGGTTTCGAATGGCAAAAAAGAGGAATTTCATATGTGTCTAGGGTTAACTATGCTTATAGTAGCAAGTACCTAGCGTCTGTTAGTATGAGACGTGATGGAAGTTCTATTTTTGGTTCAGATTATAAATATGGTAATTTCCCAGCGGTATCTGTTGGTTGGAACATAGCAAAAGAAGATTTTTTAAGAGAAAGTGATTTCGTAAATAATCTTAAGTTTAGAGCAAGTTATGGTGTTACTGGTAACGACCGTTTAAATACAGGTTCAGTAGATCCGGATGCTCAAGGAAGTGAGCCAACATTAAGCACAGGAAATATTTTAGTCGATTATTATCCACATTTAGCTTTGTTAGGAGCTGCTAATTCTAGCTATGTAGTTGATGGTAGCGTACAAGCTGGTTTTTCACCAGTAAATATTGCAAACCCTGAATTGAAATGGGAACGTTTAATTGAAATTAACCCAGGGATAGATTTTGGAGTCTTAAATAATAAAATATCAGGTTCTATTGATTGGTACAGAAGAACAAGTGATCAATTATTATTAAACAACCCAATATCAGCTACTACTGGATTTTCAGGAGCCTTAGTTAATTTAGGTGAAGTTAGAAATGAAGGTTGGGAATTGGAGTTAAGAACAAAAAATATTTCTTCAGAAAAATTTAGATGGAATACAACATTAATAGCAACCACTAATAAAAATACATTAATTGATTTTGCGGATTCTAATGGTCAAATTACAAGTGTAGACCCAAGTAGACCAGCAGAATGGATTAATTTAGAAGGAATGCCTATATCTAATTACTATGGTTATGTTGTAGATAAAGAAATACCATTAGAATTTTTAGATAGACCATATAGACATGTTGGTGCGCAATCTGGTCTTGTGTATGTAAAAGATTTAAATGGAGATGGTGTGTTAGATGAAGAAGATAAAACGGTGTTAGGAAATCCTTACCCTGAGTTAATTTGGAGTTTTTCAAACGAATTTAGTTTTGGAGATGTTGATTTTTCTTTTATGTTTCAAGGATCTCACGGTGCAGAAGTAAGAAATATTGCAGATCATTATTTGTTTAGTAACAATAATAATAGAACACTTGTGGCGAATGCAGCTGGTGAAGAAGCACCTAACCAAGGTTTTATGGTAGATAAATATTTTACAAATAGTATTGTTCAAGATGCATCCTACATTGCTTTAAGAAATGTAAATATTGGGTATAATTTACCTAAAGATGTATTAGAGAAATTTGGAGTTTCAGGATTAAAAATTTATGCAACTGGTCAAAATTTAATTTATAAAACAGCTGATAATTATACAGGATGGAACCCGGAAGCAACGGACAAAACAAGTCCTACGCAATACGGATACCAAAGAGGTGGATCACCAATTTATAGCACCATATCTGTAGGTTTAAATTTAGATTTTTAATAAATTTTATAACAAAAAAACAAATAATATTATGAAATATTTAAAATATATAGCTATAATTTTAATAGGAAATGTTTTCTTTTCTTGTAGCGATTTTTTGGAGCCTGAACCTAGTTCAAGTATTACAACAGATAATTATTATACAACAGCAGCAGAGTTAGAAACTGGTTTAATGGGTGTTTATGCTGCCGTACAAGGTATTAATGATTATGACAAAGATGCGAATCACGGTGTGCAGTATGAGTTTTATGTAACTGAAATGCGAAGTGATAATACTAGTACAAAAAGTCCTGATTCAGAAGATGCTTCTGATGCAGGTCAGTTAGAAAGTTTTAATATACTTCCAACTAATAATTTTGTAGGAAATTACTATTCTAGTTATTTTCAAGTGATTTATAGAGCAAATGTTATATTAGGAAATATAGGTGTTGTTGATGATGCTACTAAAGCCTTAGCTATTGAAGCTGAAGCTAAATTTTTAAGAGCATATGCTTATTTTAACTTAGTACGTTTATTTGGAGATTTGCCGTTGGTTGATCGTGTAATTTCACCAGCTGAAACTGAAATTCAATTCACAAGAGTGGATAAAAGTTTAATTTATGATTTAATTGTAAGCGATTTAAAAACTGCCATTACTGGAGGTTTATCTACAACATACAAAACAAGAGCTACAAAAGCTGCAGCTCAAGGATTGTTAGCTAAAGTTTATTTAACTATTGGAACTGCGGAAAATTATACAAATGCTCAACTTTTGTGTGAAGATATTATTAACAGTAAAAAGTTTTCTTTAAAAGCTGATTTTCACGATGTGTTTTATACTGAAGGTAGTTTAAATACGGAAGTTATTTTTGCTATTGGTTTTAATAGCAATGTTCAAGATAATAGTCAATTGTTTTCTTCTGAATGGATGAATGCAGTTGGAAGAACAAGTGGAGTTAATTATGCAACTACAGATGTTGTTGCTGCAATAGATGCTCATGGTGGAAATAGAATTGCAACTTCTTACAGAGCCGACCCTTTAACGGTTCTTGGAGGTGGAACGGTTAGATATCAAGTTGCAAAATATTTTCCTGATGGAGCTGATGGAGGAAATGATGGTAAAACTTTTACAGGTTTACCAAGACTAGCTGGTAACGATTGGATTGTATTGCGTTATGCTGATATTTTATTAATGCATACAGAAGCTATAATGGGAAGTGCTACGGAAACTTCAAATAGTAATGCGATAGATTCTTTTATGGAAGTTAAAAAAAGAGCTGGATTTATCCTTGCTGCTGATCGCCCTTCACCACTTAAAAAAGCGGATTTATTGTTAGAAAGACGAGTAGAGTTTGCCTTTGAAAATCATAGAATGTTTGATTTAATTCGTTTTGGTGCTGCTCAAGAAAAACTTTCAGCATTTGCAACTGTAAATAATTTTAATTACACATCTACGGATTTATTGTTACCAATTCCTCAAAATGAAATAAATTTGAGTAAAGGAGTAATGAATCAAAATCCTGGTTATAATTAGGATAAATTAATTAATTAAATAAAGATATACAATGAAAAATATTAATTTAATAAAACACGTTTCGAAATTATTTATGGGTGCTATGGTGCTTGTATTTAGTGTTTCCTTAACGTCTTGTGATCCTACGATTGATTCATTAACGTATGATTTGGCTGAAGCAAATTCGAAAGTTGATTTAAAACCACCTGTGGCTAATTTTAGTGCTACACCTACAGCAGATTATTTAACCTATACTTTTTCTAATACATCATCAAGTGCAACTGATTATGTTTGGGATTATGGTGATGGAAATTCGGCTATTAGTGTAGATGGACAAAATACTTTCCCTGGAGAAGGTACATTTACGGTTACTTTAATGTCTACAGATAAACTTGGTAAATCAGATACATTTTCAATGGAAATTGTTATCATTGAACCAGAAGTTCCTCTTGTTGTAGCGCCAGAAATTTTAGGTGCTGGTATTGAATTAGATGAAGAAAAAAGTTTTTGGGAGCCTCCTTTTAAAAGAGTTGATGGTAAAACAGTGGTTATGCAAACTACAACTTCTGGTGGTTATTTTGAAGGAGCTAGAGGAGGTAAATTTCCAAATTCTGGAGAAAGATTAGGGTATCAAGAATTAAATTTTACACCTAATGCAACATATGTATTAAAGTATAAATACAGAATGAAAAATGGAAAAGCAGAAACAGGAATTATGAATGTAGCAATTGTGAATCCATTAACTGAATGGAATTTAACGACACTTTCAGCAAATACTATTGCAGCAAATGCACATGCCGAAACTGCAGATAATGTAGCTGCGCTTACTGAAGGTACTTTAATTTTTAATTCAGGAGCTAATACCAAATTAGCAATCGTTTTATATAATGATGTAGAAGAAATTTACATAGATTCATTTACACTTGAAGCTTTAAACTAATTTAATAGTATGATATATATCCGAAAAGAATTTGTTGTAGCTTTACTAATAGCATTTCTATCTGTTAACACTGCTTGTCAAGCACAGAAAAGCAGTGTTACAGATTCGGGTAAAGCTGTTGATAAAAAAGATAAGAAGAAAAAAAAGTACAAGTTACCTGAAATTGATTTAAGTCATTGGAGTGTTACAACGCCAGAATTAAATGCAAAAGGAGGAGCAATGAACGTTGAACCACCTGCAATTTTAGAGTATGCTAAAGATCCAAGGTTAATACCTTATATGTACAATGACTCAACAAGTGGAGCATTGGTGTTTTATGCGTACCCAAGTGATGCAACAACAGCAAATACCAAATATTCTAGGTCAGAGTTAAGAGAGCAAATGGTTCCTGGTGATAATAATACTAATTGGACTTTTGCACAAGGAGCTAATATGAAAGGTAAATTGGCCATGGAAGAAATAACGAAAGGTTCTGATGGTAAATATCACAAGGCTATTATCATGCAAATTCATGGTAGGTTAACCAATGAACAACGTGATTTAATTGGACAAAAAGATAATAATGCACCTCCAATGTTAAAAATTTACTGGCAGGATGGAAAGGTTAGAGTTAAAACGAAGGTTTTAAAAGTTTTAGAAGCAACAGGAGATCAACTATTGCATGAAGAAATGTGGGGTGATGATGAAGGTTATACGTTTAAGCAAGAAGTAGGTTTTGGAAAATTTACTTTAGAAGTGAAAATTTCGGATGGTAAAATGGTTGTTATTTTAAATGATAGTGAATATAAAGTGTATGAAAATATACATATGAAAAAATGGGGTGTTTTTGAAAACTATTTTAAAGCAGGAAACTATTTTCAATCCAGAGATAAAGGAGCATTTGCAAAAGTAAAATATTACGAATTAGAAGTTTCTCATTAATAAGTTGAATTAATAATGAAAAAAAGTTGTCAGTTATATAAAAACAGAATGTGGTCAATATTATTAATATTGGTCTGTACTGTTTTTATAAACTGTCAAGGTAGTAATGATGATGATCCAATAATAGACGTTGTGGTTGAAAATGAGAATGCTGTTGGAAATGGAATTATTATAAATCCTTTAACGTATAAACTTCCAACTATTAATTTAAGTAATTGGAAAGTCACATTGCCTATTGGTAGCCCAACAGAAGTTTTGCCACCGGCAATATTAAATTATGGAACAAACGCAATATTAAAGCCTTTTTTCTATAATGATTCTATAAAAGGAGCATTGGTTTTTTATACATATCCAGGAGCAACAACAACGAATACTTCGTATTCAAGAACAGAATTGCGCGAGCAAATGGTTCCAGGAAGCAATAGTACAAACTGGAAGTTTTCCAAAGGAGGAACTATGAAAGGAACTCTTGAAGTTACAGATATTTCGAAGGATGCTAGTGGGAATTTTCATAAAACCATAGTAATGCAAATTCATGGAATTTTGACTAATACACAAAAAGCATTAAT
>JAGPIQ010000097.1 GCA_018054895.1 Lutibacter sp. | reverse complement strand
ACGTCAACTTCTTTTCCTATTTGATGGTAATATGGTGATTGATTGTTCATGCTATTTTGTTGTTGTTTCAATAATTTTTGAAATGGTTTCTTTATTATCAACTCCTAATCCTTCTTGTTGATGAACCAATTCTCCTGCGGCGTTAAATACACTTATGATGTTTGAATGTGAAAAATCTAAGGGTGAAATTTCTTTATATTTTACGGATAAAACATTTGCAAATTCACGAACTCCAGCAACTGACCCTTGTAAAAAAGTCCATTGCTCATCATTCATATAGTTTTCAATAGCAAATGCTTTTAATTTTTCTGGCGTATCTGTTTCTGGGTCAATACTTACAAAAACAAAATTAATATTTGGTATTAAATTGGCTGGAATTTCTTTTTCAATATTTCTCATATCAGCTACCAATCTTGGGCAAGCGGCTTTACAGGAAGTGTAAATCATGACCATTACCAAGGTTTTTCCTTTTAAATCACCCAACTGAATCACTTTTCCTTCTTCAGTATTCCAAGTTGTTGTTAAGTTAAAAATAGATTCATCGGATATTTCATCTGTTGCAATTTTTTTTGAAGATGCTTCTGAAATTAGTTCCAAATCCATTTTACAAACACTGCAGCTTCCTGGTTCTGTAAATGTTTTTTCACCTTCACATTTCATAGGACATTGATAAGTGCCTTCTTCTGTATTATTGGAAGTATTCTTACAAGAAACTAGTCCAATTACAACAACTAAAATTAGTGTTATGTTTTTTAATATTTTCATGTTATTTATCTTTTACACATCTAAAGCCAAGATTTCTCATGGTGTATTTTGCGTTACTACTACCTCTAATGGCATAGCGCATAAAAGCAGCATAATTCATTAAATCCGTGGCTCCAACTGCTGAACTTCCACAAAACAAATTACTATCAGCATTTGCGCCTTTGCGAGATTCACCTGAAATTAATACCGAATTAAAATCCGATGTCCATTCCCAAACTAACCCATGTAAATCGTAAACTCCCCAATAATTTTTAAAAGTTGAGCCAATTTCATTGTTGAACGTTTTTGGTTTTTCGTACCAACTCAAAATATACTCGTTATATGTTTTTAACGTTCGCGCATCAGGAATATCTTTATTTGCCATAGCCACATATTCCCATTCATCTACAGTTGGCAATCTTTTTCCTTGACAACTGCAATAATCATTGGCGGCAAACCAAGATATATTTGTAATTGGTGCTCTTAACAATTGACCTTTACCCAAAACAAGATTTGAAGTCCAATTTTTTAAATAACTCTCATCTGCAAATAATCGTTTAACATTTGATTTTTGCCATTTAGGATATTTTTTAACAAACAGAAGATATTCTTCATTTGTAACTGGATACACATCCATATAAAAATCATCAATGACAACTTGCTTCGATTCTCGCCCATACAATGGAATATAGCTTGAACCTTTAATTAAAACCATTTGAGATTGACAATTACCATGAATTGTTCCAAGTAATAAAATGCTAATTGTCAATCTTAAAATAGTATTCATTTTATACTTTTTTAGTGTGTATTTCTAATTTTACTTACCGTTGCAGCATCCACATTTGTTTTGTTGTTACCCCATGAATTATACACGTAAGTTAAAACATCCGCAATTTCATCGTCTGTTAACGTTTGACGAGTCATAACACTATTGTATTTTTTACCATTTACAGTAATTTCTCCTGTTTTTCCATGAAGCACAATTCCAATTGCTCTTTTTACATCTGCATTTAAATAATCAGATTTAGCTAAAGGAGGAAATGCATTTGCAACACCTTCACCATTTGCTTGATGACATGCAAAACACGTTTTTGTATAAATTTGTTTTCCTGATTCAATTTTTTGAGCCAATGTTTTATTTTTAATAACTTCTTTTTTAGCTACACTTTTTGGCATTGTTTGAATAGTTCCACCTTCAGGGTTATAAATACCTTCTTGTTTTACACCTGAATATAATTTTTTATCTTCTTCACCTGTAACTTTTAACATTCCTAAAGCACCTTTATTAAATGCACGGAAAATAGCATGATCCACTAATATAAATGTTCCTGGAACTTCTACCTTAAAATCTACAATTGTTGCTCCACCAGCAGGAATAGATGTTGTTTGAACATCTTTGCTAATTGAAGAACCTCCTTCAATATGAACATTGTCAAAAATTTCACCAATAACATGGAATGACGATGTTAAGTTTGGACCTCCGTTCCCTACAAATAATCGCACAGTTTCACCAACTTTAGCGGTTATTGCATTATCTCCAACTAAAGCTCCAACAGCTCCATTAAAAACTACATAATCTGCTTCTTCATCAACCGCTTTTTGCATATCAAAAGGTTGCAATCCTGGCTCTCCATTTTCTCCTTTTGTATAAAAATCGCCTTGCATAATGTAGTATTCCTTATCTACCTTTGGCAAACCTCCTTCTGGTTCAATTAAAATTAAACCATACATTCCATTCGCAATATGCATACCTACAGGTGCAGTAGCACAATGGTAAACAAAAAGCCCTGGATTTAACGCTTTAAAAGAGAATGTTTTCTCATGGCCTGGTGCTACAAAAGAAGATTCTGCTCCTCCTCCGGGTCCAGTTACTGCATGTAAGTCAATATTATGAGGTAATTTGTTGTCTGGATGGTTTGATAATGTAAACTCAATTTCATCCCCAACTCTAGCTCTAATAAAACTACCTGGAACCGAACCACCAAAAGTCCAATACATATATTTTACTCCATCGGTCATTGTTCCTTCTTTTTCTAGAATCTCCATATGTACGAGCAGCTTTTTAGCTGGCCGATCACCTACAGGCTTAGGAACAAAAGGTGGTGAAGTTAATTCAGCCTCCATAGTACCTGATACTTGAATTTTTGAAGGATCAACAATTTTCTTCTCTTCTGAAGTTGAACAACTCGATACTGTAACTAGTAATAGAATTAATAAATATGTGCTTATTAGTTTATGTGGCTTTCTCATTTTTTAATAGTAGTTAAAAATTAATTTCAATAAAAATACTTAAAAAAAACCAGAGTTCATTTTTAACAAAAATACTTTTTGAACGATGAATATGAACTCTGGCCTCAATCTAAAAAACTATTTTTAATACATTTCTTAAATAAACAATAGGTGTTTATCTATCAATAACTGTATTATTCGTTAATCTCCAAAGCCTCATCGGTTGGAAGTCCGTGATTATAAAAATCAATAATATAACAAACAATTCCAGTTGTAAATAACGTTGCACATAAAATTAATATCACAAAATGAATACTAATTTCTTTTTGAACTGTCATAAAATCCATTCCAAACTTACGCTCTAAATAAACTTGAGCCACACCAGCCACACCAAAGGAAACTGTCATCCCCAACATTCCTACATTTGATAACCAAAAAGCTAATCTTCCTGTTGCACTATCAAACATTTTTCTACCTGTCATTAATGGTAAACTATAGCTAATAATTGCTAAAACAATCATTGCATACGCTCCCCAAAATGCATAATGTCCGTGCATTGCAGTTACTAATGTTCCGTGTGTATATAAATTTGTTTGAGGTAATGTGTGCGCAAATCCTAATAAACCTGCACCTACAAATGATACAATTGCAGAACCTAATGTCCAGTATAACGCTAATTTATTTGGATGTTTTTTCTCCCCTTTTCTATACATATTTACTGCAAACAATGCCATTGCTAAAAACGCTAAAGGCTCTAATGCTGAAAATATTCCACCAACTACTAACCAAATTTTATTGACACCTATATAATAATAATGGTGACCTGTTCCTAAAACTCCTGATAAAAAAGTTAAACCAACAATTACGTATAACCATTTTTCAATTACTTCACGGTCTACACCCGTTAATTTTATTAATAAGAATGATAAAATACCACCCATAATTAATTCCCAAACTCCTTCAACCCATAAATGAACTACCCACCAACGGAAAAAAGAATCCGTTACTTGACTATCAAATGGTAACATTCCTGGTAAATATAACAACGCTGCAAATAATAATCCCATGGAAAGGACTAATGCTGTAGTTGTTTGACGCTTTCCTTTAAATAATGTTGTTAAAATTAATCCTAGGAATAACAATACATTCACCACCACTAAATAATCTAATGGACGAGGGATTTCTAAAAATTTACGCCCTTCCCAAATATTAAAGTGAAATCCAATAATGGCTACTACTCCAACAACTGCTAAACTTATTAATTGAACATACGCCAATTTAACGCTCACTAATTCTTTTTGAGCTTCCTCAGGAATAATATAATAAGCCGCCCCCATAAAACCAGATAACAACCACACAACTAATAAATTAGTATGTACCGCTCTTGCAGTGTTAAAAGGAATAAATTCATGTAAATTATCGAATCCCATACGGGCAAAACCCATAATAAAACCGTAGGTAATTTGTAATACTAACAATAACATTGATAGTGCAAAGAACCAAAATGCTACTTTTTGTGATTTATATTTCATAATATCATTTTTACTTTTATTTGTTCATTTTATCTTTTGCCAATGGTGAAACTATCCGCTCGAAACCATTTAAGTCAATTTCAGCAATCCATTTAAAAAATGCGACTACATCCGAAGCTTCTTGATCCGTCATTCCATAAGCTACCATTTTTCTACCGTTTGGTTGCCAAGGACCTTTTGACATTAAAATGCTTTTAATGACCATTTCGCCATTTCCATCATAACGTATGTTCAATCTGTCTACTACTTTTGTAAGTTCTGGTGCATAATATGCGCCTTCTCCTAAAATAGAATGACAACCCATACAGTTGTTAGATTCCCAAATTTCTTTACCTCTAACTACTTCCGCAGTCAAGTTTTCATGGTTTGTTTGATCGGCCCCTTCAGACAATGAGTAAATGGTAAGCCCAATAAATATTAGGAAGGTTACCAAAGTACCACCTAAAAAGAACGCTCTTGCTTGTTTTTTAGATAACATGTGTTAATTAAGTTTAATTAGTAATTGATTTACAAGTATATTAAGACCTTTATATCTTCTATACGTGGCGAAAATAATTAATTTGAATAATAAAAACTATGATAATTGTCATATATTTCATTTGAGAAGTCAAAAAAAATAGAACTATAAAATCGACTTTATAGCTAAAACAAAATGGAAGAATAGACTAGATGAAAGCAGTGAATTCCTTTTACTTGGTATTTGTTTTCCCGATGGATGCATCCGTAGAAATGTCTTTCAACGTTAATTTTCTGCCTTGCGCAACAATCTCTTCAGAAAATTCCATAATATTTTTATCACGAAACTTACCTAAAATACCATTTTTAAATGGTTCAACAATAAAATGAACTGGACAAGGATTTGCTCCATCACATTCAGACAAGCCCAAAAAACATTCGTTGATTCTGTTTAGACCATCAATATTTTCAATGATGTCTAAAACTGTCTTTTTTCCATTCTTTTTAGTTAAATAAAATCCGCCATTAGGCCCTTTTGCGGAAGAAATGATTTTACCACGCACCAATTGTTGAAATAATTTAGCTAAAAAAGGACTTGGAACATCAATACTTTCTGCAATCACTTTAACACTTATTTTGTTAGTTTCACTTGCGTATTCTGCTAAAAACAACGTAGACAAAATTGCATACTTACTTGCGCGAGATAACATCATAATATTGTAATTTTTGGATTTTATAGTTGTCAAAAGTACCAAAAAAAAGACAAAAGAGTATTATATTTTTTAAAATTCGAATATAATTCATTCATAAAATTATACAGAGCTTCAAATTTACACATAATAAGCGTCCTTGTATTTTACTTTTTAAGTTTAATAACCAATTATTTACAATTACAAAACAACGAATTAATCAACACAATAGCGATCATATTTAATGACAATAATCAGTTAATTACATTTTTGAACTACTATATTTACCATTTTTAAAACTTGGTTATATTATTCTTAAAATTACGATTTTAATACGTAAATATGACAATTATCATTACTTTTACGCCTTATTATATTTTTACTATTAATTCTACAAAATGAACAAACTTCTTTCCTTTTTATACTCCACAAGATTAATGGCTGTATTATTTCTAATTTTTGCTGCGTCTATGGGAGTTGCCACTTTTATTGAAAACGACCATGGAACAGAAACTGCAAAAGCCGTTGTATATAACGCTTGGTGGTTTGAGGCTATTATGCTTTTTTTCGCTATTAATTTTTTTGGAAATATTTTCAAATATAAATTATTCAAAAAAGAAAAATTAGTGGTGCTTACATTTCACTTATCTTTCTTTTTAATTCTTCTTGGTGCTGGAATTACAAGATATATTAGTTTTGAAGGTTTAATGCCTATACAAGAAGGTGCTGTTGGCAACACTTTTTTATCTGAAAAAAATTATATAAGCGTTATTATAAATGATGGTAATGAACAAAAAACACCTTTCCAAGAGCCAATTTTATTATCTTCAATTTCAAAAAATAATTTTGAATATACTACCGATTTTAAAGGTAAAGATGTAGCTGTTAAATTAACAAATTATATTCCAAACGCTCAAGAGGTTTTTGAAGAAAATGAAACTGGAGAAGAGTATTTATTAGTTGTTGAATCTGGCGGTGGTGGTCGACATAACCATTATATTAAAAAAGGAACAATAGAAAATGTACATGGTGTAACTGTTGGATATGATGCTTCAACAAAAAGTGTTATTGATTTTATTTCAACAGAAAACGGCTTAAAAATAAGATCTAGTGTTGAGGGTCAATTCTTTAGAATGGCGGATAGTTTTGAAGGTACTATTGCGAAAGATTCTCTACAAGACTTTTCTCTATTAGCCGTTCATAATTTAGCTGGATTGCAATTTGTTATTCCTAAAAATGCTACGAAGGGTTCTTATAAAATTACTGCTGGAGATAAAGATGCAAATTCTTTAGCACAATTAACTTTTGACGTTACTGTAGGCAACGAAACAAAGCAAATAGCTGTAAACGGTGCAAAATATGCCATTCAACCACCTACTGAATTTTCAGTAGGAAACTTAAACTTTCGTATGAGTTATGGCGCTATTCAAATGAATTTACCTTTTAGCATTAAATTAAATGACTTTCAATTAGATAAATATCCTGGTTCGGAAAGCGCCATGTCATTTGCCAGTGAAGTTACCGTTATTGATCCTAGTGAAACTTTTGATTTTAGAATTTTTATGAATAATATTTTAGTGTATAAAGGATACAAATTTTTCCAATCGAGTTACAATATTACTGACGAATACGAAGAAACACATTTGTCTGTTAACCACGATTTTTGGGGTTCAACTATTACATATATTGGTTATTTCTTATTATATGCAGGCTTGCTATTAATTATGTTTCTACCTAAAACACGTTTTGACTTTTTACGAAAAAGTCTTCAAAAAATTAGAAATAGTAAAACCATTGCAAGCATTGTAATTGCACTTGTATTTTCAACCGCTGGTTTTTCACAAAGCCATGTTCATACGTTATCGGAAACTCAAATAGATTCTATTCTAAAGGCCAATGTTATTAGTCCTGAACATGCTGAAAAATTCAGTAAAGTAATTATCCAAGATGCTGGAGGACGTATGAAACCCGTACATACGTATGCTTCGGAATTATTACGTAAAGTGAGCAAAAGCGATACTTTTGGAGATATGAATGCAACTCAAGTGTTTTTAAGCATTCAACAAAACCCACGTACTTGGTTTCAAATTCCTGTGATATTTCTTGACGAAAACGACACTAAATTACGTGATGTAATTAACATTCCACATGATCAAGTATACGCGCCTTTAGCTGCCTTTTTTGATAACCAAGGAATGTATAAAATTGCAGAAATACAACAAGAAGCTCAAAAAAACGCTATTAAAAGTAAATTTGAAAAAGACGTTATTAATGTAGACAGACGTGTAAACTTGTTATATTCTGCCATTACAGGTGATATTTTAACTATTTTCCCTATCCCTAGTGACCCTACTAATAAGTGGGTTTCACATAATGGTATTGAACCAAATCAATTTAAAGGTCAAGATTCAGTTTTTGTACGACAAATAATTCCTATTTATGTACAGACATTAGCTGAGGCAAAGACTACAAACGACTATACCCAATCTGATGATATTGTTGGTGGAATTATTAATTTTCAAAAGAAATATGGTCATGCAGTATATCCATCAGATCATAAAATTGACATAGAAATAATGTACAATAAGTATGATGTATTTAAAAAACTATACTCCTACTATATGTATATTGGAACATTAATGTTCTTCTTTGTAATATTTCAAATTTTCAACAATAATAAAACCGTAAACTATTTAATAAAAGGAAGTACCGCTATTATTATACTTTTATTTTTAATACATACTGGAGGATTAATTGCTCGTTGGATAGTTAGTGGCCATGCACCTTGGAGTAATGCCTACGAATCTATGATTTATGTTGGTTGGGCAACCATGTTATTCGGATTGCTATTCGGTAGAAAATCATCTATGACCATTGCTGCAACAGCCTTTTTAACTGCTTTTATTTTAATGGTAGCACATTGGAACTGGATGGATCCTGAAATTGCAAATTTACAGCCCGTATTAAATTCCTATTGGTTAATGATCCACGTTTCCATTATTGTAGCAAGTTATGGTCCTTTTGCTTTAGGAATGATTTTAGGTTTAATTTCATTAATATTAATGATTATTACTACTGAAAAAAATAAAGCGAAAATTGGCACAATGATTAAAGAATTAACCATTGTTAATGAAATGGCTATAACCGTTGGTTTAATAATGTTAACTATCGGTAACTTTTTAGGAGGACAATGGGCCAACGAAAGTTGGGGCCGTTACTGGGGATGGGATCCAAAAGAAACTTGGGCTTTAGTAAGCATTATGATTTATGCTTTTGTATTGCATGTTCGATTAGTTCCTGGGTTAAGAGGTCGTTTTGTTTTTAACTTACTTTCTGTAGCTGCGTTTGCATCGATATTAATGACCTACTTTGGAGTAAACTTTTACCTTTCTGGTTTGCATTCGTACGCTAGTGGAGACAAGGCTATAACACCTACTTTTGTTTACTATTCCATAGCTATTGTGTCTATAATTGCTGTTTTTGCCTTTATGAAGTTTAAAAAGTATTATAAAAAATAAGTAAAACCATTGCAAAACTGTACCTTTGCAAACTATAAAAAAATAAATATCAATGTTTAATAAGTATATAAAATTAGTAATTGCTGGAGCTATTTTTGTTTGGGCTATCTTTCAATTTGTAGATGGAAACATCATGAATGGAATTTCCTTAATTCTTTTAGCAGGTATTTTCGTATTGTTTTATTTTAAAAACGAATTTATTCTATTAGCTTTTTTACAATTAAGAAAACAAAACTTTGCAGGAGCTAGCAAATGGTTATCTTATATTAAAAACCCAAGTAGCGCTTTAATTAAAAAACAAGAAGGATATTATAATTTCTTACAAGGAATTATGGTTTCTCAAACTAACATTACACAGGCTGAAAAATATTTTAAAAAAGCTATTGAGTTAGGTTTAAATATGGGGCACGATTTAGCCATGGCTAAATTACAATTAGCAGGTATTGCAATGACAAAAAGACGTAAACGTGAAGCAACACTATTAATGAATGAAGCTAAAAAATTAGACACTCAAAACATGTTAGCTGAACAAATTAAAATGCTAAAAGACCAATTAAAGAAAATTTAAGAAATCTTAAATAAACAAAAAAAGAGGGCTAAAACATATGTTTTAGCCCTCTTTTTTATCAAATACTCCCTATTTTTAAGGTAAAATAATTGGAGATAAATCTTTTGAGTACTGAACTATAAAAACACCTTTATTTTCAAAGCCTCCTGTGGTTTTTTTAGCATAATTAAATACCGATGCTACTCTAACAGATTTTCCACTTGCAAAAGCGCTTTCTATAGATCCTTCAGTACTTGCTAAACGTATCAAAGCATCGTATGTTACATCAAATCCTTTAATAGCGTAATCACTTGGCTCCGCATAATTTTTAACTTGATATTTTTCATAAAACACTTTATTATTACGTGAACTCATATCGTAAAACTCCGTCGAAGGATAGGTAAAGTTTAACGAACCCAATATATTATTATCTGTCGTATCGAAATTTTTTCCTTTATCTGAGGAAATTAAGGTAATATCATATTTATCTGCCAGTCCTTTTAAATTATTCATTGCAGAAGCTGTAATAACATTATCATCCGTAATTAAAAACACCCAATTCTTTCCTGTAGCTTTCATTCTTTCCGTAATTCTTCCACCTGAAATATATCCTTTTTCAGCTTTTAT
>JAGPIQ010000222.1 GCA_018054895.1 Lutibacter sp. | reverse complement strand
ATTCTAAAAAGTCTGAAATGTCAAATGGTAATATAATTTTTAAAGTTTTAAGACGTAGCGGTTATCTTGAAAAAATTATAGATTTAAAAAAAGATACTTATGACAAATTAAATAGTATTAAATAATAAAAATTACATTTTTTTTTAATTTTTATTAATATAGATATATTTATATAATAAAATAATTAACCAAAAATTATAAAAATGAGAAATATGGATTTAGACACATCCTTAAACAGAATGAAAGAACTAATTGATTGTGGTAAAAAAGATAGCAGTCTTAAACCAAATGTTAGTGAAACTGTGGAATATACAATCGAAGCTGCTGATGGAAAAACATATGGCATTGTTAGAGAATGTAAACGTTATTTTATAAAAGAAAAAAAAGAAGATGGTGCTTACGATTACATAGGCGGTATTGGGAACAAACATGAAAATGAATATCCAAGTTATAATTCTGCTTTTAGAAATATTGAATTGAAAATAAGATCAATTAATGAATCTAAAAATAATGGTGTAACGTTTGAAACATTTGAAAAACCAAAACAAGCTGAATTTATTGTTGAAGCCACTTCTGATATGCGTAATGAATTGGATAGAGTTAAACAGATAATGAATAATACTTCCAAAATTATGTCAGAATCTAATACTGAATTTATTACTAAACCTAAATTCAAAGACACTGAATCATTTGGTACAGCGACCGATCCTAAAAAACAAGGGGAACCTTTTAACGAAAATCCTGGCGAATATAAAGGAGATATCGACCCTAAAAATTCATCAAAAACCGCTAAAAATTCAGGAAAACCATTTGAAAAAGAAGTTAAACCAACGCCAGAAAAAATGGATATTGAAACAACTAATAAAAAACCTAGTGAAGCTGGTAAATTTGGTGAAGATGCGAAAAACGTACCTGCTGGATCAGTAGCAAATCAAAAACCTAAAGGGGGTAAAGTAGTTAAAGTTACAGAAGCTCAAATGAAAGCTGCACAAAAAGCTTTAAAAGAAGGATATTTTGATGATGATTTTGATGGAGATGATTATGATGAAGATCCATTATTAAAACAATTTGACTATCCAGAAATTAATAAATTAGGTAGAAGTAGTAAACCAATACCAGCTAGTGTCGATGGAGATGATGATTTACCTACAATGGACGATGAAGAAGAAATTTATGATGTTTTTGATCCAACACGAGATTTAGACCAAGATGCGTTACCCGTTGACGATTTTGATGATTTTGATGATGATATTACCGAAATGAATGAAGGTTTTTTTGATTCAATGAAAGCTGCTGGTTCTGTTGGTAAATATCTAGGTAATAAAACAGTTAATTCAGTTAAAGGTATTGGTGATAAAACTGTTAATTCAGTTAAAGGATTTGCTAAAGATATTAATGATAAAGCAAATCAATTTGGTCAAGATGTTTCTCAACAATATAATAAAAGCAAACAAAATTCAAGTACTCAAAACATTGAAAAAATTGCTGCTAAACTTAAATCTGAATTAGATAATCTTAATAATCGTACAATTAAAGCTGGTGGTCAACCAATTAATTATAAATCAGTATTATCCGTATTATCTAACCAATTAAGCGCAAATAAAAACGCTAATATGGGTAAATTTAGGAATGAATCTGTTGACGAAGAATTAGTTAAAAAAATAACTGAGGAAGTATTAAACGTATTTGGCAAACACGCAACTTATCAAAAACCAGCTTTTACTACCCCATCAAATAATCAATCATTGGTTGCTGGCACTAAAGAATGGGATGATGAATCAGTTAAAACAGATTCTCCATATGGACAAAAAATTGGTGATTCAGCTCCTTTTACTGAACCAGTAAAACAAAAAGTTGGAGAAGGCGAAATTGGTGGAGATAGTGATGAAGTAATGAAAGGCAAAACACAACAAGCATTACCAAGTTCTGGTCAAAAAGGTGATACTAAACCTTTTAAAAAACCAGTTGAAAAATCGGGTGATAAAATTGCTAAAGGAACTCCAGTTCAAAAAGGAGAAACTCAACAAGGTGAACCTAAGTTAGGTCAAAAAGGTGATGTACAACCATTTGGTAAAAAAGTTAATAAAGAAGGAGTTAAAGAATCTTCAAGTAAAGAAGAATTTTTAAATAAATTAACCGAATCAATTATTAATCGTTTAAAAAAAAAATAGATGAAGGAGTAAAATTAAGGGTTCCAGTAACACAAACACAACAAGAACCCTTAATGAATCCTGACCAACAAATTACCCCATCAGCTCAAAATGAACCAACTGATGATATGCATCCAGAAGAAAATAATAAACCATTTGATGACGAGGGGTTTGATGCTGGAATTAATGTTGATGAAGATGAAGATCCTAAAAATTATATTGAAAAATTGACAGGTAAATTAGCTCAAAAAATGAGAGATTACAATGAAACTAATCAAGATTCTGATTTAAATAAATTTGTAATTAATTCATTAATACCAGCAACTATACCAGCAATGGACGAAGAAGATACCAGCGATGTCATTGATAAAGTAAATGATAATCAAACTGAAATGACCAATGAACCAGATACTAATAATGAACAAATGCAAGAAGAATCTATTCAAGAACCCAATGTGGAAGAACTTATTAGTGAACTTTTCGGAAGACGAAAAAAAATAAATAAAAACAATCCATTTTCTTCTCCAAAATTTAAATAAAAATAAAAGGCTACTTTTTAGTAGCCTTTTTTCATTTAATAATTGTATGTTTAAAAATTTTATCCCAAATTTTAACTTCGTATAAAATTTTATCATCAAACTCAGAAACATTTGTTATCGTTGGGTTTATTTCACCATGAATTGTTTTATTTAAATATCCTAAACAACAAGCAATTGCGTCCGAACTATCAAAATTTTCTTTTTTCAATTCTCCTTTTTTATTATATAACCATTTTATGTCAGTAAATTTTTCAGAAACTTTATCTAAAATTACATCTTTTTTCCCGATATCCCACACATAATTACCAAATAAAACCAATTCGTTATTTTTTATTGCTTTATGTATCGTTTTAATTGGATATTTAATATTTTTTTTATTAAAGCTTCTAATTGCAATTAATTCTGGAAAACTGTATGCTCTAGCATCGTGAGATGAAATATATGATGGCACCAACCCAAGAGTATTATAAAC
>JAGPIQ010000013.1 GCA_018054895.1 Lutibacter sp. | reverse complement strand
AGTTAGGTTTTGATGCTGAGGAAGCGCAAGAGTTGGCTGTTCAAACCTGTTTAGGAGCAGCGAGTTTGCTGATTCAATCAGGAAATCACCCAGAACAAGAAATTGATAAAGTTACAACGCCAAGTGGTTGTACCATTGAAGGATTAAACGAAATGGAACACCAAGGGTTAAGTTCCTCTTTAATTAGAGGATTAGTAACTTCTTTTGAAAAAATTAATCAGATTTAAACTGTAAAAAAATGAAACGAGCATGTTCAAAATATTATCATTAAACGGAATGATTAATAGCGAACAGCATGTGACATTAAAAACAATAAATAGAAACACATGAAACTATTTGACGTATATCCTTTATACAATGTAACGCCTGTAAAAGCTGCAGGAAGTTATGTGTGGGATGATAAAAATATAAAATATTTAGACCTTTATGGAGGTCACGGAGTTATTTCCGTAGGACATTCGCATCCACATTATGTGGCTTCATTAACCAACCAATTGAACGCTATTGGATTTTATTCCAATTCTGTTCAAATGCCTTTGCAGGTGGAATTGGCTGAAAAGTTAGGACGTATTTCTGGTTGCGAAAATTACAATTTGTTTTTGTGTAATTCAGGAGCTGAAGCGAATGAAAATGCATTAAAATTAGCATCATTTATTACGGGGAAAAGTAAAATTATTTCGTTTAATAATTCTTTCCACGGAAGAACTTCAGCAGCTGTTGCGGTTACTGATAATAAAGCTATAAATGCTCCTATTAACTTACAACAAGAGGTTGCTTTTTTACCTTTGAATGCTATTGAAGTCTTCAAAAGTGAAATTTCAAAAGGTGATGTAGCGGCCGTAATTATTGAAGGAATTCAAGGTGTTGGTGGTTTGGATGAAGGAACAACGGCATTTTTTCAGGAAGTACAAAAAGTATGTAATGAAAATTGTGTGTTGCTTATTTTAGATGAAATTCAGTCTGGTTACGGAAGAAGTGGAAAGTTTTTCGCATTTCAATACCACAATATTCAACCAGATATTATTACAACAGCGAAAGGAATGGCAAATGGTTTTCCTATTGGTGGCGTACTAATTTCGGATGTTTTTAAAGCGAAATATGGAATGTTGGGAACAACGTTTGGCGGAAGTCATTTAGCCTGTGCAGCTGCCATTGCAGTATTGGATATTATTGAAAAAGAAAACTTGATTGATAATGTAAATGAAGTTTCTGCCTATTTTTTACAAGAAATAAAATCCATTTCAAAAATTAAGCAAATTAAAGGAAGAGGATTAATGTTAGGTACTGAATTTGATTTTGAAGTTGGTGAACTTCGAAAAAAATTAATTTTCGAAAAAAATATATTTACAGGTGGTTCAAACAATAAAAATTTATTGAGAATTTTACCCCCATTGTCCATTTCCAAATCGGATATAGACATTTTTATAAACGCATTGAAAGAATTACTAGCGTAATGAAAGGATTAACAATACAACAACGAAATAATGTTTTACATTCAATGGCAAACTTAATTGCTGCTGAAAGAAACGCTATTTTGAGTGTTAATAAAACAGATGTTGCTGCGTATAGCGGTGATGATTTAGCAATGTACGACCGTTTAAAGGTGGACGATGCTAAAATTGACGGGATGATTTTGTCTTTAGAGCAATTAATTGCAGATATTGATCCTATTGGCAAGGAATTATACAATTTTACCCACGAAAATGGTTTAAAAATGATTAATAAAACAGCTTCTTTTGGAACTGTGTTAATTATTTATGAATCGCGTCCTGACGTAACTGTTGAGGCTGGTGGAATTGCTTTTAAATCTGGAAATAAGATTTTATTAAAAGGAGGAAAAGAGTCGCTAAATTCAAATTTAAAAATTGTTGAATTGTGGCATAAAGCGTTGATTGAAAACAATATTTCAACGGATTGGGTAGAATATTTAAACTATAATAGGACTGAAACGCAGGCTTTTTTAGAAAATCCGACGCAGAAAGTGGATTTAATTGTGCCTCGTGGTGGTGAACAATTAATTGCTTTTGTAAAGCAACATGCCAATTGTCCGGTTATTGTGAGTGGACGTGGAAATAACTTTGTATATATTGATGCTGAAGCTGATGTTGATACTGCACTAAAAGTAATTATCAATGGTAAAACAGCTAAAATTTCAGCGTGTAATGCAGTTGATAAAGTGTTAATTAATAATGCTATTCCAAATAAAAAAGAAGTTGTTGAAACATTAATTGCTGAATTACAAAAATTCAATGTTGAAATTTTAGGTGATGAAAGTTTAACTTCTTTTGATAATGTGGCTCCTATTGAAGATGAGCACACTTGGTATGAGGAGTTTTTAGATTATAAAATTGTAATTGGAAGTGTTTCTTCAACAGAAGAAGCTATTTCAAAAATAAATACATACGGAGGCGGTCATTCAGCTTCCATAATTACAAAAAACAACAGCACTGCAATGGAATTTATGGAATCTGTAGATACGGCAGCAGTGTATCAAAATGCGTCTACTCGTTTTACGGATGGTGGGCAATTTGGTTTAGGCGGTGAGTTGGCAATTAGTACAGACAAATTGCATCACAGAGGCCCAATGGGGTTACAACATTTAGTAACAAACAAGTGGTACGTTTTTGGTGATGGGCAAATCAGGTAAAAAAAGAATATTATTAAAAATTGGTTCAAATGTTTTAACAAAAGAAACTAATTATATTTCACGTGGTAAAATTGAAGATATTGCGAGTCAAATTGCAGCTTTAAAAGATGAATATGAGTTTGTAATTGTCACTTCTGGTGCTATTGCAGTCGCAAAACAATTTGTCGATTTAGAAAGTAAAGGGAAAGAAATTAGAGTAAAACAGGCCTTAGCTTCTATTGGACAACCACATTTAATGCGTATTTATCAAGAAACATTTAGAGAGCACGGTTTATTAACATCACAGTGTTTATTGTCTTACTCTGATTTCAGCAAAAAAGAATCCAGAGAAAATATAAAAAATACCATAAATGTTTTGGTTGAAAATAATTATATTCCAATAATTAATGAAAATGACACCGTAGCAACGGATGAAATTAAGTTTGGAGATAACGATAAATTATCCGCGTTAACAGCCGTTTTGTTAGATGCCGATTTGTTAATTATTGCAACAAATACCGATGGAATTTACACAAAAGAATCTATAGAAAGTGATTGTGCAAAAACGATTAGTGAGACATCTGACATTCAAATGTTAAGAGATCAAATTCAAAAATCGATTTCTTTACACGGAACTGGAGGTATGACCACTAAAATTGAAGCGTCTGAAATTGCAAAACAAGCAAATATTGAAACTTGGATTGTAAACGGATTAAAAGATGATTTTATGGTGAGTGCTATTCAGAATAAAAGTGAATTTACAAAAATAACAATACATTAAAATGCAGCATTATTTAAGTATAAACGATTTAGATAGTCTTGAGAAAACAGTTCAAGAAGCGATCGATTTAAAGAAAAATGAGTTGAAGTTTAAAGCTTTAGGTGAAGGAAAAACAATTTGTTTATTGTTTTTTAACAACAGCTTACGTACACGTTTAAGTACGCAAAAAGCAGCTCAAAACTTGGGTTTAAACACTATTGTAATGAACTTTGGTAGTGAAGGTTGGGAATTGGAGTTTGAAGATGGCGCCATAATGAACCAAAACAAATCCGAACATATTAGAGAAGCAGCCAAAGTTATTGCGCAATATTGTGATATTGTGGCTATTAGAGCTTTTGCATCTTTAACAGATAAAGAAAAAGATAAAGCTGAAATTGTAATGAACAGCTTTAAAAAATACGCTGGAATTCCTGTTGTAAATATGGAAAGTGCTACTGGTCACCCATTACAGGCTTTGGCGGATGCCATAACAATGGAAGAGTATAAAACGGCTCATAAACCAAAAGTGGTATTGTCTTGGGCGCCGCATCCAAAAGCTTTACCGCAGGCTGTTGCAAATTCTTTTGTTGAAATGATGCAGTTACAAGATGCGGAATTTGTAATTACGCACCCTGAAGGCTATGAATTAGATCCAGATATTACCAAAAACTCAAGAATTGAATACGATCAAAATAAAGCTTTTGAAAATGCTGATTTTGTGTATGTTAAAAACTGGAGTAATTTCAACGAGTACGGAAAAGTTATAAATAAGGATGAAAATTGGACGGTAACTGCTGATAAAATGAAGTTGACAAACAATGGTAAATTTATGCATTGTTTACCAGTTAGAAGAAATGTAATTGTAGCCGATGAGGTAATTGATTCAGAAAATTCTGTGGTGATTCAACAAGCAAATAACAGAACCTATTCAGCGCAAATTGTGTTGAAAAAGATTCTTGAAAATTTATAATTTTAAAGCTCATAAAAGCGGTCGTCAACCTGAACTTGTTTCAGGTTCGCATACTGTTAGAAATTACTTTGATGAGATTCTGAAACAATTTCAGAATGACGTTTTAATTTAGAAAATAGATGGAAAAACAAACCCTACAAATTGTTAAAATAGGCGGAAACGTAATAAATAACGATGAAGCATTGCTTTCTTTTTTAAAGGATTTTGCCGAATTACCGAGTCCTAAAATTTTAGTGCACGGTGGAGGTAAACGCGCTTCTGAAATTTCTTCAGCAATGGGACTTGTTCCAACAATGATAAACGGTAGAAGAGTAACGGATGAAGCTACCTTAGAAATTGTAACAATGGTGTATGCTGGTTTGTTGAACAAAAAAATCACTTCACAATTGCAAAAATTGGACTGTAATGCTATTGGATTATCAGGAACTGATGGAAACAGTATTTTAGCGCATAAACGTATTGTAAAGGAGGTGGATTATGGTTTTGCAGGTGATGTAGATGCTGTAAATTCAGATTTTATTAATGTGTTGCTTCAAAATAATATAACGCCTGTTTTTTGTGCAATTACACACGATAAAAACGGACAATTATTGAATACAAATGCGGATACAATTGTTTCAGAAGTGGCAATTGGTATGAGTGAGTTATACCAAACCGAATTAAATTTTGTTTTTGAATTAAAAGGAGTTTTAGAGAATATTGAGGATAAAAACTCCGTTATAACACATATTAATTCAAAGAAATATGAACAGTTAATTGCAGATGGAACTATTGCAGACGGAATGCTTCCTAAAATGCAAAATTGTTTCAATGCCTTAAATAGAGGTGTTCAAAAAGTGAAAATTGGAGATGCTACTATGATTGATAAAGTAGCAACTTTATATACAACTATAAGTTTAAACTAATGATTGAAAAACTAACACAAGAAGCAATCGCGCTTCTGAAAAAAATGATTTCAACTCAGTCTTTTTCTCAAGAAGAAACAGGAACGGCGTTGTTAATTGAACAATGGTTTTCGAGTCATAACATAAAATTTGAAAGAGAAAAAAATAACGTTTGGGCTGTAAATAAGTATTTTGATGCTTCAAAAAAGACCATTTTATTAAATTCTCATCACGATACCGTAAAACCAAATAAAGGTTATACAAAAGACCCGTTAAATCCAGAGGTTTCCGAAGGTAAATTGTATGGGTTAGGAAGTAATGATGCTGGAGGTTGTTTAGTGTCGTTATTAGCAACATTTACCTATTTTTATGAGCGTACAGATTTAAAATACAATTTTGTGATTGTAGCTTCTGCGGAAGAAGAAAACTCAGGGCCAAATGGACTGAACAGTATGCTTAAAACAATTCCTGAAATTGATTTTGCTATTGTTGGCGAACCAACTTTAATGCAGTTAGCTATTGCTGAAAAAGGCTTGATGGTGTTGAATTGTGAAGCTCACGGAACCGCAGGTCACGCTGCACACGGAATTGTAGATAATGCTATTTACAATGCCATTGAAGATATTAACTGGTTTCAAACGTACCAATTTCCAAAGGTTTCAGATACTTTAGGAAAAGTAAAAATGACAGTGACTCAGATTGAGGCTGGAAATCAACACAATGTAATTCCTTCAAATTGTAAATACGTAGTAGATGTTCGTGTAACGGATGCGTACTCAAATCAGGAGGTTTTTGAAATCATTCAATCCAACGTAAAATCGGTAGTTTGCCCACGTTCAGTGCGTTTAAACTCGTCTTCCATTCCAAAAGAACATCCAATTGTTCAGGCTGGAATTAAATTAGGGAGAGAAACGTATGGTTCGCCAACATTATCGGATCAGGCGGTACTTAGTTGTGCTTCTTTAAAATTAGGACCAGGACAAAGTTTACGTTCACATACTGCGGATGAATTTATTTACATCAATGAAATTGAAGAAGGTGTGGATTTATATATTAAAATATTAGAAGAAATAATATAAATTAAAAGGTCACTGAGCGGAGTCGAAGTGATAATAATAAATTATTAAGTGGTTTAGACTTTGTTTAACCACCAATTTTTAAAACAATACTTATGAAACTTTGGGATAAAGGATTTTCAACAGATAAAAAAATAGATTTATTTACCGTTGGAAACGACCGGGAACTAGATTTGATTTTAGCAAAATATGATGTTATTGGAAATTTAGCGCACGCTAAAATGTTACATAAAATTGGATTACTAACTTCTGAAGAAATAAATTCATTGGAAATTGAGTTGAATGTAATTTTAAAAACTATTGAAGAAGGTACTTTTACTATTGAAGATACTTTTGAAGATGTACACTCTAAAGTTGAGTATTTATTGACTCAAAAATTAGGCGATACTGGAAAAAAAATTCATACGGCACGTTCAAGAAACGATCAAGTTTTAGTGGATGTACATTTATATTTAAAAGATGCTTTAAATGAAATTAATGCAGAAGTAGATGATTTATTCGACTTGTTAATTTCGTTAGCGGAACAGTACAAAAATGTATTATTACCTGGTTATACACATTTACAAGTTGCAATGCCTTCCTCTTTTGGAATGTGGTTTTCAGCGTATGCGGAAACCTTGATTGATGATATTTATTTCCTAAAAGCGGCTTATAAAGTAGCGGATCAAAATCCGTTAGGTTCTGCGGCAGGTTACGGTAGTTCATTCCCAATTGATAGAGATGAAACTACCAAATTATTGCATTTTGAAACGTTGAAATTCAATTCAGTGGCAGCACAAATGGGACGTGGTAAATTAGAAAGATCTGTTTCTTTTGCCATTAGTTCGGTTGCGAGTACACTTTCAAAAATGAGTATGGATATTTGCTTGTATATGAGTCAGAATTTTAATTTTATTTCTTTTCCAGATGAATTAACAACAGGTTCGAGCATTATGCCTCATAAAAAAAATCCAGATGTTTTCGAATTAATTAGAGGAAAATGTAATAAACTTCAAGCATTACCTTATGAATTTACATTGATATCTAACAATTTACCAAGCGGTTACCATCGTGATTTACAGTTGTTAAAAGAAGGCTTAATTCCTTCATTTTCAACCTTAAAAGCGTGTTTGGAAATGTTAACCTATTCTTTAAAAAATATTAAGGTTCGGACCAATATTGTTGAAGAAGAAAAATACTTGTATTTATTTAGTGTTGAAGAAGTGAACAAACTGGTTCAAAACGGCACTCCTTTTAGAGATGCTTACAAACAAGTTGGTAGAGATATAAATGATGGTACATTTAACCCAGATAAAAGTGTAAACCATACGCACAAAGGAAGCGTTGGGAATTTATGTTTGGATGAAATTGTAGCTAAGAAGAATAGAATATAATTAGAAAAACGAGGATCTTTAAAATCCTCGTTTTTTTTGTTTTAATCCATCACAAATTTTAATCCTGCCGAAATAATTCCTGCCGTTAAACCTGTGTTTCTTTTGTAATTACTGTATTTTAAGTCCACACTTTTCAATCCTAATTTCCAAATTCGTTTAGAAGTGAAAATATCAGTATAGGTGATTCCAAAGCCAAACTGATTTGAGTTGAATTCCGATAAATCATAATCTGATGTGTAAAATTCATCCGTAGATATTAATTCTTCAAACGGAGCAAAATAGTCAGCTGCTGTTTGCGTATAATAACGGTATGTTGGATATAAAGTAAACTTGTCAGAAATTTTCACAGGCAATTCAATAGATGCCGTGTGTGATGTTATTCCCCAATCATCATAATAATACCTGTAATAGGTTCTTAATGCAACAACTTCATTTATATAATAATTAAAACGAGCACCAACTGGTATTTTTAAACGTGTATCGGGTAATCGTTCAATATCATCAGCTAATTGAAAAACATCGGTATTTTTTTTAGAAGTATAATTAGTAATGTTCGAAGCGTTTCCAATATAGTAATTTGGTCTATCGGAAAAATACACACGCTGCATAGGGTTTGATAACCAGCCGCTTTGTTGAACTACATCTAAAAAAATAGAAATTTGAGCTTTTTTTGTTACTATTTGAGAAAAACTTAAGGATGCTGAATAAGTGTTCCGAGATTTATTTTCAACTAAAGTAGTGTTAAAAGGACTCCAAATGGTGGTTCCAGTTTTATTAATAACAGCACCACTTTGATTCAAAATATCGATACCTTCAAAAAAACCTTTGTTTAAATTTTTATTTACCTCATTGTATGATTTTATTTCTGTTGGATAAACAGGTTGCCAACTATCAAAATATACGTTTCCTTTTATACTAATTTCAGTATTTTTTTCATTGAAAAGTTTAGTGAAATTTCCGCCAATTCCAACTGAAGTATAATCAAATTCATTAGCAAATGAAAGATTTGCACCAACTATAGTATTTCTGTCGTTTGAAGAATGGCTATAACCAATGTCTCCATTTGCCCAAACGTCAGATTTGGATGCGCCTGATGATTCCACCCAAGGGCTTCCAGTTACGGGTTCAGCAGCACTCGATTTTGATTTTTTATCATCATCATCATCATCTCCGTTTCTTGAAGCGCCAGAAGCATCAAACGGATTCAAATTACTTGAGGATGCCGAACTGTATGCTGAAATTGTTCCATCAATGGTTAAAACATCATTAGCATTTAAGGGAATAGAAACAGTTATTGTAGTTGCTATATCGGTTAATTTTTCAGTTCCAATACCACCAGTTACCGCTGCATTATCGCCATCTTGTCCGTAAAAACTAGTTATTAAATCGACTTCAGTATTTTCCAACACACGTTTTGTGAAGGTTTTCGAGCTGTCTTCTGTAGTTTGGGAAAATCCCAAAAATGAAGTCAGAAGAAGCGTTGTTAAAAATATATTTTTCATAGAATTTAATTAATTACAACCACATCCACCACCTGATTTTCCTCCATTGGCACCCGAAGCTGCCTCGCGATATACCTGAAAACTTGTTTCAAACTTATCTATTTTTTTGGATGATAACACCATATCTGGGTCGTTTAAATAAACTTTTTCGTATTCTTTAACTGCTACACACGATGAGAATGCAACAATTATAAAGGTGAGTAAACCTATTTTTTTAATCATTTATTGTTGATATTTATATTGTTAGAAGTGTGAATTCCGCCCTTGGAATCTATAATAATACATTCCACGTTTTTTAATTGATTTATTCTGTTTATTCCGACTTCAGTACCCATTACAAAAATAGATGTAGCAAGTGCATCTGCCAATTCTGCTTTTGGAGCAAAAACTGTAGCGCTAATAATGTCTGTTGCAGGATAGCCAGTTCTTGGATCAATAATGTGTGAATATCGTATACCGTTAAAAGTTACAAATTTTTCATAATCGCCTGAAGTAACTACTGCTTTATTAGAAATCGGAAAAATAGCAAAAGAAATATTTTTATTTAGTGGGTTTGTAATAGCAATCGTCCAATCGTCGCCATTCGGCTGTTTTCCCCACGTATTCATGTCGCCAGAAGCATTTATTATTCCAGCTACAACACCTTTTGAAATGAGTAAATTTTTAGCAACATCAGCAGCATAGCCTTTTCCAATGGCGCCAAAACCAATTTTCATTCCTTTTAGTTTTAAAAAAACCGTTTGGTTTGTTTTATCAAGAATAATATTTTGAAATCCTATTTTTGAAATGGCAGCTTTTATTTCTTCTTCAGAAGGCATAACTTTCATACTTCCATCAAATTTCCAAATTTTATCCATTGAAGCATAGCTAATGTCAAAAGCGCCATCGGTTAATTTGGAAATAGCTATGGATCGTTCAATTAAATTATATAATTCAGCATCCACTTTTACAGGTTGAATTCCAGCATTCCTAATGACTTCCGAAGTCTGGGAATTCGGGTCCCAAGACGATATTAATTTTTCAATTCGTGTAATTTCTTCAACTGCTAAATTGATATATTTTTCCCCATTCAAAGAATCATTTGCAACAACGGTAAGGTCGAAGCGACTTCCCATTAATTTCAATGTTTTTCTGTAAATATTTTGGCTAAATAGTTGAGATGCTACAATTAGAAATACAATTAGAAAAAGTGATTTTTTCATTGATTTATTTAAACGAAGTAAGTGTTTTTATATAATCTTCTGGAGTCGTTTTTTTATAACCAGTACTTCCTAATAATTCACCTTTTTTATTAATAACAGCTACAAATGGAAAATAACCTTGTTTGTTATATTTTTCCATTAAATTTTTATTTTGAAGTTCCTGTTCCTTTGATAATTGATTTTTACTTTTTCTAGGAAAATCAGCTTTCACAAGTATAAAATGTTCTTTTGAATAGTCTATAAAAGCGGAAGTGCTCCAAATTTCATGATCTAATTTAATACAGGGAGCGCACCAATCCGAGCCTTGAAACACCAAAACAATATTTTTATTTGATTTTGAAGCTAAGGAAGTAGCATCTTCAAAATTTGTCAGCCAATTTTGAGCATTTCCAGCTATTGATGCGCAAATAAGCAATGCACCAAACATGAATTTTTTGATCATTTTGTTCTTTTTAGTTTTTAGTAGTACTATGTAACGTCTGCTTTGTAAAAATATTATAAATTAATTACACGCATCCCAAATAGGATCTTTTGGAGTAGGGGCAATTAATGAAATAGTTTCTTTGGTAACAGGATGAATAAATTCAATTTTACGCGCATGTAAATGAATGCTTCCATCTTTATTACTTCTGTCAAAACCATATTTTAAATCGCCTTTAATTGTGCAACCAATTGCAGCCAATTGACAACGAATTTGATGGTGTCTACCTGTTTCTAAATCCACTTCTAATAAATGATAATTATCGAGTGATTTTATAACTTTATAGTGAAGAATGGCTTTTTTACTACCGTTTTTTTCAGTAGCATAAGAAGTTGATTTGTTGTTTTTTGGGTTTTTCAATAAAAAACCTGTTAAGGTATCTTCTAATTTGTTGGGAAGATTTTTTACAACTGCCCAATAGGTTTTACTGACCTCTTTATCACGTAACATTTTGTTGAAACGTTCTAATGCTTTGGAAGTTTTGGCAAACGCAATAACTCCAGTTGTAGGTCTATCTAGCCGATGCACAACTCCTAAAAAAACATTGCCAGGTTTGTTGTATTTTTTTTTGATGTAAGCTTTAACAATATCACTTAATGGAGCATCACCAGTTTTGTCTCCTTGTGCAATATCTCCAGATTGTTTGTTGATAATTATCAAATGGTTATCTTCAAATAACACCGATAAATTTTCAAGTGTTGAAGCCATTTTTAACTATTTTCAAGCATTTTACCGTTCAAATCGTCAATAAAATCAAGAATATCATCTTTTCCAGATCCTTCAGTAGCAGAAGTGGAGAAATACGGAGGCATTTCTTCCCAAATGGTACTTGTCAATTGTTTTTTATAAACTTCAATATTTTTATTGAGTTGGTTCAATTTAAGTTTGTCCGCTTTTGTAAAAACAATGCAAAAAGGAATGGCATTTTCACCTAAAAACTCCATAAATTCAAGATCTATTTTTTGAGGCTCCAAGCGTGAATCAATTAAAACAAAAGTGCAAATTAATTGCTCACGTTGTAAAAAGTAATCTTTAATAAACTCCTGAAATCCTTGTCTTAATTTTTTTGAAACTTTAGCGTAGCCGTATCCTGGTAAATCCACTAAAAACCAATCGCCATTAATTTTAAAATGGTTAATTAGCTGTGTTTTCCCAGGTTTTCCTGAAGTTTTAGCCAATTTACTATGGCCAGTAAGCATATTTATTAGTGATGACTTTCCAACATTTGAACGCCCTATAAAAGCATATTCTGGGAGTCTATCTTTCGGGCACCTTGAAACATTGGTGTTGCTAATTATAAAATCAGCGGTTTTAATAATCATCTTTTATAAGTTTCTTTCCTTTAGCCAATTATGTAATAATTCATTAAATGTATCAGGGTGTTCCATCATTGGAGCGTGCCCACATTCATCTACCCAAAATAAATCAGCATCTGGTAATAATTTTTGAAAATCTACAGCTACTTCTGGTGGTGTAACAAGATCATTTTTTCCCCAAATGATACACGTAGGTGTATTTAATTTCGGTAAATCTTTTGCCATGTTATGTCGAATAGCACTTTTAGCCAAGGCTAATGTTCTAATTACTTTATTTCTATCATTTACAGCGGCAAATATTTCATCAACGGATTCTTTTGTGGCTATTTTAGGGTCGAAAAAAACTTCTTCTGTTTTCTTTTTAATGTATTCATAGTCACCTCTTTTAGGGTAGGTATCTCCTAATGATTTTTCATATAAGCCAGAACTACCAGCAAGCACTAATGCTTTTACAGTTGGTAAATTTAATTTTGAATAATAGAGTGCTACGTGTCCTCCTAATGAGTTTCCCACCAAAATGGCATCATCAATTTCTTTGTGTTTTAAGAAGTCTTTTAAGTACTTAGCAAGACTTTTAACGCTTGTTTTTAAAATAGGAAGTTCATAAATAGGAAGTGCAGGAATAATAACCTTATATCCGTTTTTTGAAAAGTAATCATAAAGACCTTCAAAATTACTTAGTGCACCTAAAAGCCCATGAAGTACAATTATAGGTTGTCCTTCCCCAGCTTCAAGATAACTAAATTTCCCCTCTTTTTTAAGATTCATGCTCATTAATATTGGTTTTAACCTTAGTGCAAAGGTAGCTTTTTTTTCTAAAATACGACTTTTTTAAATACGATGAATAATTATTATTTAAGTTTTTGATATTCAAAAAAATAGGGTAAAAATGGGGGAAAGTGGTAAAAGTTATCAACAAAGTGGGTGAAAGTGGAAAATTGTGGGAAAAAAATCATATTTTTGAACCTATATCTAGCGCTTAATGATAAACTTAATTGGAACATATGAAGGGAAGGCTGATGCAAAAGGAAGGGTTGTGCTTTCTTCTGCGTTAAAAAAGCAGCTCGACCCTATATTACATGATGGGTTTGTGTTGAAACGGTCTGTGTTTCAGCCATGTCTGGAATTGTACCCAATGAAACAATGGAATGTGGTAATGGCGCAAGTGAACACACTGAATAGGTTTGTTAAGAAGAATAATGACTTCATTAGAAGGTTTACTGCAGGTGTAAAAATAGTTGAGTTGGATGCTTCTGGTCGACTATTAATTCCGAAAGATTTACAAATTTTTGCTTCCATAGATAAAAATGTAGTGTTTTCATCGGCGGTAAATATTATTGAAATTTGGGATAAAGACAATTATGAAAAAGCTATTGATGACTCAACAGGTGAGTTTTCAGAATTAGCAGAAGATGTAATGGGTAATCAAACAAATTATGGAAACGAATTATCATAATCCAGTTTTATTGAAAGAAAGTGTGGATGGGTTAAATATAAATCCTGCTGGCGTTTATGTGGATGTAACGTTTGGTGGTGGCGGTCATTCAAAAGAAATTTTGAGCAGACTTAATGAAAATGGTAGGTTATATGCTTTTGATCAGGATGTGGATGCTCAAAAAAATGCCATTGATGATGTGCGTTTTACGCTAATTCCTCAAAACTTTAGACATATTAAAAGGTACCTGCGTTTTTATAATGTAAAAAAAGTAGATGGTGTGTTGGCTGACTTAGGAGTTTCTTCACATCAATTTGATGAAGCTGAAAGAGGGTTTTCTACACGTTTTGATGCTGATTTGGATATGCGAATGAATCAAACTGTTGGTCTGTCTGCTTTTGAAGTTGTGAATAATTATAGCGAAGAGCAATTAAGTAGTGTGCTGTTTCAGTACAGTGAATTGCGAAATGCGAAAGCAATTGCAAAAAAAATTGTAGATACGCGTTTAGCAGCACCAATTAGAACAAGTTTTGAGTTAAAAAGTATTTTGGCGGAATTTGTTCCGAAAAAAGTGGAACATAAAGTATTGGCGCAAATATTTCAAGGAATTAGAATTGAAGTGAATCAAGAAATTGAAGTATTGAAGGAGTTTTTACTTCAAATGCCAGAATTGTTGAATAAAGAAGGTAGGTTGAGTGTGATTTCATACCATTCTTTAGAAGATAGATTGGTGAAGCGTTTTATGAAAATGGGTTTGTTTGAAGGAGAGCCAGAGAAAGATTTTTATGGAAATATAAGTGTTCCGTTAAAAACTGTTGGGAAAATGGTGGTGCCAAATTCAAATGAAATCAAAGAAAATAACAGAGCGAGAAGTGCAAAATTAAGAATCGCAACACTTAAGTAATGAGTCAGGTTAAGGATCAACTATTTAATGTATTAAAAGGACGCTTCTTAGTAAGTGATGATTCTTTTAAAAATTGGCGATTTATATTGTTTTTAGTTGGATTGATGTTGCTGATAATTGCAAGTTCACATAGCGCAGATAAAAAGGTGATGCAAATAGCACAGTTGAATTCAGAAATAAATGAAAAAAGAGCGGAATTTTTAGATACCAGAACTATTTTTATGGAAATGAAACTGGAATCTACCATAAGAAAGAGAGTGGAGCCTATGGAATTAAAACCTGTAGAAACTCCTCCGCAAGTAATAAAAGTAATTTCAAAAATAAAAAAGTAACAGTTGGCAACTACTAAAAAAAGCATATTGAACAAATTATACATCGTGTTTATATTTATCACGTTGTTTTTTGTTGCTATTATAGTGAAGCTATCTGATATTCAGTTTAATGAAGGTGATGAGTACAGGGAATTGTCTGAGCAATTAACCTTGAGAAGTGATACTATTTTTGCTAACAAAGGAAGTGTTTTTTCAGATGAAGGTAGTTTGTTAGCGACCTCTATGTCTAATTATGAAATTAGAATGGATCCTTTTGCGGTTGATGCTACCGTTTTTGAGAATAATATTTTAGGATTGTCGCAAAAACTTTCTGGTAAATTTGGAAAATCCACCTCTTATTGGGAAACCAAAATTAGACGAGCCAGAACTACAAAAAATAGGTATTTGTTGATTGCTAGAAACTTGGGATATACCGCTTATTCAGAAGTGAAAAAGTTTCCTATTTTTAAATTAGGAGTGTACAAAGGCGGGTTTATTGCAGAACAGACTACCGTTAGAGCACATCCTTTAGGGAAAGTTGCAGAAAGAACTATTGGTTATGACGATTATAGAGGGGCTCCCGGAATTGAAGGAGCGTACAGAAGTTTTTTAAAAGGGAAAAACGGATTTCGATTAAAACAAAAAATAGCAAAAGGTCAATGGCGACCTATTAGTGATAATAATGAAATTGAGCCAGTGAATGGTAACGATATTGTAACTACTATAAATGTTAATATTCAAGATATTGCGCATCATTCATTGTTACGTCAATTAGAGTATTATGAAGCAGATCATGGATGTGTGGTGGTAATGGAAACTAAAACAGGTGAAATTAAGGCAATTTCAAACCTAGGAAGAGGGGCTAGTGGTAATTATTACGAGCGCTTGAATTATGCAGTAGGAGAATCTCACGAGCCAGGTTCAGCATTTAAAGTAATGGCAATGGTTGCGGCGTTAGATTCTAAGGTAATTGATACAGGAACTATTGTAGATACGGGCGATGGAAAGTACAGATTATATGGTAGGTATATTAATGATTCTCATAGAGGTGGTTATGGGAAGATATCTGCCGCTAGGGCTTTGGAGGTTTCATCAAATATTGGATTTGCTCGTTTAATTGAAGAAAATTTTGGTTCTAACCCAAATAAATTTATTGATATTATAAAAAGAATGAATTTGAATCAGCAGCTTGGTTTGCCAATAAAAGGAGAGGGTCGCCCTGATATTCCAGCACCAGGTGAAAAAAAATGGAGCAAAAATGCATTGCCTTCTATGTCTTATGGTTATAATTTACAATTAACACCATTGCAAACATTAACATTTTATAATGCTATTGCAAATGATGGAGAAATGGTAAAACCCATTTTTGTAAAAGAAATTAGAACATGGGATAAACATGTTGAAACTTTTGGGAAAACGGTTATTAATCCTGCAATATGTTCTAAAGAGACTGTTGATAAAATGCAAGCTGTTCTAAAAAATGTAATTGTTCGTGGTACCGGTTCAAAAATGTACTCTAAAAACTTTTCTATGGCAGGAAAAACAGGAACTGCGCGTACAGAGTATTGGAAATCAGACTGGGGGTCAAATAGGTTGTATATATCTTCGTTTACAGGTTATTTTCCAGCGGAAAATCCGCTGTATTCTTGCATAGTGGTTATTCATAAGCCTAATTTATCTAAAGGATATTATGGGGCAGATGTTTCTGGTCCAGTATTTAAAGATATTGCACAAAAAATATATACTTCAAACCACATAATTAATAAAGTTCAGAATGCAATTCCAAATTTTAAAGGTGTCAATAATAATTTTGACACGTATTATACCAATTCAAATAAGGGATTAAATTCTATTCCAAATGTAAAAGGAATGGCAGGGATGGATGCAATTTCATTGCTTGAAAACTTGGGTTTAAAAGTAAAATTCGAAGGAAATGGAAAAGTGATAGAGCAATCTATTAATGAAGGTGAAAAAATAGTAAAAGGAACATCAATAAAAATAAAATTATCATAATTGAAATCGGTTAAAGACATATTGTATAAAGTTGCAGTGGTCAGTATTCATGGAAATACGGATAAACTGATAGCGTCTGTGGAATTTGATTCAAGAGCAATTAAGGTAAATAGCCTTTTTGTCGCTCAAAAAGGATTGGTTTTTGACGGTCATAAATTTATTGATAAAGCGATTGAATTAGGTGCAATAACAATAGTTTGTCAAGAACTTCCTGAAAAATTAGATACTTCAATTACGTATGTTGAAGTTGAAAATTCGGATACAGCATTAGCAATAATAGCTTCAAATTTTTATGATAATCCATCTTCAAAATTAAAATTAGTTGGCGTTACTGGAACCAATGGGAAAACAACGGTAGCATCTTTATTATATAATTTATTTCAAAAAGCTGGATTTAAAACAGGGTTATTATCAACTGTTAAAATATTGGTTAATGAAATTCAATATGAGGCGACGCATACAACTCCAAATTCATTAATTATCAATAGATATTTAAATGAAATGGTGGAAGCTGGGGTAGATTATTGTTTTATGGAAGTGAGTTCTCATGGAATTCATCAAAAAAGGACTGAAGGATTAAGTTTTGTTGGTGGTGTTTTTACCAATTTAACGCATGATCATTTAGATTACCACGATACGTTTAAAGAGTATCGTGATGTAAAAAAATCGTTTTTTGATTCGTTGCCAAAAACTGCTTTTGCATTGGTAAATGTTGATGATAAAAATGGAGAAGTCATGCTTCAAAATACAAAAGCAAAAAAACAAACCTATTCATTAAAAACAATGGCTGATTTTAAGGCCAAAATTATTGAAAATCAGTTTTCAGGGTTGCTTTTAAACGTGAATGGAAATGAAGTTTGGACAAAATTGACAGGTAGTTTTAATGCCTATAATATTAGTGCAGTTTATGGTGTAGCTAGTTTATTAGGCTTGGAGTCTACAGAGGCGTTAACATTAATTAGTGAGTTAGAAAGTGTAAGCGGACGGTTTCAACATTTTACTTCAAAAGAAGGAATTATAGCGGTGGTTGATTATGCACATACACCTGACGCTTTAAAAAATGTGTTAGAAACTATAAATGATATTCGAACTGGAAATGAGCAAGTAATTACGGTTGTTGGTTGCGGTGGCGATAGAGATAAAACAAAGCGACCAATTATGGGGAATATCGCATCTCAGTTAAGTTCGCACGTTGTTTTTACGTCAGATAATCCAAGAAGTGAAGATCCGCAAACTATTTTAAACGAAATTGAAAGTGGGGTTGAAGCACATAATTATAAGAAAACAATTAGTGTTTTAGATCGATTACAAGCCATTAAAACAGCGACTAAACTAGCTAAAAAAGGAGATATTATTTTAATTGCTGGAAAAGGACACGAAACGTATCAAGAAGTGAAAGGAATTCGTACTCATTTTGATGATTATGAGATTATTACTGAATTATTAAAATCAGAAAACTAACACCATGTTATATTATTTATTCGAGTATTTAGATAAACAATTTGATGTTATTGGAGCAGGTCTGTTCCAATATATTTCATTCAGATCTGCCTTGGCTTTTATAATGTCTTTATTGTTTTCAACTATTTATGGAAAGCGAATTATCAACTATTTACGTTTTAAACAAGTAGGTGAATCGGTACGTGATTTAGGGTTGCAAGGACAAATTGAAAAAGCAGGAACACCAACAATGGGTGGTGTAATTATAATTTTGGCAACGCTAATTCCTGTATTGTTATTGGCGGAATTGGATAATGTATATATTGTTATTTTACTAGTTACAACCATTTGGATGGGGATGATTGGTTTTGTAGATGATTATATTAAAGTATTTAAAAAAGATAAGGACGGCTTAAAAGGGCGTTTTAAAATAGCTGGGCAAATTTCATTAGGAGTGTTTGTTGGTGCTATGTTGTATTTTCACCCAAGTGTAAATATGAAAGAAAAGCTGCCAACTAAGTTTCAATATGTTGCTGAAGACGGTACTCCAGTATTGTTTGGTGAAGCAAAAAAATCAACAAAAACATCCATTCCTTTTATGAAAAACAATCAGTTAGAGTATGCTGATGCAATGGATTTGATGGGTGAAGGTTTAAGAGATTATGCTTGGTTAGTTTTTATACCAATTGTAATATTTATTATAACAGCAGTCTCAAACGGAGCAAATTTAACAGATGGAATTGATGGGTTAGCCGCAGGTTCTTCGGCAATTATAGTGCTTACGCTCGGAATTTTTACGTGGGTTTCGGGGAATATTATTTTCGCTAATTATTTGGATGTCATGTATATTCCGAACTCCGGTGAAATGACGATTTATATTGCCGCCTTTGTAGGAGCATTGGTCGGATTTTTATGGTATAATACCTATCCAGCACAAGTATTTATGGGTGATACAGGTAGTTTAACCATTGGTGGAATCATAGCAGTATTGGCGGTTTCTGTTCGTAAGGAATTACTAATTCCAATTTTAGCAGGAATATTTTTAGTCGAAAATTTATCAGTAATTCTTCAGGTTAGTTATTTTAAATATACCAAAAAAAGATTTGGTGAAGGAAAACGTATTTTTAAAATGTCTCCATTACACCATCATTATCAAAAATCAGGTTATCATGAAAGTAAAATAGTAACTCGTTTTTGGATTGTAGGAATTATGTTAGCGGTATTTACCATTATAACATTAAAACTACGATAAATGAAAAAGTTAGTCATACTTGGAGCTGGAGAAAGTGGCATTGGAACTGCCATTTTAGGAAAACAAAAAGGTTTTGAAGTTTTTGTTTCTGATAAAGGAAATATAGCCGCTAAATACAAAGAAGTTCTTACAATTAATGGAATTCAATTTGAAGAAGGTTTTCATACCGAATTAAAAATATTAGGAGCGGATGTGGTGATGAAAAGTCCTGGTATTCCAGAAAAAGCTTCAATAATAGTAGCGTTGAAAGCAAAAGGAATTCCAGTAATTTCTGAAATAGAATTTGCTTCAAAATACACCGATGGAGTTTTAATTGGTATTACGGGTTCAAACGGTAAAACTACCACAACAATGTTGGTAAATCATATTTTGACAAAAGCCAATTTAAATGTAGGAATGGGTGGAAATATAGGTGATAGTTTTGCCTTGCAAGTTGCTGAAAATAACTTTGATTTCCATGTGTTAGAGTTAAGTAGTTTTCAATTAGATGGTATTGTTGATTTTGCACCACACATTGCAATTTTAACAAATATTACACCAGATCATTTAGATAGGTACAATTATAAATTTGAAAACTATATCGATTCAAAATTTAGAATCACAAAAAATCAAACTGAAAACGACTTTTTAATTTATGATGCAGATGATGAGGTAATTACTAATTGGTTAAAAAAGAATACTGTAAAGGCTGTTTTAATGCCCTTTTCATTTGAGAAAAAATTAGAACAAGGCGCATACATACAAGATAACAATATAATAATAAATTATAAAACAGAACAAACACTAATGAGTATAACAACTTTAACATTAAAGGGGAAACACAACGCAAAGAATGCGATGGCGGCAGCAATGGCATCATCCTTATTAAAAGTGCGTAGCAATACAATCAGAGAAAGTTTAGAAGATTTTGAAGGAGCAGAGCATAGGTTGGAAGAAGTGTTGAAAATTAATGGTGTACAGTATATTAATGATTCGAAAGCGACCAATGTGAACGCTACTTTTTATGCATTAGATTGCATGAAAACACCAACAGTTTGGATTGTAGGTGGAGTGGATAAAGGAAATGATTATTTAGAATTAATGTCATTGGTTCGCGAAAAAGTAAAAGCTATTATCTGTTTAGGTGTTGAAAATCAAAAAATTATACAAACATTTAGCAATGTAGTAGATTTAATTGTGGAAACTGCAGGCGCGGAGGAAGCTGTTAAAGTAGCTTATAAAATTGCAGAAAAAGGAGATACTGTATTATTATCGCCATGTTGTGCAAGTTTCGATTTGTTTGAAAATTACGAGGATAGAGGAAATAAATTTAAAAACGCAGTTAGGCAGTTGTAAATGAAAGAATTGTTTAAAAATATAGAAGGAGATAAAGCTATTTGGGCTGTAGTTACGGTAATGTCGTTAATGTCGTTTTTACCTATTTACAGTGCAAGTACTAATTTGGTGTACGTTGCAAATAACGGTACGCCAACCTTTCATTTAATTAAACATGCATTTTTGTTGATTTGTGGTTTTATGATCATTTATGGAATTCACAAAGTGCCATTTCGATATTTTAGCGGAGGTTCAATTATTATGTTGCCTTTAGTTATAGGCTTGTTAGTCTATACGTTAGCAAAAGGAACCGTTATTGGAGGAGCAAATGCCAGCCGTTGGATTCAAATACCGTTTATTGGAGTTGGTTTTCAAACTTCAACGTTGGCAGGGTTGGTTTTGATGGTATATGTTTCTCGTTACTTAGCTCAAAATAAAGATAAAGAATTTACTTTAAAAGATAGCGCTTGGAAATTATGGTTGCCAGTAGCAGTTACATTGGCGTTAATTTTACCGGCAAACTTTTCAACCACAGCCATTATATTTATGATGGTTTTAATGTTGACTTTTATTGGAGGGTATCCTGTAAAATATTTATTAGCCGTAGTAGGTGCAGGTATTCTGGGCTTAGCGTTATTTGTGCTTGTAGCAAAAGCGGCGCCCGGTTTCTTGCCGAATAGAGTAGATACTTGGATAAGTAGAGTTGAAAGTTTTTCTGACGCTAATGCAGAAGAAGGATATCAGGTAGAAAAAGCGAAGATAGCCATAGCAATTGGAGGTATCCAAGGGAGAGGGCCTGGGAAAAGTGTTCAAAAAAACTTTTTACCGCAGTCATCATCCGATTTTATTTTTGCTATAATTGTTGAGGAATTTGGCTTATTAGGAGCTGTAACAGTCATTCTTTCTTATTTATTTTTATTAATTCGAATTTTAATTGCAGCTAAAAAAGCAACGACTATATTTGCGACCCTTTTAATAATAGGGGTTGGAGTGCCAATAATTGTGCAAGCCATTATAAACATGGCAGTTGCGGTAAACTTGTTTCCGGTAACAGGGCAAACACTTCCATTAATTAGTAGTGGAGGTACGTCAATTTGGATGACGTGTATTGCAATTGGGATCATTTTAAGTGTTACAGCTGATAAAGAAAAGGAAGAAATAACAGAAGAAGGTCAAGAAGAAAATCCATTAGATGTATTACATGAAGCAATCGGTTAAGATTATATTGAGTGGCGGAGGTACAGGTGGACATATTTATCCAGCAGTATCAATTGCAAATGGGTTGAAAGAAAAATATCCAGAGGCAAAATTTTTGTTCGTGGGAGCAAAGGATAAAATGGAAATGGAAAAAGTTCCTCAAGCTGGTTATGAAATAAAAGGCTTGTGGATTGCTGGTTTGCAACGAAAATTAACATTTCAAAATGCGCTATTTCCTTTGAAATTAATAAGCAGTTTATGGAATGCATATAAAATAATTAAAAAGTTTAAGCCTGCTGTAGTAGTTGGAACTGGTGGTTTTGCTAGTGGGCCAACCTTATTTATGGCGAATAAATTAGGGGTGAAAACGGTAATTCAAGAGCAAAATTCGTATCCAGGAATTACAAATAAGTTGTTAAGCAAAAATGCAGATACAATTTGTGTTGCTTATGATGGATTGGATGCTTTTTTTCCAAAGAATAAAATTGTAAAAACAGGAAATCCTGTTCGTCAAGATTTATTGAATGTGACTGATAAAAGAAGTGAAGCTATAAAGTTTTTTAATATAAATGAAGGTCAAAAAACGTTGGTTGTCATTGGCGGAAGTTTAGGAGCAAGAGCCATTAATAATTTAATTGAAAAACATATTAATTGGTTGGTTGAAAAAGAAATACAAGTTATTTGGCAAACAGGGAAGTTGTATTTTGAAGAATTTAAAAAATACGATGATTTAAAGGGGGTTCAAACGCATGCGTTTTTAAATAGAATGGATTTAACCTATGCTGTAGCAGATTTTATTATAAGTCGTGCTGGTGCAAGTTCTATTTCTGAATTATGTATTGTTGGAAAGCCAGTTATTTTCATTCCTTCACCCAATGTTGCGGAAGATCATCAAACAAAAAATGCGTTGGCGGTTGTAGATAAAAAAGGAGGAATTCTGTTGAAAGAATCTGAGTTGGAATTATTTCAAAAAGTACTTGAAGAACTAATTTCAAATGAAGAGCAACAAGCAGCATTAAGTAAAAATATAAAAAGTTTAGCATTACCAAATGCAACAAATGATATAGTAACCGAAATAGAAAAATTACTAAACAATTGAATTTAAATAATATACATAACGTTTATTTTGTAGGTATTGGTGGAATTGGTATGAGTTCACTGGCGCTATATTTCAATAGTATTGGAAAAAAAGTAGCGGGATACGATAAAACGGCTACTGAAATCACGGATTCATTGGTTGAAAAAGGGATGCAAATTCATTTTGAAGATACTTTGGAAGCTATTCCAAGTGAATTTAAAAACACTGAAAAAACGTTAATTATTTATACACCTGCAATACCAAAAAACCATATTGGTTTCAATTTCTTTATTGAAAATAATTTTGAGGTATTAAAACGTTCAGAAGTGTTAGGTGAAATTACTAAAAATACGTTTTGTTTAGCGGTTGCAGGAACTCATGGGAAAACGACTACATCCACCATGTTAGGTCATATTATGCATGAAGCGAAAGTGAGTTGCACGTCGTTTTTAGGTGGGATTTCAGAAAATTATAACTCAAATTTAATTTTGGGTGGAAATGAAGTTTCAGTTGTAGAAGCAGATGAATTTGACCGTTCATTTTTACGTCTTTCACCAAATATTGCCTGTATTACGTCTATGGATGCGGATCATTTGGATATCTATGGAGAGCATTCGGCTTTAGAAGATTCATTTAAAGAATTTGGGAATAAAGTTTCAGATAAATTAATCGTTAGAAAAGGATTGCCTATTGATGCAGCAACTTTCGGAATTGAAGATGGAGCGGACTATGAAGCTTTTGATGTGAAAATTGAAGATGGAGCATACGTTTTTAATGTTAAAACGCCATCTGAAATAATTGAAAATGTAAAAATATATTTGCCAGGAAAACATAATGTGCTAAATGCGGTGGCAGCTTTGGCAATAGCTAATAATTACGGAATATCTTTAAAAGTTATTGCACAAGCGTTGCTTTCTTTTAAAGGAATAAAACGACGTTTTTCTTATAAAATTAACACTGAAAATTTAGTGTTAATTGATGATTATGCACATCACCCAACAGAAATAAAAGCGGTAGCAGAAGCAGTGAGAGAAATGTATCCTACACAAAAAATACTAGGGGTTTTTCAGCCTCATTTATTTAGTAGAACACGTGATTTTGTAGATGATTTTGCTGCAAGTTTGTCATTATTTGATGAATTGATTTTGTTGGATATTTATCCAGCGCGTGAATTACCAATGGAAGGAATCACTTCAGAATGGTTGTTGAGTAAAGTGACTTTAGAACATAAAATAGTTTCAAGTAAAGAAGATTTAATTAAAAATATAAAAGCATCAAAATCGCCGATAAATGTTATGATTGGCGCTGGAGATATAGGAGAATTAGTAAATAAAGTTAAAAACGAATTGAACCTTGAAAATTAACTGGCATTACATAAAAATGGGTGCGTTATTTACCCTAATCGCGTTTTTATATGGTTTTGCAAATCATAAAAATAACGATAGGAAAATAACACACGTTTTTGTGTCTTTTGAGAAAGGAAACAACCTTTTTATGAACTTTGAAATGGTTAATAAGTTGTTAATACAAAATGGCGCAACAGTTAAAAATAAAGAAAAATCTGTTATAGATTTACATAAACTAGAGTTAAGTGTTCTATCACATCCAATGGTAGAGAGTGCGGCTGTGTTTTTAACAGTTGAAGGTTCGCTTAAAGCAAGTGTGAAGCAGCGTACACCTATAGCTAGAGTTATTAACAATAATTTGAGTTATTATATTGATAAACAAGCAGAAAAAATGCCTTTATCAGTAAATTACTCCGAGCGTGTTATGATTGTTTCAGGGAACGTAAATGAAAGAGATTTTGTGGATATTCATCACTTAGTTACCACTATTTTAAATGATGTGTTTTTAAAAAAACAAATCATTGGGATTGAAAAAATGCCGAACAATGAATATAATTTAGAAACCCGAATGGGTGGGCAAACTATTAATTTAGGTAAAGTAGAAAATTTAAAAGAAAAGTTTAAGAACCTTAGTTCATTTTATAATAAAACAATGTCTGATGGTACACTTGCCATGTATTCATCAATAAATTTAAAATACAACAAACAAGTTGTGTGTACAAAAGATGCAGATTATGGAACACGATGATATTTCAGTAGGGTTAGATATAGGAACAACAAAAATTGTTGCTATGATTGGTCGTAGAAATGAGTACGGAAAAATTGAGTTACTTGGTACAGGTAAAGCAAAAAGTTTAGGTGTACACAGAGGAGTAGTAAATAATATTACACAAACAATTCAATCCATTCAATTGGCAGTTGATGAGGCAATAGCTGTATCAGGAATAAAAATTGATGAAGCAGTTGTTGGAATTGCAGGGCAACATATTAGAAGCTTACAACACAGTGATTATATTACACGGCCAAATGCTGAAGAAGTTATTAGTGATGATGATTTAGAGAAGCTTGAAAAGCAGGTTTATAAATTGGTAATGTTGCCTGGTGAAGAAATAATTCACGTATTACCACAGGAATTTAAAATAGATGGACAAGCAGAAGTAACAGAACCTGTTGGGATGTATGGAGGACGATTGGAAGCTAATTTTCATGTTGTAGTTGGTCAAGTTTCTTCTATTAGAAATGTGGGGCGTTGTATAAAAAGTGCAGGTTTAAATTTAGCCGGTATTACCTTAGAACCTTTGGCATCTGCAGAAGCCGTTTTAAGTAATGAAGAAAAAGAAGCTGGTGTCGCTATTATTGATATAGGAGGAGGAACAACGGATTTAGCCATTTTCAAAAATGGAATCATACGTCATACAGCAGTGATTCCTTTTGGTGGAAATGTAATTACGGAAGATATTAAAGAAGGTTGTTCAATTATTGAAAAACAAGCCGAATTATTAAAAACAAAATTTGGCTCTGCTTGGCCAGGTGAAAATAAGGATAATGAAATTGTTTCAATTCCAGGTTTAAGAGGAAGAGAACCAAAAGAAATTACGCTTAAAAATTTATCAAAAATAATTCACGCTAGAGTTGTTGAAATTATAGAACAAGTATTTTTAGAAATAAAAAATTATGGGCATGAGGAGCCTAAAAAGAAATTGATAGCAGGTATTGTTTTAACAGGAGGCGGAGCGCAATTAAAACATTTAAAGCAATTAGTTGAATATATTACAGGAATGGATACCAGAATTGGTTATCCAAACGAAAATTTAGCTGGCGATTCTGATGAAAGCATATCAAGTCCACAATATGCTACAGCAGTTGGTTTATTAATGAACGGTTTAAAACGTATTGATAAGCAAAAAGCAAGAATTGCTGAATTAAATAAGGTTTTAGCTAAGGAACAAGAGGTAGTGTCTAAACCTAGTGAAGAAGAAGAAATAGTTCCTGAAGAACCAAAAAAAGTAAGAGAACCTAAGAAGTCCATGTTTGACAAATGGGGAGATAAGTTTAGAGACTTTTTAGACAATGCAGAGTAAAAAATAAGAATAAAGAAAAAGAGATTTATAATACCATTAAAAACAAGCTTATGAGCAGTTCAGATTTTAGCAACATTTCCTTCGATTTACCAAAAAATCAATCTAACGTAATTAAAGTTATTGGCGTAGGAGGCGGAGGTAGTAATGCCGTTAACCACATGTACACACAAGGAATTAACGGAGTAGATTTTGTAGTTTGTAATACGGATGCTCAGGCATTACAAACAAGTCCAATACCAACTAAAATTCAACTAGGTTTAACCCTAACAGAAGGATTAGGTGCTGGAGCAAACCCAGATGTGGGTGAGCATGCAGCTAAAGAAAGTATTGAAGAAATTAGAGAAATGTTATCTACTAATTCTAAAATGGTTTTTATAACAGTTGGAATGGGTGGAGGTACAGGAACTGGTGCCGCTCCTATAATTGCAAAAGCTGCTCGAGAAATGGATTTGTTAACTATTGGTATTGTTACTATTCCATTCTCCTTTGAAGGAAAAACAAGAAACGAACAAGCTCAAAAGGGGATTGAAAAATTACGTGAATATGTAGATTCATTAGTTGTAATTAATAATAATAAACTTCGTGAAGTTTACGGAAATTTAGGTTTTAAAGCTGGTTTCTCAAAAGCGGATGAGGTATTGTCTACGGCAGCTCGTGGTATTGCTGAAGTAATTACACACCATTACACACAAAACATCGATTTACGAGATGCTAAAACAGTATTGTCGAATAGTGGAACTGCTATTATGGGATCTGGAACAGCATCGGGTATTAATCGTTCAGAATTGGCAATTTCAAAAGCATTAGACTCACCTTTATTAAATGATAATAAAATAACTGGGGCCAAAAACGTATTGTTATTAATCGTTTCTGGAACTGATGAAATTACAATTGACGAAATTGGAGAAATAAACGATTATATTCAGTCGGAAGCCAAATCCAACGTAAATATCATTATGGGTGTTGGTGAAGATGAATCTTTAGGGGAGGCCATTGCAGTAACAATAGTTGCAACAGGATTTAATAAAGATCAACAAAGTGAAATTTCAAACACGGAAGCAAAAAAAATTATTCACACCTTAGGTGATGAACAAGAAGCTACCTTTGATTTTTCCGAAAAAAAACTAATGGAGAAATCAACGAATAAAATTGATGAACCAGTAACTGAATTAAAAGAGGAAGAGCCAAAATTTGTAGTATATGATTTAGGTGAAGAGGAAGAAGATGAGTTTGATATTATTCCAACGTCGGAATTTATTAAAAATTTAGACGTGGTTTATGAACAAATTACACCTGCAAATTATAATGATTTTGTAATTACTGAGGTAAAAGCTGTTCAAGAAGAAATCGCACCTGAGCCAGTTGCTGAAAAAGAAGAACAACAAATTTCTTTTACGTTTGATTTACCGATTACACAAATTAAAAAAAATCCGATTGATGAACCAATTCAAAAAATTGAAACTAAAATAGTTGAAGAAGTAAAGCCTATTGAGGTTCAAAATATTGAAGCTGTAGTTTCAAAAATAGTAGAGCCGAAAAGAGTAGATCCAGTAGTACATTTTACGTTAGAAGATTATTCGGAGCTGGAAGATAACTTTGCAAGAGCTAGAAAACCAGTAGTAGCAAAAAAGGAAGTAGTAAAAGATGAAATGCAACTATCAGTACGTAAAACTACTATTGTAGATGTGAATGAGCATGAGGTTGTTGATTATAAAGAAATTTCGCCATTAGATCTAACAATTGTAGAGCTTCAAAAAAGAGCCTCAGAAAGACGTGAAAAAATGAAAAACTTTAATTACAAATTTGTAAATAAGGTAAATCAAAATATAGATGAAATAGAAAAAGAACCAGCATATAAGCGTATGGGTGTTCAATTAAATGAAAGTTCACACTCTTCGGAATCTAATCAATCAAGAACAACGTTAAATATAGATGAGAATGACGATTTGCAATTCCGTTCTAATAATTCATATTTACATGACAATGTAGATTAAAACTTTACCCAAAGACAAATTCTTAGACCAATTTTCTAAGTTTTGGACTCGAAAATCTTTAATGAAAATTAGAGATTTTCGAGTTCTTTTTTTTTATCTTCGCAGAATCAAATTTCAAAACACATGAGTTTACAAGTATTATTAATGGAAAAGATTAAAGAAGCAATGAAAGCAAAGAATACTGTTGCTTTAGAATCTTTAAGAGCCATTAAATCGGAAATATTATTAGCAAAAACGAAAAGTGGAGCTACTGAAGAAATTTCAGAGGACGAAGAAATAAAATTATTACAAAAATTAGTAAAACAGCGTAAAGATAGTGCAGCGCTTTACCTTGAGCAAGATAGAAAAGATTTAGCGGAACCAGAATTAGCTCAAATGGAAGTTATCGCTCAATTTTTACCAGCTCAAATGAGCGATGAAGATGTTAAAAAAGTTGTAGCTGAAATAATTGCAAAAGTTGGAGCTACCTCAATGAAAGATATGGGAGCTATTATGGCAGAAGCTTCAAAAGAATTAGCTGGAAAGGCGGATGGAAAAGCTATTTCAATTGCAGTGAAACAATTGTTAGGGTAATTCTAATATCAATATTATAGGCCTCGTGGCGCAACTGAATAGCGCACTGGATTTCGGCTCCAGCGGTTGTGGGTTTGAATCCCTCCGAGGTCACAATGCTAAAAGCACTCATTTTTTTGAGTGCTTTTTTTTGTTTTAAGGTAGTTTCCAATTTTTATTTGATTATTTTTATGAAACTAATAATGCTATCGGAATAAAAATATAGGTTCTGAAATAATAATTAAAATAGCTAAAAATGAAACAATTAGAGGGTAAAATAGCGTTAATAACTGGAGGAGCATCTGGTATTGGGAAAATTATGGCTCGCTTATTATTAGAACGAAAAGCAACCGTTATAATTTGGGATATAAATCAATCAAAAATTGATGAAACTGTTGTTGAATTTTCTTCCAAGGGAACTATTATTGGTTTTAATGTGGATGTTTCTAATTTAGCACAAATACAAGAAACCGCTAAAAAAGTAAAGCAAGAAGTTGGTGTAGTTGATATGCTTATAAACAATGCAGGTATTATTGTGGGAAAATATTTTTATGAACATACTACAGATGAAATATTAAAAACCATGGAAATAAATGCCAATGCTCCAATGTTGGTTACCAGTGCGTTTTTAAAAGATATGCTCCAGCAAAATTCAGGACATATTTGTAATATTGCATCTTCAGGAGGACTTATTTCAAACCCTAAAATGGCTGTTTATGCGGCAAGTAAGTGGTCGGTAATTGGTTGGTCAGATAGTTTGAGGCTTGAAATGAAACAGTTAAATAAGGAGGTATTTGTAACAACCATAATGCCCTATTATATACATACAGGAATGTTTGCAGGTGTTCAGTCAAAAATTCCTATTTTGGAACCAGAAGCAGCGGCACTTACCATAATTAAGGCCATTGAAAACAATAAAAAAATGGTAACTATTCCGGGTTACATTTACAGGTTTACACGATTAGGTCAAGCATTGATGTCCATTAATGTATTCGATTGGTTTGCTGGCAGCTTACTTGGAATTTATAAAACGATGGAGCATTTTACAGGTCACAAAAAATAATACATTATGATGATAGACACTTCAGAAAATAGTATCGTTGAATATATAGCGAATCAGAAAGCTTTTTTTTCTACGCATCAAACAAAAGCTATTAATTTTAGATTGGCACAACTTCATAAGTTGAAAAAAGTCATTCTTCAAAATCAACAAAAAATAGAACAAGCTTTGTGGAAGGATTTGCACAAATCTCCTGAAGAAGCTTATTTAACGGAAATTAGCATTGTAACTGGCGAAATAGACAACCATATAAAACAGTTAAAAAAATGGGCGAAACCTAAAAGAGTTTCAACACCTATTCATTTGTTGCCTTCATCAAGTAAAATAATTTATGAACCTTTGGGTGTCGCATTAATTGTTTCGCCTTGGAACTATCCTTTTCAATTGGTTTTTAATTCATTGGTTGGTGCTATTTCTTCTGGGTGTTGTAGTGTTTTAAAACCATCACCAGATACACCAACAATTGCAAAACTAATGGAAGCGATGATTGTTGAAAATTTTGATTCTAATTATATCTGTGTTGTTCAAGGTGGGCGAGAAGTGAATACTATCTTATTCGCGCAACGGTTTGATATTATTTTTTTTACAGGAAGTTCAAAAGTTGGAAAAGTAGTTATGAAAGCAGCTGCCGAAAATTTAACACCTGTAGTGTTGGAATTAGGTGGTAAAAGTCCGTGTATTGTAGATGCCGATGCCGATATTGATATTGCAGCTAAACGCATTATTTGGGGTAAATTAATAAATGCTGGACAAACGTGTATTGCACCCGATTATCTTTTTGCACATGCATCCATTAAAGATGAATTATTAACTAAAATAGCCACGAACATACAGTTAATGTATGGTGAAAATATAAAGGAAAGTCGTTTTTACCCACGTATTGTAAATAAACGAGCTGTAGATAGATTGGCAGAATTAGTACATCAAGGCACCATTCATACAGGTGGAGAAATTGATGCCGAAGAATTATTTGTAGCACCTACAATTATTGACAATGTTCAGCCTGATTTTTTGGTGATGCAAGAAGAAATATTTGGTCCTATTTTACCAGTAATGACTTTTAAACACATTGATGAAACGATAAATTACATCAATATGAATGAAAAACCTTTAGCACTCTACTATTTTGGAAAAAACAAAAAGGCAAAAGAAGTATTGGCAAAAACAACATCAGGTGGCGCCTGTGTAAATGATACATTGATGCATATTGGGAATCATAATTTACCTTTTGGAGGTGTAGGAAATAGCGGCATGGGAAAGTACCACGGATACGAAAGTTTTTTAGCGTTTAGCAATAAAAGAGCAGTTGTAACAGCACCTACTTGGATTGATATACCTTTTAAATATGTGCCTTTTAAGTATTTTAATATCATAAAGAAGGTTATATAAACGATATTAAAAGGAGTTTAACTCAAGGAAGTTCTTATGGGTAATTTTTCATTAAGTTTTCATTTATTATTCCTTCAGATTGTTTGTAACCCTTTTTAAGTTTTTTAATAGGGCAACAAGATTCATCAATTTATTAATAATTGGAATCTAATAATTATGTAATATTTATTAAAAACTCTGTAATTAACGCTCATCCATTATTTGTAAATTTACAGTCTAATTAAAAATTAAAAACATGAAAAAATTATTTTTTATTGCAGGTTTATTAGGATTCAGTCAATTATTTGCACAGCAAACGGAAATTGATATTACACCAGATAATTCTTGGTTAAAAGTAGGGATTACAGCCGGAGTTCCAGTAGGTGATGCAAGCGACGTGTCTTCATTTAATGCAGGTTTAGACTTAAGAGGGCAATATTTAATAAACCCTAATTTAGGAATCGGGATCGCTTCTGGGTACAGTCACTTTTTTGGAAAAGATGAAGTAGACGATTTTGGAGTAGTTATGTAGATGAACATTTGTTACCACGCCTTAATGGTTTTGAGTTGTTAATGGCAAGTTACGCTATGGCACATTTACAACTAGATTTATTGCTGAAAGAAACTGGTTATAAACCAACTGTCACTTCGAGCGGAGTCGAGAAGAACCAACGAACACGAGTGTATTTAACCAATAGTTTAGAAGAACACCACCCAGATACAGGTACATTTTGGGCTAATGCCATTGCAAATGAAGCCAACGAAGCAAACCATATAAAACGTGACACTCCTGTAATGTGTATTCTAGGAAATCCACCGTATAGCGGAGAAAGTGCCAATAAAGGAGAATGGATTATGAGCCTTATGGAAGATTATAAAAAAGAACCAGGAGGCAAAGAAAAATTAAAAGAGCAAAACTCTAAATTTATAAATGATGATTATGTAAAGTTTTTACGTTACGGACAACATTATATTGAAAAAAATGGTAGTGGTGTGTTGGCTTTTATAAATCCGCACGGTTTTTTAGATAACCCAACATTTAGAGGAATGCGTTGGAATTTGTTAAAAACATACGACAAAATTTATACTATTGATTTACACGGTAATGCAAAAAAGAAAGAAACTGCACCTGATGGATCTGCGGATGTAAATGTATTTGATATTGAACAAGGAGTTTCCATTAATATTTTTGTGAAAACAGGTAAAAAGAACACAACTGAATTAGGGAAAGTATTTCATTATGATTTGTATGGAAAACGAGAAGTTAAATATGGCTTTTTAACCAAAAATAATTTAAAAACAACTCCATATAAAGAACTGAAAATTGACAAACCAAATTATTTATTCAAGTATATAGATTTTGAGCAACAAGATTTATACAATAAAGGATTTTCAATTCCTGATTTATTTCCATTAAATTCTCTCGGGTTACTTACAAAAAGAGATAACCTTTCAGTGGGTTTTAATTCTCAAGAATTGACAATCAAAATAAATTACTTTTTAGATGAAAGCAAAACCGTTGAAGAAGTATGTAATCATTTCAATTTAGTTATAAAGGACAAAGATAAGTGGGATGCTCATCAAACAAAAGCAAATGTTTTACAATCGGAAATTCCAAAACAAATAAGAAATATTCAATATAGACCATTTGATAGTCGAATGGTTTTTTATAACCCCTATTTTGTTGCTAGAACAAATACCAAAGTATTAAATCATTTTATAAACGAAAATACAGGATTGATAATTTGTAGACAAGGTCAAGTAGTTGGTGGAGATGAATGGAATGTCGTTTTTACTTGTAAAGATCTAACAGACCAAAACGTATATAGAAGAGGTGGAGGAACAATTTTTCCACTTTATCTCTACCCAGAAACCAACAACCAACAACTAACAACCAACCCAACAGAAACCACAGCAAGAGTCCCAAACCTAGACCCAAAAATTGTTTCAGAAGTAGCTAAAAAATTAAGCTTAACATTTACAACTGAAAAAGAAACAGCAGAAAACACTTTCGCACCAATAGATTTGTTAGATTATATTTATGCAGTATTACACTCACCAACTTACCGTTCAACATACAAAGAATTTTTAAAAATAGATTTTCCAAAAATTCCATATCCAAAAAACGCAAAAACTTTTTGGCAATTGGTAAAATTAGGTGGTGAAATCCGCAACATTCATTTATTAGAAAGTCCAATAGTGGAAAATTATATTACCAGCTATCCTGAAAGTGGTACTAATATAGTCGATAAGCCACAATTTGTCACTTCGAGCGCAGTCGAGAAGTCGAGCGCAGTTGAGAAGTTGAGCGCAGTCGAGAAGCAGCGCGGAAA
>JAGPIQ010000221.1 GCA_018054895.1 Lutibacter sp. | reverse complement strand
GAAATATTTTTTGGCATTTTCTAAGCATTTTTTTGATTCTTCCGCAGTATGTGCTCGGTTCATAAAGGTTAAATCATCTTCAAAAAAAGATTGAATTCCAATGCTTAATCGGTTAATAGGTGTTTTTGAAAGTGCTCTAATTTTGTCTTCTGATAAATCATCAGGATTTGCTTCCAAGGTAATTTCTGGAGAAGTTACGACTTGGTAATTTTTATAAACAGCATCTAAAATAGCTGTTATTTCTTCAATGGATAAAATACTGGGTGTTCCTCCACCAAAATAAATGGATTCAATGGATTGGTTTTCTAATTCGTGTTTTCGTAAAACAAGTTCGGTTTGAATGGCGGATAATAATTCGTCTTTTCTTTTTAAAGAAGTCGAAAAATGAAAATCGCAATAAAAACACGCTTGTTTACAAAAAGGTATGTGAATATAAATGCCCGCCAAAGTAGTTTTTTTATAAATTAATTAAAGGAATTTTTTATCCTTTAACACGTTTTTCGTTTTGTTTTACAAAAGCCGCCCAACCTGTGTAATTTTTGTCAACGGTTGTATTTCCGCTATTGTAAAAATGACAAACAGCAGCTGCTAAACCATCTGTTGAATCTAAGTTTTGAGGTAATTCTTTTATTTTTAACAAACTCTGCAACATTTTGGCAACCTGCTCTTTACTAGCATTTCCGTTTCCAGTAATTGCCATTTTTATTTTTTTTGGCGAATATTCTGTAATTGGAACTTGGCGCGATAAACCAGCAGCCATAGCAACGCCTTGTGCACGTCCTAATTTTAACATAGACTGTACATTTTTCCCGAAGAAAGGAGCTTCAATAGCAATTTCGTCGGGGTGATAGGTTTCTATTAATTGGATGGTGCGTTCAAAAATTAATTTCAATTTTATATAATGGTCGTCGTATTTTTTTAGCATTAATTCGTTCAAAACAATTAATTCCATTTTTTTATTGACCACCTTTATCAATCCAAAACCCATAATAGTGGTTCCGGGATCTATGCCTAATATAATTTTTTCTGAACTCAATTAGTTGTTGCTTTATAAAACCAAAAGTACACTTTATTGAACAATTATAAGTTGTTCTAAAATTTCTTCGGAAATATGTGAATGTTAAAAAAGCTTTATTAGGAAAATAAACTACTAATAATTACATCCATTTTTAACCATAAAAATAGGATTAAAAGTAAAACGAGTACTAAAATAATACCACGTTTATTGTTTGGGTTTTTCTTCTTTTTAAAACGTTGAAAGTTCATAGGTTGTCTATTTTATAATTTTTTTGTTGCACGTAACATTTCTCTTTTTCCAGGAGGGCCAGGTAGTTTTTCAACTAAAAAACCGACAGTTTGTAAGGCTCTTCTAACGCTTCCTTTGGCGCTGTATGTTACTAAAACTCCGTTTTCTTTAAGCGAATTGTACATTAATTGAAAAATTTCTTCTGTCCATAATTCAGGTTGCACACGGGCTCCAAACGCATCAAAGTAAATTAAATTAAACGAATTTTTGTCGTTAATTTCATTAAAAAATTGCTGACGTTTTGTCAATTGAAAACTCTCGGTTATTGTATGTTGAATTCCCCAAGGAGTAGCATGCATAGTGTCAAAAATGGTTGTAGATTCTTCAGCCCCTAATTCAGTAACGTAGTTTAAATGTTTTAACTCTTCGGAAGAAATAGGATAAGCTTCGACACCTGTATAATTAATTTGTAAATTTCTTGCTTCGGCTTCTAAAAAAGTGATGAAACAATTTAATCCAGTACCAAAACCAATTTCTAAAATGTTAATTTCTTGGTTTGAAAATAAATCCAAACCACTTTTAATAAACACATGTTTTGCTTCTTGTATAGCGCCATGTTTTGAATGGTAATTTTCATCCCATTCCGTTAAATGAATAGTTGAAGAACCATCGGCGGTAAGTATTACCTTTCTTTCCAAAGTAAAAATTATTAATTGTTAGATAATCTATAAATTAAAAAATAGCTAAAGTTCATAAAAACAAAGAGTTAGGTTTTTAGTCGATTGTAAAATTAGCGAGTATTAAACTGTTGCACAACAATTATTAATTTTAATTAATACATTTTTTTTTTCGATGTTAGTTTATAATTGAATATTTTAGCAGACTATAAAAGAAATTACGAGTATTTTAGGTTCATATAAAAGTATGAATTAAAAAAAATAAGTAATTTTGTAAAAAATTAAGTTAAAATAATTATGGCTTTACAAATTGAAAAAACATCAAATTCGAAAATCAAGGATGTTGATTTTAGCAATTTAAAATTTGGTCAAATTTTTACAGACCATATGTTTGAGTGCGATTTTGAAAATGGAGCATGGCAAACGCCTAAAATTAAACCGTATCAGGCATTAACAATTGATCCTTCGGCAAAAGTATTTCATTATGGGCAAGCCGTCTTTGAGGGGATGAAAGCCTATAAAGATGATAATGATCAAATTTGGTTATTTAGACCAGATCAAAATCAACAGCGTATTAATATTTCTGCGGAACGCTTGGATATGCAAGCTTTTCCAAAAGACTTATTTTTTGAAGGCTTGTGTGAGTTGTTAAAATTAGATAGCGCTTGGATTCAAAAAGGAGAAGGAAATTCGTTATATATAAGACCTTTTGTAATTGCAACTGAAGGCTGTGTGTCTGCTTCGGCATCTACTAAATATAAATTTATGATTATTTGTTCACCTGTACAAGCTTATTATGCAGGGGAAGTTCGCGTTGTTATTGCAGATAAATATAGTAGATCAGCTAATGGAGGTGTTGGTTTTGCGAAGGCAGCAGGAAACTATGCCGCATCATTTTATCCAGCTAAATTAGCGGCTCAACAAGGATACCAACAAGTGTTATGGACAGACGCTTCTAGTCACGAATTTTTAGAAGAAGCTGGAACTATGAACGTGTTTTTTAGAGTAAACCATACACTATTAACGGCACCAATAAGTGAGCGTATTTTAGATGGTATTACTCGTAAAAGTATTATTCAGTTTGCAGAATCTAAGGGGATTAAAGTCGAAGTTAGACCTATTAAAGTAACGGAAATTGTAGAGGCGGCTAAAAATGGTTCGTTGTTAGAAATGTTTGGTGCAGGAACTGCAGCTGTGGTGAGTCCTATTGCTGGATTTGCACACAAAGATGAAAAATTTGAATTACCTAAAGTTGAAG
>JAGPIQ010000220.1 GCA_018054895.1 Lutibacter sp. | reverse complement strand
AACTTAAATCTGTTATTAAAGAAACATTTGTTGACTGAAAAAAACTACAGCAATACCTCATATAATTTATTGCTTAAATTTGAACTAGTACAAACGACAAACATTCAACAAGCAATTTGATACCAACAAAAAATCTCCGATTTTTAGGCGCACAAATTATACACAAACACATTTATGAATTCAAAACTAAAAAAACAGTGATATCCCTATTTATAGGAATCGTTTTTTATTCGTTTTTAGCGCACTATCTATTTATGAAAGTGTAAATTCTGGAAATCAAATGGTTTGGATTGGAGTAAAATTTAAAACAATAACCATCTTAAAAATAATTCGTTAACATAAAAAAGATTTCAATTATGAAAAACATAGCAGTAATAGGTTCAGGAACTATGGGAAATGGTATTGCCCACGTATTTGCGCAACATCATTTTAAGGTTTGTTTAATTGATATTTCACAAGAAGCTTTAGATAAAGGACTGCAAACAATTATAAAAAACTTAGATCGGCAGATTGCTAAAAATTTACTTACAGAAATTGATAAAACAGCAACGTTAAAAAATATTTCATTGTTTACATCCATTGCTGAAGGTGTGAAAAATGCAGATTTAGTGGTGGAAGCAGCAACTGAAAATGTAGCACTTAAATTAAAGATATTTACTGAATTAGATGAATGTGCACCTACTAATTGTATTTTGGCTTCTAATACCTCTTCAATCTCCATTACAAAAATAGCATCGGCAACCAAAAGACCGGAAAAAGTGATTGGAATGCATTTTATGAATCCTGTTCCTATTATGCAACTGGTTGAAATCATAAACGGTTATACGACTTCAAATGAAGTGACAAAAACAATTTTTGAACTTTCAAAAAAACTACATAAAGTTCCTGTGGAAGTAACTGATTATCCTGGTTTTATAGCTAATAGGATTTTAATGCCCATGATTAATGAAGCCATAGAAACGCTATATACAAATGTTGCTGGCGTTGAAGAAATTGATACCGTAATGAAATTAGGAATGGCACACCCAATGGGACCACTACAATTAGCGGACTTTATTGGATTAGACGTTTGCCTTTCAATTTTAAACGTTTTATACGACGGATTTAAAAATCCAAAATATGCTCCTTGTCCACTTTTAGTAAATATGGTTCAAGCCAATAAATTGGGTATTAAATCTGGTGAAGGGTTTTATGATTATTCCAGCTCCAAAAAAGCGGAAATGGTATCATCACAATTCAAAAAATAGAAAGAGCCGCAAAATTTGCGGCTCTTTCTATTTTATAAACACTTTAAAAAATAATCCATCATGTCTTCTTTTAAGTCATAATGCATTTTAACAAAGGTTTTCATTTCATCTTTTAATAACACTTGTTTTTCATGAAAAAGCACTTCTGAAGAGCTACTTACTTTAGCTTGCGCTAATTCTCTTCTTTTCATTCTAATTTTGTGTCTTAGATCAGCTATTACTCCCCGTTCTCTAATTATTTTATTCTGAAACCCTTCTAATCTGACCATTACATCATGACCTAATTCCCTAATGGCAATATGCTCCAACTTTTCTTCAAAATAATCCATTTCACTTTCTTGAAATTTCAATTCTCTTTTCCAAACATCTAAGTTGAAGTTCAAATCACTTAAAAATAATATCTGACTTTCCATAAGCGTTGATTTAATATTAATACTATAAAGTTCCATCTTTTATTACAATTTATCTCTGACAAAAATCATATAAGCGGTAATTTATCAAAAATAAGTATGCAAATTATGTTCATATAAATATATAAAAAAAGCGCTTTAAAATCAATTAAAACGCTCTTAAATATCTGCGGAAATTCAATTATTATTTATCTTCTTCCTCACCCTCTTTTTTAGAAGTTTTGTTCCAAATTTTAATTTCATCCTTTTTTGTAACTCCTTTTAAAATTTCAACATTAATCCCATCGGAAATACCCAATTCTACCGTTCTACGCTCAAAAGTTTGCTCTCCTGTTTTTACCTCAACAAAAGGTTCATCTGATTTTTTATCGAATTGTAACAAGGCTTCTTTAATACATAAAACACTGTCTTTTTTTTCTAAAACAATATCGGCATTGGCGCTATAACCTGCTCTTACAAAGAACTCATCATCCAAGGTAACATCTCCTTTTATTTTAAATTGAACGGCTCCATTCTCCTCCGTTCCTTTTGGAGCAATAAAATTTAACTTTGCTGGATATTTCTTTTTTTCAATAGCCCCTAAGGATACTTCTAACACTGTTCCATTTTTAATTTTACCAACTTCTGCTTCATCTACTTTTCCCTCAAAAATCATTTTGGTCATATCCGCAATAGTTGCAATGGTTGTTCCTGCATTAAATGTATTACTTTCAATAACCTGAGTTCCTTTACGTACAGGAATTTCTAAAATAGTTCCTGAAATTTCAGCTTTCACGTAAGTATTTGCGGTTTTACCCATTCCGGCAGCAGATCCTTTTTTAATAATATCTAAATTATTTTGAGCATTGTTTAAATCTTGCTTAGAACTATTGAAATTTAATTCTGTTGCTTCAAATTCCTGACGTGAGACAACTCCTTTTTCAAAAAGCCCTTTATTTCTTTCATACAATGTTTTTGTGTTTTGATAACGCAATTGTGCTGTCTTCACAGACCCTTGGGCGCTATTTAAGGAAGCCACATTTGGTACAACTCTAATTGTAGCAATTAAGTCTCCAATTTCAACAATAGCACCTTCTTCCACAAAAATTTCTTCAATAATTCCTGAAACTTTTGGTTTAATTTCCGCTTCTTCCAATGGAACAACTTTACCTGTTGCCACTGTTTTTTTAACAACATTGGTTATAAATGCTGTTTCAGTTTCGTACTCAATAGGCGACTTACTATTTTTTGCCCCAAACCAAAGTAATACCGCTATTAATAAAACAGCGATTGATCCAAAAATTATCTTTTTTTTCATCAGTTAATTGTTTTCGTGTTATTTTTATTTATTGAATAATTAATTATTCATTTTTAACTTTTAATTTATTAATTACTTACTCTTCTCTTAAAGCTTCTATAGGTCGAATACTCACCGCCGTTTGCGCAGGAATCATTCCTATTAACGTACCTAATATAACTAACGTTACAGCAGCAATAATAATGACGGGAATATCCACCGTTGGATTGGTTAAAACAAGTTCTTCGGATTGTTTCACAATGAAATCAATTAGCATTAACAC
>JAGPIQ010000219.1 GCA_018054895.1 Lutibacter sp. | reverse complement strand
TACTTCAAAAAGGAAAAATTGTAGAGCAAGGAACTCATACTGAATTAATTGCTAATGACAACATCTACAAGAAATTGGTTGAAATGCAGACGCTGTAATTAATGAAAAGTTAAGAATGAAAAATGAATAATTTGCATTCTAATAGAAATGAATAGGGTTATAATAGTTTATTATTAACCCGTTGGGTGTAATTGTTTATTACACAAATTATCCCACCTTTTTGTCATACTGAGCTTGTCGAAGTGTCTTTTTATGTGATCTTCGACAAGCTCAGACTGACATTTATTAATAAATTAATTTGGTAATGTACTGAAAAATGGTTGGTGAATTTTATAACATTGAAAATCAGTAATTAACTCTGAACATTACTTATTCACTTCTCCAATAATATTTTCTACCGATTGTATTTTTTGCGTTAAGCATTCACTTTTACCTTTACGAATATCAAATTTAAGAGATGAGTACACTCTGTTGCAATCTGGCTCTAAAACATCATAACATTGCTGCACAATAGCTAATGCTTCAGGCAGCGTTTCCGTCTCAATTATAGTTCCCATAGCGGTAAGTTGGTATGTAACTCCACTTTCGCGAATCATTTGTATAATCTTACTCACATAAGGACTTATACTTTCTTCTTTATCGGTAGGAAACATGGCAAATTCTAATAATACTGACATTTTTTATAAGGTATTTAATATAGTATCAAAGATACTAAAAGTGTTTAATTTATATTGTGAAAAAATAATTATCAATTTTTCATTGTCAATTATCAATTCTTTTTAAGTCCTAATTTCTCTGCACGTTTCAACATAAAGGCATAGGCTTCGTCATACTCATTGGCTATTTCTCCTTCTAAAATGGCTTCTTTTATAGCATCTTTAATTTGACCTATTTCTCTACAAGGTGTTAAATTAAACGTTTCCATAATTAATTCCCCAGAAATTGGTGGTTGAAAATTACGAACATGATCGCGTTCTTCCACTTCTTTAATTTTTTGACGAACAATTTCAAAATTTTGATGATACCGTTTAAAACGCTTTGGATTTTTTGTAGTAATATCTGCTTCACACAAAATCATTAAACTTTCTACATCATCACCAGCATCAAAAATAAGTCTACGTACCGCAGAATCCGTTACTTCCGTTGCCAAAACAATTGGACGAGAACTTAACAATACCATTTTTTGAACAAATTTCATTTTATTGTTCATAGGCATACGCATTCGCTTGAATACTTTATACACCATTTTAGAACCCACAAATTCGTGAGCATGAAATGTCCAACCAATGGTTTTATGAAACTTTTTAGTAGGTGCTTTTCCAATATCATGAAACATTGCCGCCCAACGTAACCACACATCATCAGTATTTTTAGCAATATTATCTACCACTTCAAACGTGTGGTAAAAATTATCTTTATGTTTTTGCCCTTCAACCTCCTCTACTCCTTTTAAATCGGTTAGTTCAGGTAAAAAACGTTGTAATAAATTGGTTTCATCTAACAAAATAAATCCGACTGAAGGCACTTTGGAAAGCATTATTTTATTTAATTCATCCACAATTCGTTCACGTGTAATAATATCAATTCGCTCTGCATTTCTGGAAATAGCCTCCAACGATGCTTCTTCAATAGTAAAGTTTAATTGTGAAGCAAAACGAATCGCACGCAACATTCGTAACGGATCGTCTGAATAGGTAATATCTGGATTTAAAGGTGTACAAATGATTTTATTTTCCAAATCACCTATTCCATTAAACGGATCGAGCAATGTTCCAAAATCAGCTTCATTTAAACTTAAAGCCAATGCATTGATGGTAAAATCTCTTCTATTTTGGTCGTCTTCTAACGAACCATCTTCAACTTCAGGGTTTCTACTATCTTCGGTATACGACTCTTTTCGAGCACCCACAAATTCAATTTCAATATCATTAAAGCGCAACATTGCCGTTCCATAGGTTTTAAAAACCTGTACTTTTGGTTGATTTGGTAATAATTTAGCAACCTCATTGGCTAAATCAATTCCACTTCCTACAGCAACAATGTCAATATCTTTTGGAGAACCTCTTTGCAGAAAAAAATCACGCACAAAACCACCAATTACATAGGTTTCTAATTGTAAATTAGCTGCTGCTTTTGAAATATATTCAAAAATTGGATGTTCTAATGCGTTGGTATATACGTTGTTTGATGTCATAAATTATTGTTAGTCTACTAAAGCTTCCTATTGTTAGTAAAAAACACCAACAAAGGTTGAACGTCATTCTGAACTTGTTTCAGAACCTCATAAATAAAATTAATAATTATGATGTGAACCTGAGACAATCCCGACAACAATCGGGACAGGTTGACGATAACTTCAATTTTAAATAAACTCTTTTTTGTTTTTAAATATCTAATTACGGACGAAGCACAACTATTTCACCATTATCATCCACCTTTAAAATAGTAGATGATTTTTCATTTAGTTCTTCGCGGTGCAAATCTACAACATAGTCTGCGCTATCCAAAATTGCTTGTTCTATTTCTTTAAAACTTTTTGGCGTTGGATTTCCACTACTGTTTGCTGAAGTAGAAACTATTGGTTTCCCAAATTTTTTAATTAATTGTTTACAAAAGTCATTTTGCACAATTCTGATAGCAACAGTATTATCAATAGCAACGGCATTTTTAGCTAACCCAATAGGATTATTATAAATAATGGTTGTTGGGTTGATCGTTTTTGATAATAGCAATAAAATTTCTTTAGAAATAGGCGGAATATACTGTTGCAGCATTTCAATATCATTCACTAAAATAATTAAACTCTTACTTTCTGATCGTTGTTTTATAGTAAATACTTTTTTTATTGCTGCTTCAGAAGTGGCGTCACAGCCAATTCCCCAAACGGTATCTGTTGGATACACCAATATTTGACCATTTATTAACGAATTACAAGAATTTTCAATTTCAGTATTCATGCGCTCTTATTTTAATTCAAATACTTTTTTCAACCAACTTTCTAAGGTATATTTTGAATATATCTCTTTTTCAATTTCTTGATATGCTGTTTCAAAAAAATCTTTATAAATGTTTGAAGCATCTTTATTAACAATTAATATGTTGTTCGGGTTATAAAAATCGTAATTTCTAACATCACTATTATTTGTTATTAATTTTTTTCTATACATCATACTTTCAAAAATCCTAAATGATAATCCCGATTGATCTTCTCTACAAACATCCAACATTACATTGGAA
>JAGPIQ010000218.1 GCA_018054895.1 Lutibacter sp. | reverse complement strand
GGTTATGTGTTTGACCAAGATCCTTCAGAAGAAGGCGCTTTTGTGAGAGATCAAAATTTAAAACAAACCCGTATGATGGTAAATCAATTGCTTGGAACGCATACAATTTCAGAAAACAACGAATTAAACTGGGCCGTTGGTTACAACTATGTAATTGCTAAAGAACCAAACAGAATTAGAAACGAAGTTAATATTTTAGATGCTTCAACAGTTCAATTTGCACACGTAGGTGATTTTCAACAACGTAAATCGAGTCAAAAAATTAATGATACGGAGTTAAACGGAACTATAAAAGATCAAATTACTTTGAATGCTGAAAGCGAAAATCCTTTAAAATTAAATTTTGGTGCAAACTTTCGTCAGAAAGAAAGAAATTTCGACTCGCAATTTACAGGAGTTCGTGCCAAAGGATTTCAAGTAACATCTATCGATAATTTAACAGAGGCATTTCAAAACACCTATTTTAATAATGGAAGTGTTATTTTAAGAGAACGTACAGCGGATATTTATGAAGGCACATTAGATGTTGTGGCAGGTTTTACTTCTGTAGATTTTAGCTTCCATAAATTATCTGGTAATGCAGGTGTTCGTTATGAAAATGATGCTATTGAAGTACTTTGGGATGTGTCTAATTACGTGGGTAGAACTGGAAGTTTATCTAATACTTACAGTAATGCATTACCAAGTATCAATTTAAAATATGAAATTCAGGACAATCATTTTATCCGTTTAGCGGGAAGCAAAACAATAACATTACCTGAGTTTAAAGAATTAGCGCCTTTTGAATATGTTTCGCCAACAGGAAGAGTTACAAAAGGAAATCCAAATTTACAACCTTCAACAAATTATAATATTGATTTAAAATGGGAATTATATCCTTCGGCGAAGGAATTAATTTCGGTAACAAGTTTTTATAAAAAAATTGAAGACCCAATCAATCTTTCACAATCAAGAGGTTCCTCTGGAAGTTTCTCATACAGCAATACCGGAGAAAAAGCAACTGTAGTTGGTTTAGAATTTGAAACGCGTGTTGATTTAATTTCAAACGACACCAACGAATTGAAATTTAACGTAAATGCTACAAAAATGTGGTTCAATCAAGATTTGTTAAAAGATTTTCAGTACAAAGGAAAAACAGAATCGGACTTACAAGGTGCTTCTGGCTTTATTTTAAATGCTGCTTTAAATTTTTCAACAGCTTCAGAAAAAGAATTAAGCGCCACTTTAGCAGCCAACTATTCATCAGACAAAGTATATGCTTTGGGTGCTCCAGAAGATTTTGCTAACAGTTTAAAATTATATAATGATGAAATTATTGAAAAAGGTTTCACTTCATTAGATTTAGTGGTTAGCAAAAAATTATCGGAAAGACTATCCATTAAGTTGACTGGTAAAAACTTATTAAATCCAACAATTGAACAAACTCAAAAAATTCAAAACCTTATCACTACTATTGAAACTAATGAAGTTATTAGTTCTTACAAAAAAGGAAACACTATTAGTTTAGGTGTAAAATACACATTTTAAAAACACTTTACCATACTATCAAAAAAGGGTCAATTGAAATTCAATTGACCCTTTTTTATTGCTAAAAACCATTAACATTTAGGTAACACAAAACCGCTATTTCGTAATAAATACTTAATACTTACTTAAGGCTTAGGTAGTATTAAATAATGTTATTTGTACATATAATAAATACATAAAAATTAAACAAAAAGAAATGAAAAAATTAATTAATAATTTTATTGGAATAACCTTATTGGTTTCTATATTCACAGTAGTTTCATGTGATGATGATGACCCTAGCCCTATTGTTACAGAATCTAAAGCTGTATTAGAAAACCTAAAAATAGGTGTAATGGACGGTAAATTGGAAGAAAATTTCACTCTAAATGCGAACACAACTTACCAATTAAGATCTTCATTTATTGTAAAGGACGGTGTTACACTAACAATTCCTGCAGGAACACAAATTAAAGCCGATAAAGGTGGTGTGGATGTATATATTGCAGTTTTAAAAGGTGGTAAAATAAACATTAATGGTACAAGTACAAATCCAGTTATCATGTCATCTGTTGATGGTCAACCTGGAGATTGGGGTGGTTTAACACTTTGTGGAAAAGCTACCACCACCGCTGGTGTGGATGCTGAAGCAGAAGTTGGTGGTTTTATTTATGGTGGAACAACGGATACTGATTCTTCAGGAACAATAAAAAACTTAGTAATTGTTGGAACTGGTGCTCAAATTAACTCGGAATCTCAATACAATGGTATTTCTTTTTACGCTGTTGGTTCAGGAACTGTAGTTGAAAATATTGCAGTACTTAATGGTTCAGATGATGGTATTGAATTTTTTGGTGGAACTGTTTCTGCTAAAAATGTGTACTTAGAAAACAATGAGGATGACTCTGTAGACTGGACAGAAGGTTGGAATGGTACTATTACTGACTTATATATTTCACATACAATTGCTGGTTTTTCAACTGCTTTTGAAGGAGATAAAGACAACAAAAATCCTAAATTTATCAATGTAACAGCTATTTCAACAGTTGGTGGTACTGCTTTACAATTCAAAAAAGAATCTGGAGCAACTATTACGAACTTATTTTTAAGTGGTTATGAAAAAAATATTGATATGGCAAACGGAGGAGCTTTATCTAACGTAAAAATTGATGGTGTAAACGCTGACCCAACTAAATCATATAAAACAGGAACACAAGTAAATATCAGTAACTGGAGTTTTGTAAGTGGTCGTTTTGTACCTGTTGAAATTTTAAATGGAAACTTAACAACTAACAAAACATTAAAAGCTTCCACAAAATACAGTTTAACAGGTTCATTTATCGTACAATCAGGAGCAACGTTAACTATTGAAGCTGGCACACAAATTTCAGCTGATAAAGGTGGTGTGGATGTGTATATTGCCGTATTAAAAGGTGGAAAAATTGATATTCAAGGAACTGCTGCTAAACCAGTTGTTATGTCTTCTATAAATCCTGCTCCTGCGGATTGGGGTGGTTTAACTATCTGTGGAAATTCAACTACAACTGCTGGCGTAGATGCTGAAGCTGAAGTTGGTGGTTTTATTTACGGTGGTACTAATGACACTGACAATTCTGGTTCCATAAAATACTTAGTAATTAGAGGAACAGGTGCTCAAATCAATTCAGAATCGCAATACAACGGTGTTTCTTTATATGCTGTTGGATCAGGAACTGTAATAGAAAATGTTGC
>JAGPIQ010000217.1 GCA_018054895.1 Lutibacter sp. | reverse complement strand
CATTACATCGACAATAATATCGAATTAGATCTTCAAAAATTAAAAATTTATCTCGAAGAAAAACAGCATACAAATATTATTATTCAAAAAGCAACTACAACAATTGAAGATGTTTTTATGGATTTATAAAAAATGAAAAAATGGTAAACCATATTAGTAATGAAAAAGTCATAGAAGTAGAAAATCTTACCAAAAAATTTGGTGATTTTACTGCTGTAAAAGGAATTTCTTTTCATGTAAATAAGGGCGAAATTTTTGGCTTTCTTGGAGCAAATGGCGCAGGAAAAACTACAGCAATGAAAATGCTAATAGGTATTTCAAATCCTTCAAGCGGTAATGCAAACGTGGCGGGTTTTGATGTGCATACCCAAAGCGACGAAGTTAAAAAAAGTATTGGCTACATGAGCCAAAAATTTTCAATGTACGATGACTTAACTGTTAAGGAAAATATTACCTTTTTTGGAGGAATTTATGGTCTTTCAAGAAAACAAATTAAGAAAAAAACAGCTGAACTTATTGAAGAATTGCAATTAGGAGATATTACAAAATCAAGAGTAGGATCATTACCATTGGGATGGAAACAAAAACTAGCTTTTTCAGTTTCTTTGTTACATGAACCAAAAATTGTTTTTTTAGATGAACCTACAGGTGGTGTAGACCCTATAACCAGAAGACAATTTTGGGAACTTATCTATACGGAAGCAGATAAAGGAACCACTATTTTTGTAACCACACATTACATGGATGAAGCCGAATATTGTGATCGTGTTTCTATTATGGTAGACGGTGTTATTGAAGCCTTGGATACACCTAAAAACTTAAAAAAGCAATTTGATGTGGACTCTATGAATGAAGTATTCTTAAAATTAGCTCGAAATATTGAATAAAAATATATACTATGAAACGATTTAAAGGTTTTGTAAAAAAAGAATTCTACCATATTTTTAGAGACAAACGATCATTGTTTATCCTATTTGGTATGCCAATTGCTCAAATTTTACTGTTTGGCTTTGCTATAACAAACGAAATCAACAATGTAGATATTGCCATTTTAGATTATGCAAAAGATGCTGAATCTGAGAAAATTATCCAAAAAATAAAAGCATCAAAATATTTTAATATAGAGAATCAAATAGATAATGAAAAAGCTATTGAATCCGAATTCAAAAATGGAAAAATAAAAGCTGTATTACTATTTGAAAGAGACTTTGCAAAAAAATTAGAAAATCAAAAAAAAGCAACTGTTCAAGTTATTACCGATGCAACAGAACCTAATGTTGCTAATACTATTACAAACTATACACAATCAATAATTCAAAATTATCAAAATCAAAAAAACACAACTCAAGAACAAAGTGTTTCAATTGTTATGCAAACTCGAATGTTATACAATGCTGAACTAAAAAGCGTTTTTAACTTTGTACCTGGTGTAATGACAGTGATTTTAATGTTAGTTTCTGCCATGATGACCTCTATCTCTATTACAAGAGAAAAAGAATTAGGAACTATGGAAGTATTATTGGTTTCACCTCTAAAACCTTTTCAGGTGATTATTGGAAAAGTTTTTCCTTACGTTTTTTTATCAATTATAAATGCCATTGTTATTGTTTCAATGGGCTATTTTATTTTTGGAATGCCAATAAAAGGAAGTCTTTTTTTATTAGCTTTTGAAAGTATTCTATTTATCATTACGGCACTTTCATTAGGCATTTTGATTTCAACAGTTTCAAATTCGCAACAAACCGCAATGATGCTTTCTTTAATGGGGTTAATGCTTCCTGTTATAATACTTTCAGGGTTTATTTTTCCTATTTCGTCCATGCCATTACCCATGCAAATTATGAGTAATATAATTCCCGCAAAATGGTTTATTATTATTGTAAAATCAATTATGCTTAAAGGAGTAGGAATAAGCTATATTATCAAAGAAACATTGATTTTGACATTAATGACATTGATTTTTATTGGGCTAAGTATCAAAAATTACAAAACCCGATTAGAATAAAAATTTAAAAAATGAGAACTATTTTATTCATAATACAGAAAGAGTTTAAGCAAATTTTTAGAGATAAAAGCATGCTGAGATTGATATTTATATTACCAATATTACAACTATTAATCCTTTCTAATGCAGCAACTTTTGATGTCAAAAACATTAGAATTTCATTTATAGATTCAGATAATTCTATTTCTTCACGTGTTTTAAAAGATAAATTTAATGCTAACAGTTATTTTAGTGTAACTAAAGAACTTACAAACCCAAAAGAGGGTTTAGATTTCTTACAAAAAGGAAATACAGACATTGTGATAGAAATTCCCAATCAATTTGAAAAAATGCTTCAAAACGAAAAAAAAGCAGAATTACAAATCCAAATTAATGCCATAGATGCTGCTACAGCAGGAGTTCAAAATGTTTATGTCTCTCAAATAGTACAACAAGTAAATCAAGATATTGGTGTTAAAATTTATAATACAACTGAAAATCAAATTATTCTTAGTAGGATTGAAACTATACCCTCATTTTGGTATAATAACACTTTAAATTACAAGACCTTTATGGTACCTGGAATATTAGTTTTATTGGTAACAATGCTAACGCTTTTTCTTTCAGCTATGAATATTGTTAGAGAAAAAGAATTAGGAACTTTAGAACAAATTAATGTTACACCTATTAAAAAATATCAATTCATAATTGGAAAATTATTCCCTTTTTGGGTGCTTGGACTTATTATATTGAGTGTTGGATTAGTTATTTCAAAAGTAGTTTTTAATGTTCCAATGTTAGGAAGTATTCTTTTAGTTTATGGATTTACTTCTATTTATTTACTCTTAATTTTAGGATTTGGACTTTATATTTCTAACCACACTGAAACACAACAACAAGCGATGTTTATTGCGTGGTTTTTTATGGTAATTTTTATATTAATGAGTGGTTTATTTACACCTATTGAAAGTATGCCAAAATGGGCTCAAAACATCACCTTATTAAATCCTATTCGTTACTTCGTTGAGTTTATAAGAATGGTTTTATTAAAAGGTGCTGGCCTTAAAGAAGTACTACCTAATTTAGTAGTAATTTTAATTTTTGCAATATTAATTAATGGCTTAGCTGTGTGGAGCTATAAGAAAACGAATTAAGACCAAGGTCATTTCTTCTTGTTTTCAATTGATTTTGTCATTGGAATTTTAGAAATATCAAATATAATTGTCTCAGATCTTCCTTAAAAAAGTTCGAAACACCTCTACTCTGCTCCAC
>JAGPIQ010000096.1 GCA_018054895.1 Lutibacter sp. | reverse complement strand
TAGAACCCCAAATTTTACCATTATTTCTACTAATTGAAACCGAAAGGTTTTTACGAGCATCGGTATTTGACGGATTACTAAATAATTGTACGTTTTTATTATTTCTGTAAATAGTTAATGAGGCTCCTTAACAAATTGGTTTTAGTAAGTGTTTTTCAATATATTGATTTCCCCATGTACTTCCACCATCATAACTAAAAGTAAGCTATCTTCCTTTTATTGAATCTCGTTGGTAATTTCGCATATTTAACATTAAAACGCATGAATCTAATTCAGAAACTGCACTCTCATTTACCTTATCTTTTGGCGAAACACCTTCCGACTTCTATTTTGAACCTTTATCATCTGAATAAATACTATGTGCATAATATTTTTCATCACCACTTGTTATATGGTTAGATAAAATTACTAAACGTTCTTTATCAGTTCCATTTTTAATTTGAATACCATGTACAGAACCTGTAGCATACCAAGTCCTGTTGGTAATTTTACCGTTTTAGTGATATTTTTTGGGTGAGATCAATTTGTTCCATTATTGTTAGAAAAAAAATAAAATACTTCTCTGGAATACATACTTGTTCCTACAATAATTTCAGATCATGGTCGCTTTCATGATTCTAAGTCGTCACTAAATGAATAGTTCCAGTCTCCTTATCTACAATAGGAACAGGGTTTCCACATACATTATTTTCATCGTTAAAAAGCACTATTAATTTACTCCAACTGTTACCATTGTTTGTAGATTTTTTCATAACAATATCTATATCTCCAGTATCGGAGCAACTTGATTTGCGAGCTTCTGCAAAGGCTAAAATAGTGCCATTATTTGCAACTACAATTGCAGGAATTCTAAAACAAGCATATTCAGTATCGCCTTGTTTAAAAACCGTGTTGAATTGCGAAAGATCTGTAGTGTTTTCAACTTCTTGTTGTTGTTGTATTGTTTTACAACTTATACATGCTAAAAAACAATGAAAACAAAAAATATTATATGAATTGCTTTAAATTAGTTCACATGCTTTTTTATTATTTTTGCCCAAAATATATAGCCGTTTTTATTTAAATGCAAACCATCATAAGTTAAATCGGCTTTTAGTTCTCCTTTTTTATTTCTAAAATTTTTATGAATATTTAAGAACTTCGCTTCTTGTTTTCTAGCGAGTTTCTTAAGTTTTTTATTCAACACCAACACATCTTGCTGTTTGGATTTATGGCTTGAGAATTTATCACCAACATTCGGATTGTAAGGTAACACACTTTGAAGATAAATTTTAGTTTCTTTAGAATCGGCTTTAATTTTTTCAAGAAGTATTTTGCTGTTATTCAAAACATAATCAATACTTTTTCCTCTTGCTAAATCATTCGTACCAATTAAAATAAATATTTTTTTGGGTTTTGACGAAGTAATTTCATCTAATCGAAATAAAACACCATCGGTAGTATCACCACTAATACCTCTATTAATCACATTCTGGTTTGGAAAAAGCACTTTCCAATCGCCCCCTTCTGTAATACTGTTTCCTAAAAATATAATTTCATTTTCAGTATCTACAGTAGTTTCAAATAATGCTTTGCGCTCATTATAATGCTCTGAATATTGTTGAGAATAGCTAGAAATAGCAAATATCTGTACAAATAATATGGTTATAATAATTCTCATTTAATGGTTTTTTATCGCTCCTATAATTTTAAAAACAGTTGCAAATTTATTTGGTCGTTTCACTGGTACTGTAAGAATTAGTTTTTTAGCTTCTTGTTTAAATTCAATAGTTTCATCACTCCCAATCATTTGAATTGAACTGATCTGCCCTGGTTTTTGTTCAGATTTCAATCCCAATGAAGACAATTCAATATTCCCTGCGGAAGGATTTAATACAAACATGTATAGTACATTTCCTTTGGTGGTAAACCGCACTTCATCACTTCCATAGGCAGGACTTTTCAGCGTTCTTTCATTAAAATGTTCATGACTTTTTTGATTTTTTAAAGCCTCCAGATCTGCTTCACCAATACCACTTTCTTCAAGTACTTTTAAATAAGAATTTAGGTTATCACCGTATATTTTCCAAGGTTTACTAGCATAAACAGCTTCACTATTTAAATTTATCCAAGCACCAATTTCATCTAGCATTATTTTTTGGGTTGTAGGTATGGTGCCATCTTTTAAAAGTTCAACATTCAGCAATAAATTTCCATTTTTACTATTGTAATCTGCCAAAGTTTCAATAACAGTTTTTGCGTTATGTTTATAGTCTATTTCTCCTTCATCTTCCTTGTAGAACCACGTTCGTAACGTTGTTATTCCTTGCCATGGATAAGGTACTATTTCAGAAGCGCCACCACGCTCAATATCTTTAACTGTTGAAGGTTCATTATGAAATTTCCCAGCTACAACAGCGTTTATTTCTCCAGATTCTTGAAGGTTTTTATTGAAGAAAGACTCACAAACCTCTTTCCCGTAATCACCGTAAGGAAAATCATATCCATCAAACCAAATCATGTCTATATCATATTTTGTTACGAGTTCTTTATGGCGTAACTTCCAATTTTGTTTTACTTTTTCAATATATTCAGGCGTTCTTTTTTCAGGAGGTAAACCGTATAAATCGGCTGGATTTAAACCTTCCCACCATGTTCCTTTTCCATCTTCTATAGTCATGTGCCCATCATAAGCAATGCCTTTTAATGGACCAGAAGCATCTGCTCCAAAGGCTGGTAACCACCAACCAAGAAATCGATCATCATGCGAACTTACGCCATAAGGCATATTGTATTTTTTAGATGATTGTTCAAATTCACCAATAATATCACGTTTAGGTCCTAAATTAACAGAATTCCATGGGTGATATGTTGAATTAAAATTATCAAAATGATCGTGATGATTCGCCAAAGCCACAAAATACTTTGCACCAATACTTTTAAAATATGCAACAAGTGCATCGGTATCTAAACTTTCAGCTTTCCATTGATTGATAACATCTTTATATCCAATTTTAGATGGATGGCCATACGTTTTATTGTGATATGAATATGCATTCTTTCCCCATTTCTCAGTACCTACATTTTCTAGATACATATGCCTGGCATACCAACCGCCCCCTTGTAATGGTTCAGTTTGGGCTCCCCAATGTACCCAAATACCAAATCTGGCTTCCGTATACCATGTAGGAAATTTATAGTTTTTCCGTAATTCCTCCCACGATAATTCTTTTTTCTGTGAGTACGTAGATATACTTAATAATCCTATTGCGAATAAAACCAATATATATTTATTCTGTTTCATAGTTACTGCTTTAATTGATATTCATTAATTCTTTTATTTATCTTAAATTTGAAAATGTAGAGGCTGGTAAACCATACGCGTTAATTAAATTACCATTGGAATAAGACGTATAACCGTACATTACATATCTTGGATTTTTAATTTCAGACGACCAAACCTGTAAACTATCATTACTAATTTTGGTTTGTGCAGGAATAAATTTTTTGTCGGATGCAGCTATAAAAATATCATCCACCGATTTGTTGTTTATTGTTCTTAAACCTTCGCCATATTTAAAACAAATCTCTAATTTATGACCGTTTACATTTACAAAATCTAAAAGTGGTCCTGAAAAAGACGTATTAAAACCGTAATCCTTATTTAACGTTATTTTTGATAAGCGCTCACCAACAACCCATTTCCTTTTTGGATGTACATCTGTTTCATTTCCAACATCATAAGACACTGCCATTCCTGTATTTGGTATTTCTAGCAATGCTCTTTGTGAATCTCGAAACACTCCCCAATTAGCTCTGTTTATACTACTTAATTGTACATAATAAAAGGGTAAATTTTCATTATCAAAATGATTTCGCCAATCGTTTACCAACATTTTAAATAATTTTGAATGCAACTGAACATGCTCTGTATTTGATTCTCCTTGATACCAAATAGCCCCTTTTATTTTATAATTTTTAATAGGTAAAATACCGGCATCAAACAGAAAAGTTGGCTGGTATGGATGTCTGTATTTTATTGTCTTTTCTGGCGCATCTCCCATATTCAAGGTTATTCTTTGGGAAACCCAAGCATCAACCATTGGGTTTAAATGTGTATCGTTTAATAGATTAATGGTTTCATGGTTTTGTTCCATCGACTCTCTACTTATCCAGCTTTGGATAGGAGAACCACCAATGGCATTACATATAATACCTACAGGTACATTTAGTTTTTTTTGAATATTATAAGCGAAAGCATAAGCTATCGCAGAAAAATTTTCAAGATTTTTTTTAGTTGAGGTTGTCCAACCTAAGTTATCGAAATAAGTTTCAGCATTACAATTTTCAAGCTCATTGTCATTAAATTTTTTATCAGATAACACTTTCCCATCCATTGAAAATAGAAAAATATGAGTATTCAACGAATCCGTTAAAATGGTTGTTGCATTTTCACTATCTCGCACTTTAAAATCCATATTTGATTGCCCTGAAGCAAGCCAAACTTCGCCTACATATACATTATTTATTGTAACGGATTTAGCAGGTGTACTTATATTTAAAGCAAATGGACCCCCTGCTTTCATAGGCTCAAAGACTACGCTCCAACGCCCATTAAAATCGGTTTTTGAAACTTTTGTTTGTCTATTGAAATGAACCGTAACTTTTTCATTAAAATTAGCAATTCCTTCAATTGTTAAGGGTTCATTTCTTTGAAGTACCATGTTTTCACCATAAAGAATTGGTAATTTCAAGTCGCCATAATCGCCCGTTATCGCACCGCAAACTTTTTCAGCAATTATTTTTGCTCCTTCTTTTGTAGGATGTAAATTATCTGGGAAATATTCAGGGAAATAATACAAGGGTTCATGCAAATCAATAATTTCAACGGATGCTTTTTTTCCTATTTTTTCAATTTCAGACTGAATTTCCTTAAAATTTTCACGCATACCTTCTTCAAACCAATGATGCCCAGAAAAGGTAGGTGTCATTTTACAAATAATAACTTTTGGTTTTGAAGTCAGGTTTTTATAAACAGCAATCATATCTAAATAATCACTCTCAAAGTCACCTTTATGTTGTGGCCAATTGTTATTCCCTTGATCGTTCAAGCCTAAATGAATGATGACTATATTGGGCAAAAAACCCTGTGATTCTTCAAATTCAGATTTATTCCAATAGGGTTTATGTCCATTTTTAAGCATAGTAGCACCCGAATATCCAAAATTAGCAACTTCATAATTTGAACCCAATAATTGTTGAAGTTGTGATGGATAGGAGTTTTCATATCTATTTTCAATACCTAAACCATACGTAACGCTATCTCCAATACAGGCGACTCTTATCGTTTGACCATGGCTAAGAGTTACGATTAAAAGCAACATAAAAACATTACAACTACTCTTTTTAAAATTCATTATTTAGTGCTGTTTAATCAAAATAATATTTTCCGTATTTATTTCTTTTTAGGCTTTTTATATTCATCTTTTCCGTCGGTGAGCCATTTTAATGAAAAGCTAACAAACGGGTTTTTCGTATATTCATCTTGTTCAAAAAACAAACCGATATCGCCATTTTTTAAAACTGTTAATGATGAATATGCTGAAGGCCCTTCGTAAATGGTTTTTCCCTCTGTCCACGTTTTCCCTTCATCATAACTTATCCGAACTGACATATTTACACGTCCTTTTTCTGATTTAGCATTCGAAAAAAGCAAACGATTTTTATTAAAACCATCTTCAACAGACGTATAACGGATGATACTTGCATTACAACCTGGATCTATTAACTCCGGGGCTGATTTTGTTTCCCACGTTTTTCCTTCATTTTTTGAAGTATGAACATAGCGTATGCCTTTATTGTTTACGCGTGCGTTTATCATTAAAGTACCATCGGCAAGTTCAATAATTTTCGATTCATCGGCGGGTTGAATAGGCGAATCTATAAAATACCACGTTTTCCCATGGTCGTCACTTCCAAACACATGAAGCCCGCTATTGAGATTTACCATCGTGTGTAACAATTTTCCTGAGCGTGTTTGAATACCACGACCCGATGTTATAAATTTAAAATCTTTATGCCATGCTGGTTTTGCTATTTGAGATGTAATATCGATTGGTTCACTCCAAGTCTTACCATTATCGGCACTTTTTACAACATGTAAATAGTAAATGTCATATTCTGCATCTAAATCCATATAATTATAAAACAGGAATATTTCATTGGTAACATTATCCACAATCATTGAAGGATCTGAGGCTGATTGTCCATAAGGAAAATCAACTACGGTTTCTATAGCGGACCATGTTTTACCATTATCACTACTTCGTCTCACAATAATATTAATGTCCTTACTCCACTTTAAATCGCCACAATCTGGCACCCGTTGATCAATAGCTGCAATAACATCGCCGTTTGGGGCAGTTACTATGGCTGGAATTCGGTAGCATTTTACGTTATTGTTCATAGATGTATTGAACAAATCTTGAAATACTAAGTTACTTTCTGTTGTTACACTTTTCTGTTTTTGAGCTGAGCAACTAAAACAGCATATACAAATTAAAATTATACCTATTTTTTTCATCTTATTAAATTTATATTATTTTGTTTCTATTTTTTCAAACGTTTTCCAACATTGATACATGGCACGTGGCACGTGGAAACAGCCTTTCCATTTCCCTCCTTTTAAATCTAATAACACTTCACCTTGACGGTTTAAATAGCCATACCATTCGCCATTTTCAGGATCTGAAAAATGCGACCATGTATAATCATGTACTTTCTTATACCAATCCATAAGTTCTTTTTTACCTGTTTGCTCATAGGCTTTTGCTAATGCTACTAATGCTTCTAAATGTACCCACCATAATTTTTGATCCCATTCCAATTGTTGTGGTGGCTTTGCGTGTGCATCCATAAAATATAAAATACCATCGTATTTTTTATCCCAACTATATTCTAAAATATTTAAAATGGTGTCGGTTGCTTTCTCAATAAGTTTAGAATCATTTCTTCTAACTCCAATATCAATCATAAACCACATTGCTTCAATACCATGACCTGGGTTTAGAAGTCGCCCATTAAAACTATCTTCATTCGAACCATCAGGACGAACAAATTCATAAATAAGTCCAGATTTTTTATCCAAAAACACATTCATAACTTCATTTATGCTAAAATCGATGGTTTTATTAACTTCCTCTTCATCCAAAACAGCCTCTAATTCTAAAACTAAGTTAGATAAAATCATAGGTAAGGCAAAACTTTTTAAAGGACGTTCACTAGTCGATTTTTCATAAATACCTTTTGGGTTATCTTTCTTTTTTAAAATATTGTGATAGGTTTGTTTCGCTAATTGCTTGAAAGTTTCATCGCCAGATGCGGTGGCGTATTGACTAAATGCCATAGCTGCAAAACAATCTGAAAAAATATTGTAAGGTTGTATTAGCGGCTTCCCTTCCTTAGTCGTAGAGAAATAAAAATTACCCGCTCCATCCATTCCATGATTTATAATAAAATCGATACCATGTTTTGCTATTTTTAACCAATTCTCATTTTTTTCAACATTGTTATAAAGCATTGAAAATGTCCAAGCTTGCCTACCTTGAAGCCACATAAACTTATCGGTATCATACACTTCGCCAGTTCTATCTAAACACGTATAATACCCGCCGTTTTTTGAATCTATTGAGTATTTTTCCCAAAAAGGAATAATATCATTTAATAGTGTATTTTTATATAAAAATTTATTGTTCATATTGTGTAATAATTCTTTATTTTTTCAATAGTATTTAAAAAAAACCTACATTTACATTATACGCTTGTTATGTATAACATAATACAAATTTAGTGAAATAATATTTATAATATATCTTTGTACAAAATAAAAATTAAATGAAGAATAGAATAAGCATTGCGCCTCTTACAAATCTTAGCTTAGTAGACAAGGTAGAAATACGCATTACAGAGTATATAAAAAAAAACAAACTTAAAGTAGGCGACACTATACCTAAAGAAATGGAATTTGCCGAAGCTTTAGATGTTAGCAGAACGGTTATTCGAGAAGCGCTATCAAGACTTCGCACTATTGGGATTATTGAGTCTAAAAAACATAAAGGCATGATACTTTCACAGCCTGATTTTATACAAAATTTTGAAAAAGTTATTGAAACTAATTTATTGGGGGATGAAACCTTAAAAGATATTTTTGAACTTCGATTAATTTTAGAAATGGGGATGGTTGATTTACTATTTGCAAGAAAAACAGCAGCTGATTTAATTACATTAGATGCTATTGTAACTGAAATGGAAGGAGATAAAACAAATTCCACTATTTTTAGTTTGGAAAACGAAGTTGCATTTCATGGAAAATTATACGAAATGTCTGGGAACAGCACTTTACAACGATTTCAGAATTTATTATTACCTGTTTTCCAATATGTGCATGACCACAAATTAACAGATGCTGAAACGTATATGTATTCTAAAAAATTTGTAACTCATAGAGAGCTTTTGGATTATTTAAAAAATGATGATATAAAAGGATTCCGAAAAGGAATGGCACAACATTTAGAACCTCATTTTGATCGTGTTTTAAATTCTTCTAAATTTTAACTTTAACCACTATTTTTTTAACATTTGAAGGTTTATTTGTTGTAATTTCTGGCATGTGTATGTCATCTGGAAAGAAAATAGCAAACATACCTGCTTTAACAGTAATTACATCATACGGCTCATTAAACAACATATAATCTTGTTCATCATCATAAGAAGTTGTAGATTCTTGATCTGTACGAGTGGTAACTCCCATTTCCTCAGCACCTTCAACTACATATTGAACATCAATATATTTAAGGTGTGATTCTGAAAGTTTATCTCCAACTGGTGTTGTTTCATACTCTTTATAAATGGCAAAAACACGATCACCTTCAATCTCAAACTTACCAAAATCTAAATTTAAAAAATTAGTATTTTTAATGTAAGTTAGTGCTATATTAATACCAGGATGTACTTTTTTATACAAATCTATATTTTGAATTTTGTCTAAAATCATTTTATATATTATTTAAAAATCCAAGAAAAAAATTAATTTAATCTTGGATTTTTTGATAGAAATTTTATTATTTATTGAAATACTTTAATAATCCAATATTTTCCAATTCGGTTTTTATGGTAACATAAACTTCATCTGGAAGTGTGGTATGAGGAAACCGACTTGGTCCACAATCTAATCCGTAAGTTTTCATAAATCCTTTAGCAACACCATTAAAACCACCATAACTATCTAAAATCTCAACAAAACGGATTGCTTTTGTTTGTAGTTCTGCAGCTTCCGTCATTCTACCTGCTTCAAACAGTTCTTTTATTTTATAATACAATGCTGCTAAATGGTTATAGGTACTTCCTACCCAACCATCAGCTCCTAATGGCAAACTGGAAAGAAAAATTTCGTCAAACCCAAATAAGATATTATACTTACCATTTTCAAAATTTTTACAATGTAAATAATCAATTAAATTATTGTTGGTGAATTTAATACCTTCTAAGGTTGGAATTTCTTTTGATGCCACTTTTAAAAAATCCAACATATTCAAATTTGCACCACTTAATACGGGAATATGATAATAGTAAAAAGGTAAATTTGGTGCACATGCTGCCACTTCTTTACAATAATGTACTAATTTATCAACACTGCTTAATTTAAAATAATAAGGCGCTAATACGCCTATCGCATCTACTTTATCAGCTGCATAAGTCGCTAACTCTTTAGCAACTTTTAGGCTTGGATCGCCTACATGGTCTATTAGAAATAAATCAGGTGTTTTAGTTTTAGACCAAGCCAATGTTATTTGTTTTCTTTCTTCTGTTGATAGCGAAACAAAATCACCTGTAGAACCGTTCATAAAAACTCCCGCCACCTTGTTTCTAATTAAAAAACTACTATAGTTTTTTATTAGACTAGTGTTTAGCGAACCATCTTGGTGCATGGGCGCATAAGTAGCTGCTACTAAATTTTTTAACTTCATAATTGTTATATTTAAATCGACCAAACATCTAACTCTCTCATTAACAAAAAGGAAAATTATTGTCTGGTTAGAAAAAAAGTTTTCGAACCTGACAATAATTTCTCAGTCAATTTATATAGTCGGAAATTTAGCCTGCTAATGTTTTTTTATGTCCTAAATAATTTTAAAAAATATATTTTGAATGTATGTAAATAATAAATATCTTTATGTATTACATAATACAATATTATAAAATTATATCACTAATTCCAAAAATATTAGAAAGTATTTTATATACCCGTCACTTTTGTCATAGAAATCAGACGGACATTTCGTAATTAATTACCTGTATTTTGCACAAAGCAGCTATTTTTATACTGAAATAATGAATTATATCCAACGGGTTATTATAATAAAATGAGCTGCCCAAAGGAAGAAGCTATATGGAAATTTGGTGTCTCGGTTTGTGGATTCACCCAAGAAATCCAAGTTGGTTCAAAAGTAGAATTGTCCTGTTTATTATATTTTGCTCTAAAAATACCCGTTTCTATTTTATTATCTTTTAATAGATTTATTTTTTTTAAAGAAGCTAACGTTATTGCTCCTTCAACAACAAAAAAATTATTTTCGATATCCGATTTAACTATAATATCATTTTTAGGCCAATTCCAGTTAAAATCGAAATTTTTATTTGGATACGCTTTAAAATCCATAATTCTTGGAGTAGGATCAATTTCTAAGCAATAATAAGGATCTAAATTAGCATCTGTTCTAAAAAAAAGCTCAACTCTATCCGAATTTCCAATGCTGTTTACCGAGTCATCTTTTGCAT
>JAGPIQ010000216.1 GCA_018054895.1 Lutibacter sp. | reverse complement strand
AATTAATAAAATTTCCTCTATTAATTTAATGGAACACGCCGCTACGCTCTGCTTTAATTGGCTTCATAGCAGGCTACAAGGACAACAAATAAAAATTCATGTACTATGCGGAATAGGAAATAATGGGGGGGACGGACTAGTAATTGCACGCCATTTATACCAACATGGATATAATGTAGATTGTTATATTGTAAATTTTAGTGATAAGCGTTCTGATGATTTTTTACACAATTACAATATACTAAAAGAGCTCAAACATTGGCCAACTATAATTAATAGTAAATTAGATTTTCCAGAAATTTCTGTAGAAGATATTGTAGTTGATTGTATTTTTGGCAATGGTCTTTCAAAAAGTCCACAAGGTTTTACAAAAGATCTGATTCAATATATAAATAACACCGGTGTTTTTACATTATCTATTGATTTACCTTCCGGTCTTTATGGCGAAAAAAGCATTAGTGATACAAACGCAGTAATCAAATCAAATCATATTTTAACATTTCAAACTCCAAAGTTAGCACTTTTATTAGCTGATAATAAGGATTTTGTACACTCTTGGGAAATTGTAGATATCGGTTTAGATACCAATTTTATTGAATCCTTAAATCCTACCATTCAATATATAACTAAAAAAGAGGCACTTTCATTTTATAAACCGCGTGAAAAATGGTCGCATAAAGGCACCTACGGACATTCGCTTTTAATTGGTGGTAGTTTTGGGAAAATTGGAGCGATCAGTTTAGCCGTTAAAGGCTCTTTAAAAATTGGAAGTGGACTCGTATCTGCTTATATTCCAAAATGTGGATATACCGTTTTGCAAACAGCAATTCCAGAATGTATGGTTGAAGTTGACCAAGATGATGAAATCGCTTTTTTTAATTTCAAAACAAAACCTATAGTTATTGGCATTGGTTCGGGGATGGGAACAAATGAAGCTACCGCCAAAGGTTTTGAACGCTTTTTATCTGAAAATAAAACACCATTAGTTATTGATGCTGATGCTATAAATTTATTAGCCAGTAACCCTAACCTCTTAAAATTACTTCCAAAGTTTAGTGTATTAACTCCACATCCAAAGGAATTAGAGCGATTAATAGGCTCTTGGAAAAATGATTATGAGAAACTTGAAAAAGCATTAGAATTTTCAAAAAAACATACAATAATACTTGTTCTTAAAGATGCTATAACGGTTACTGTTTTTAATGAAAAAATGTATTTTAATTCCACAGGAAACCCTGCTCTAGCCACTGGAGGAAGCGGCGATGTTTTAGCTGGAATTATTACTGGCTTAATTGCTCAAGGTTATGAACCTTTAAACGCTAGTATTTTCGGAGTTTATTTACATGGAAAAACTGCTGAATTAGCTGTTCAAAAAATAGCTATAGAATCTTTTACTGCTTCAACAATTTTAGACTATCTATCCGATGCTGTGTTAGATTTATTTATAAATGACGATTTTTCAGTAGAAACTGAAAATGTAGAACCATAAAAAAAGCCTATCAATTTCTTGATAGGCTTTACAGATCTTAAGGTAATTATTATATTAAATAACTTTTACGTTTACTGCGTTTAATCCTTTTCTACCATCCTGTAAATCGAATTCTACCTCATCACCTTCACGAACTTCATCGATTAGACCAGAAATGTGTACGAAATGTTCTTTTCCTGAACCATCTTCTTTGATAAAACCAAATCCTTTAGCCTCATTGAAGAATTTTACTGTTCCTTTACTCATTATTGAAAATTTAAAATATTATATAAGCAGCAAATATAAGTATTATTTTTTTTAAAACCACCTTATTTTTAATTAATTATCTTTTTTAAATACGTTTTAAATGATACTTAATAACAATAATTAAGAAAGTCTATATATCTCCATAATTTCATCCAATATTTTGCTGAAATTAATTTTTAAGTCTATTAATTCACCCGTATGAATATCCCATACCCAACCATGAACCGTAATATGACGTTCTCTAAATGCTTGTTGAACATCTGATGTTTTTAATATGTTAACACATTGTTCTTGCACATTTAATTCTACCAACCTATCATATCGTTCCTCATCACAAGTAATGGCATCTAGTTCTGCTTTATGCAATCTATATACATCTCTAATATTTCGTAACCAAGGATTTAAAATTCCTAAATCCGACGGCTGCATTGCAGCCTTTACACCTCCACATGAATAATGACCACAAACCACAACATGTGACACCTTTAAATGGCTCACTGCGTAGTTTACAACAGACATCACACTTAAATCGGTATTTGGAACCATATTTGCAATATTTCTATGTACAAAAACTTCTCCCGGTAGTAACCCCATTAAATCTTCTGCAGGCACTCTACTATCAGAACAACCTATGTATAAAATTTCAGGATTTTGCCCTTTACCTAATTCGGTAAAATAATCTTCATTTACACTAAGTTTTTCTGCAATCCACTTTCTATTGTTTTCAAAAATTTTTTCGACATTCATATTTAGTAGTTTATTTTTATAAATTTAGCAAATAAAGTAAAAAAAAGAACTTCTTTTACATTATTAAAATTTATTTAGCCTCAACACTATTATTTTTCCATTCTCCTATTTTATGATCATTCTCATAGGTACCAGAACTTATTAATTCACCTGATAAACTAAAATAGTTTGCTTTTCCATTTAATTTTCCATCGGTATACGTTAAATCTTCAAGAAGCACTCCATTATCTGCATAGCGCTTAATTACACCATTTAACTTACCGTTTTTATACAGTAATAATTCACTGGGCTTTCCATTTTTAAAATAACTTTTGAAAGTTCCTTCAAGCATTCCATTTTTATACTGCTCTTCAATTAACAAGGTCTTCCCATCTGGATAATAGTACAACCAAATGCCAATTCTATTTTTACCATCCATTTCGCCCACACTTTTCTGCAAGCCATTTTCTTGGTAATATACCACTTTCGCTTTGTTCGTTAAAGCATCATACGTTTTTACAATAGCTGGTTGTTTTTCATCTTCATTATAAAACTTAAAAACACCAACTTCTTTATCTGCTAAAAACTGACCTTCATAACGTACATTTCCATTGGTATATAACTTTTTCCAAAAACCCGTTTTTTTACCATTAGCATCTAACTGATTTATTTTTTGTGAAAAACCAGTGAAAGAAACTCCTACTACAAAAAATAATATAAATAAATTTTTCAAATTCATAACTTATTGTATTTCAATAGTACTTAACCATTTTGAGAATGCTTCATACTGATTTTTGTTCATTTTTGCATTTTCATGCAACAGCAAATAACTTTTCAAAGGCATTTCATGTGATTCCATTACTTT
>JAGPIQ010000012.1 GCA_018054895.1 Lutibacter sp. | reverse complement strand
TTATTTTATATTTTTTCTAAAAGCGATCATCATATTCATTAAGTTAAATGATGCTTCATATTGTGCATTAAATTCTTGTTCTTTTATATATTCTCTTCGTTTTGCTTTGTGTAAACAAGTTACAACTTCAGCTAAAGATCGAATTGAATAACCCATAAATTTATTAAACTCAGGATTTGTTTGACCTATTGAACCTTCAGAAATATTCAAAGCAATTGAATCTACAGCTCTTCTAATTTGAGAGGAAAGATTGTAAACTTCCTTAGCTGGGAATTTTTGAGATAATAAATTAATATCCTCCCCAATTTCCATCGCTTTCTGCCAAATCAATAAGTTTTCAAACTTAAATTTCATTTTCTTTAGATTTCGGTTTTTTGTTCTTCGGACTTCGGACTCCCGACTTCGGGCTTTTTTCCCTTCGCAATCACTATCGCTCCAATCATTGAAGCTAATAATAAAATACTAATCACTTCAAAGGGTAAAATAAATCCGCCTTCTTCATAACTTAAAAGTCCAAATCCAATTTGTTCCGTTGTTATGCTATTGGTATTTTCAACTTCATTAAAAGGATGTGAATAAATTGCAGTTAAAAAAACACCTAAACCTAATAAACAAACAAGCGCAGTTGTTATTTTTTTTGAAAGTTTTGCCACTTCCAATTCCATTTCAATATGATGAACCAAAACGACTGAAAAAATGAACAACACAATAATTCCACCTGCATATACAGTTAATTGTATGGCAGCTAAGAAGTTATAATCTATTAAAAAATAAATCCCCGCAATTCCACATAAAACAAATAACAGATAAATAACTGAACGCAACATTTTTTTGCTCGATACGGCAGCGATTGCAAAAACAATCATTATAAAAGCTAAAATGTAAAATATAATTCTTTCCATATGCTTAATCTTCTACTCCAGCTTTCAATTTAGAGCCAGGTTGATTTAATACTTTCGTTAATTGCGTTCTATCGTACACGGAATTTTCAAAGTTTTGAGCCCAAACAATAGCATCAGTAGGGCAGGCTTCAATACATAAACCGCACATCGTACACATTCCTAAATGATAAATATGTTTGTCTATCATTTTTTTCTTTTTGCCAGTTTCCTCATCAATTTGACGATCCCAAATAATTTCAATAGAACCATTCGGGCAGGCCAATTCACATTTTTGACAACCAGTGCAACGGTGTTCGTTGCTGTCATCGTGCGGCATAACTACTTCACCACGAAAACGCTCAAACATTTTTAGAGTCGCTTTGTTGTCTGGATATTGCTGTGTAATGGTGTTTTTGTTTGAAGTCACAAAATACTTCCCTGTAACTTTCATTCCAGTAAGTAGCGTTTTTATGCCGTTAAATATATCTCCAAAATAACTCATACTTCTTAAAATTGAATTGTAAAGTTTAGCCAAACAATTATTGCCATTAAAACAATGTTTAATAAATTTAATGGTAATAAATATTTCCACTCTAAGGTTAATAATTGGTCAATTCTTAATCTTGGAAACGTCCAACGAAACCACATCATTAAAAATACCAAGGTCATTGTTTTTGCTAAAAACCAAAAAACACCTAACCAAGGAATTGATTCTGTTATTCCAAAAGGAGATAACCAACCTCCAAAAAATACTGTCGCTGCAATAGCCGCAATAATAAACATATTAATAAACTCGGCTAAAAAGAAATAAGCGAATTTCATTCCTGAATATTCGGTGTGAAAACCTGCACCCAATTCACTTTCCGCTTCCACCATATCAAAAGGCGCTCTGTTTGTTTCCGCAGTTCCAGCAATCATATAAATCATAAATGCAATAATGGCAGGGATATGTCCTTGTACAATTAACCAACCATTTTTTTGTACTTCAATAATTTCAGAAAGCTGTAAAGTTCCTGTTAATAAAACCATTGTTATTAGTGAAAGTCCTACGGAAAGTTCATAGCTAATTGTTTGAACACCACTACGCATAGCACCAATTAATGCGAATTTATTATTACTTGCCCAACCTGCTAATAAAATTCCAATGACTCCAATGGATGAAATTGCAATTAAAAATAGTAGTCCAATATTTATGTCGAAAGGTTGAAAATCTTGCGTAAAAGGAAAAACAGATAATGCCATTAATGACGATACAATTACAAAATAGGGCGCCAAATTATATAAGAATTTATCTGCTTTATCAGTACCTGTAAGTTCTTTGGTGACTAATTTTAAAGCATCAGCCATAGTTTGTAACAATCCCCAATACCCGACACGGTTTGGTCCAATTCTTAATTGAAACCACGCAGCTACTTTTCGTTCTATTAAAACCAAAAACAATCCTGCGATTGCAAATATTCCTAAGTAAATTAGCGCTATTGCGACCATTGCTCCAAAATATGCAGCTTCTTCAGACAAAAATCCTGATAAAAGTTTGGTTATGTTTGTTGTTATATTTAGTGCTATATTCATTTTTGAATTACGATTTCAGATTTATGATTCTTGAATTACCCATCATCATTTTCAATTGTTAATTGTCAATTATCCCATCATCTATCAATATCTGGAATGACCAAATCTAACGTTGCCATTGAGGCTACTAAATCGCCAATTTTACCGCCAACTGCAATATGGTTCAACAATGATAAATTTGAAAACCCTGGAGATCTAAATTTTACGCGATACGGATTTTTGGTGTTCGTACTAATAATATAAACCCCTAATTCACCACGAGCCGTTTCTACCTTTTGGTAATATTCGCCTTTTGGTAATTTTATAACGGCATTTGTTGCCACTTGAACATCACCATCAGGAATATTATCTATCAATTGTTCAATAATTGAAAGTGATTCCCACAATTCTTGAATTCTGACTTGGTATCGCGCAAAAGTATCTCCTTCAGTAGCTAAAATTTCATTGAATGAAACTTTATCATACGCACTATACGGATGGTATTTTCGAACATCACAAGAATATCCAGAAGCACGTGCCACTGGACCCGAAGCTCCAAATGAAATAGCATCTTCTTTGGATAAAATTCCAACACCTTTTGTTCTTTTTTGAAAAATAACATTGTTGGTTAACAATTCATCAAATTCTGGTATTTTAGTTTTGAAGTGAGTAACAAAATCTTTCGTTCTTTTTACAAAATTCGGATGAATGTCAAACATCAATCCGCCAGGAATATTGTAATTCATAGTTAAACGAGCACCACAAGTTTCTTCAAAAATATCGTTAATCATTTCACGATCTCTAAAACCGTAGAAAAATGTACTTAAAGCACCAACATCCATTCCCATAACTCCCCACCATAAACAATGTGAAGCAATTCTGGTTAATTCACCTATAATGGTTCGGATAACTTTTACACGTTCCGGAATTTCAAGTTGTAAGGCATTTTCAACGGTTAAACAAACAGCTTCATTATTAATGTGAGACGATAAATAATCCATTCTATCTGTTAAATGAACTATTTGCTGATAGCTATCACGTTCACTCATTTTTTCGATAGAACGATGGATATAACCTAAATCTGGTTCCACTTTTTTAATAACTTCACCATCAATGGTTAATAATAAGCGCAAAACACCGTGTGTAGCAGGGTGTTGAGGTCCCATATTTATGAAATACTCTTCTGATTTTAAGTTGCTATTCGCTATTGTAGTATCCATAGTTGTTTAATCACTCCTTATTTATTATTTAATTCCGTAGGAATTATTTTTGTTTTTTGCTCAAAATATTGAAATTTAAGTCAGAATTCAATCTTCCAACTTCGGTCTCCTGACTTCAGACTTTCTAACTTCCAACTACTTTATCACCATATTAATTTCATCCACATAATCTTTTCTTAGTGGAAAGCCATCCCAATCTTCCGTTAAAAACAATCGTTTTAAGTTTGGGTGATTGTTGAATTTTACACCGAAGAAATCAAAAACTTCACGTTCGTGAAATTCAGCTGTTTTCCATATTGTGCAAACGGTATCAAAAGTTGGATTTTCTCTATCTTCCGTTTGAACTTTTACAACAATTATATGCCTGTGCATCGTGGATTCTAAATGATAAACAACACCTAATTCTTTGCCCCAATCGACACCGCTTAAGCAAAAAAGATAGTCAAAACTCGTAGCAGAATCTGTTTTAAGTTGCAACATCAATTCCGTTAAATTTTCAGGTTTTACGGAAATATTTAAATATTGTGAACCTTCTTCAGAAAATTCAAGATCTAAATTCCAGCTGCTGATTAAATTTTGTAAAGCTTCGTTTGTCATTGGTTTGTGTATTATTTTCCTTCATCAAATCCATCCACAGGATTTACTGTACCTTTTAAAGTTTGTGTTCTAATTTTATCTTGAAGCATTAACATACCTTCCAATAGTGCTTCTGGGCGCGGAGGGCAACCTGGAACGTAAACATCCACAGGAATTACGTGATCTGCACCTTTTACTACGGAATACGTATTGTAAAAAAAGGGACCACCTGAAATTGCACAAGCTCCCATTGCTATTACATATCTTGGTTCCGCCATTTGGTCGTATAATCGACGTAAAACGGGCGCCATTTTATTCACAATGGTTCCAGCAATAATAATTAAATCGGCTTGTCGAGGTGAAGGTCGTGCGACTTCAAAGCCAAATCGAGAGTAATCGTGACGTGCAGCACCCGTTTGCATCATTTCTATAGCGCAACAACTTGTTCCGAAATACAATGACCACAAGGAATTTGCTCGTCCCCAATTTATAATTTGATCCAATGAAGTAACTACAATATTTGCCCCATTTCCAGCAGGAATTACTTTTCCAGGGAAATCATCTGGCATTTTTGGAACCGATTCATTGGGTTCTAACTGACTAACATATCGTTTTTTTTCTACTGCCATTTTAATGCTCCTTTTTTCCAAGCGTATAATAATCCGAGTCCTAAAATCACTAAAAAGATTAGAATTTCAACTAAAGCTACTGTTCCCACTTCCTTAAAAACAACTGCCCAAGGAATTAAAAATGCGACTTCAATATCAAAAATTAAAAACAAAATAGCAAAAAGGTAATACCCGACTTTAAATTGAACCCACGTTGGGCCAATGGTGGTCATACCACTTTCATACGGTTCTCTTTTTTGTGGATTGTCTGATTTTGGTGAAAGTAAATTCGATAAAAAATTTGCTCCAACAATTAAAACAATTCCAGCGAGTAGAAATACAATAATAGCTTCTGACCCCATTTTTTTTTACGCTTTTTTTATTAGTCTACAAAAGTAGTAGATTAAATGAATTAATAAAAGATAAATTATCTTTTATTATAAATAAAACCAAAAGTAAGTCAATACTTTTGGTTTTTTAATTCTACAAAATTAATGATTTATGTGATATTTATCACTTAACAATATACGTTTCTCCAGAGAAGAATAAGTCATCTGTTTTTTTGAATTTTGAATTGGCTTTTACTTGTTTGGTTAAAGCATCTTCACGTTCTTCAAAGGTTATATCTTCAAAGCTTCTAATAATTCCAGTGGCCATTGGGTATTCTAATCTTACTAGCATTTGATGCAGTGTTGGATCTTTCTCTTTGGCATCGTGCACCAATAAATCTTCTTGTGTAACACCGTTTTCACCAATGGTTACTACTTCTAATTTCAATTTATTTAGCACTAAACCTTTTTCTCGATCTTTCCCAAAAACCATTGGTTTTCCGTGTTCTAAGTAAATTTGCTTATCTTCTTTTACATCTTTATTAGTAATGTTATTAAAACAACCATCATTAAAAATAACGCAGTTTTGTAAAACTTCCACTAAAGAAGTTCCTTTAAATTGATGCGCTTCAATTAATATTTGCGTAATATCTTTTGGTACATTTCCTCCGACACGCGCAAAAAAACGTGCTCCAGCTCCTAAAGCTAATTCTCCAGGAATAAATGGCGGTTGTGTATTTCCGTAAGGTGAAGATTTTGTTTTTTGACCAACTGTTGAAGTAGGAGAAAACTGTCCTTTTGTTAAACCATAAATTTCATTGTTAAAAAGGACAATGTTTAAATCTATATTTCTTCTTAATACATGAATAAAATGATTTCCACCAATAGCCATAGAATCTCCATCACCAGTCATTACCCAAACGCTTAAATTGGGATTTGCTAATTTTAATCCTGAAGCAATTGCTGGTGCTCTACCGTGGATAGTGTGCATTCCATACGTGTTCATGTAATAAGGAAAACGAGAAGAACATCCAATACCGGATATAAATACGACATCTTCTCTTTTAACACCCATTTCTGGTAATGCTTTTTGCATAGAACGTAAAATCACGTAATCATCGCAACCTGGACACCATCTAACTTCCTGATCACTTGTAAAATCTTTGAAAGTATATTTTTGTTCTGTAGTTGTTTCCATAATTAATCTACTAATTTTTTAAATTCCTCAATCAGTTCATTATTTCCAAAAGGCAATCCTTGTATTTTATTAAATTGTAAAATTTCAAAACCATTAAAATTAATTTTTAGAATTTTAGCAAATTGTCCATCGTTTAATTCACAAACAATTATTTTTTTGAATTTAGTTAATAATTCTTCGGTATTTTTTGGAAGTGGATTTATATAATTAAAATGCGCAAAACCAATTTTTTTATAACCTTCATCATTAATTTGTTTTACTGCAGAATGTAAAGAACCATAGGTTCCTCCCCAACCAATTACTAATAAATCGCCCGATTCAGCAAATTCCGGTGTAATTTCAGGAATAAAGTTTTGAACGCGTTTAATTTTCTCCGCTCTAATTTTGGTCATTTTTTCATGATTTTCAGGAGCTTGAGAAACATTTCCTGTAATGCTATCTTTTTCTAAACCACCAATTCTATGTTCTAAACCAGGAGTTCCAGGTTTTGCCCAATTTCGTGCCAACGTTTTTTCATCTCTGTCGTAAGGATGCCAATTTTCTAAAGCGTCTTTTGAAATTCTTGGGTGAATTTCAGGTAAATCATTTACACTTTGTATTTTCCAAGGAGCTGACCCATTTGCAATGTAACCATCCGTTAATAAAATAACGGGAGTCATATGCTCTAACGTTAATTTTGCAGCTTCATAAGCATATTGAAAGCAGTTTGCAGGCGTACTTGCAGCAATTACAATTACGGGGCTTTCGCCATTTCTACCGTACATTGCTTGTAATAAATCTGACTGTTCCGTTTTTGTTGGTAAGCCTGTTGAAGGGCCACCACGTTGAACGTTTACTACAACCAATGGTAATTCCATAATCATAGCCAAACCTAAAGCTTCACCTTTTAAAGCTAAACCAGGGCCTGATGTAGTTGTAATGGCTAAATCGCCGGCGAACGATGCTCCAATTGCAGAAGCAATTCCAGCAATTTCATCTTCAGCCTGAAACGCTTTTACGCCAAAGTGTTTATGTTTTACTAATTCGTGTAAAATATCTGTTGCCGGCGTAATAGGATAAGAGCCTAAAAATAATTCTAAGCCCGATTTTTCAGCAGCAGCTAAAAACCCCCAAGCAGTGGCTGTATTCCCCATAATAATCCGATAAGTACCAGCTCTCATTTTTGCAGGAGAAATGGTATATGCATTTGGAATTAATTCTAAGGTTTCAGCAAAGAAAAACCCTGCATTCAAAACTTTTGTATTTGCTTCAATTAAATGAGGCTTCGTTTTAAACTTTTTATTGAAAAAATCAATGGTATAATCTCTGGAACGTCCATACATCCAATACACCATTCCTAAAGCAAACATATTTTTACTTCGTGTAATGGATTTATTATCTAATCCTTCAACACTTTTTAATGCTTCCTTAGTTAAAGAAGTCATGTCAACCTGAATAACTCTATAGTTTTCTAAACTACCATCTTCCAATGGATTTGTTTCATATAATGCTTTTTCTAAATTCTTTTTTGAAAAAGCATTGGTGTCTACAAAAATAGTATGACCAGGTTTTAACGCATGTAAATTTGTTTTTAAACCAGCAGGATTCATAGCAACCAATAAATCTAAATTGTCACCAGGTGTGCTTACTTCTACACTTCCAATATGAACTTGAAATCCTGAAACGCCATATAAGCTTCCTTGCGGAGCTCTAATTTCGGAAGGATAATTAGGGAATGTGGCAATGTCATTACCAAACATTGCAGAGGTGTCAGAAAACTGTGTTCCAGTAAGTTGCATGCCATCACCAGAATCTCCTACGAAACGGATAACCACCGCTTCTAAAACTTCTGGTTGGAGTTTTTTTTTGTCAGAAATCATAATTTTACTATTGTTTTGGATAATTGAGTTAAATTTATTGAAAATTAATTACATTACTTGTTATTTAGACTAAATTTAAATATTGTTTATTATTTTACAAAATAACATTTATCACTTTCTTTTAAGTAAAAAATTATAAATTTGTCTAATTAATAAAATAAAACGAGTGATATGGCTATTAAAATAACAGACGAATGCATTAATTGCGATGCATGTATTTCGGAATGTCCAAATAACGCAATTTACGAACCAGATAGTGAGTGGGCATATGCAGATGAAACTGCTTTAAGTGGATCAATAACTTTACCAGGAGGTGGAAGTGCTGACGCTGATAATATGAATGAAGCAATTTCTGATGAATTCTACTTTATTGTAACAGATAAATGTACAGAGTGTAAAGGTTTCCATGATGAGCCTCAATGTGCTTCTGTTTGTCCAGTTGACTGTTGTGTACCTGATGAAGATCACGAAGAAACTGAAGAGCAGTTGTTAGCTAAAAAAGCTTGGTTACACGGAGAGTAATTACTGTCTGCAATATAAAAAAGCCCTTAAAATTTAAATTTTAAGGGCTTTTTTAATGAATATTTTGAAGGTTTAGTCGTTTAATTTTAGTACTGCTAAAAATGCTTCTTGAGGAATTTCAACATTTCCTACTTGGCGCATACGCTTTTTACCTTTCTTTTGTTTTTCTAATAATTTACGTTTACGCGAAATATCACCACCATAACATTTTGCTGTTACATCTTTACGCAAGGCTTTTATTGTTTCACGAGAAATAATTTTTGCCCCAATAGCAGCTTGAATAGGAATATCAAATTGTTGGCGAGGGATTAATTGACGTAATTTTTCACACATTTTTTTACCAATATTTTGTGCGTTATCTGCATGAATTAAAGCAGAAAGCGCATCTACCGGTTGAGCGTTTAATAAAATATCTAAACGAACTAATTTTGATACTTGCATACCAATTGGGTGATAATCAAACGAAGCATATCCTTTAGAAACTGTTTTTAAACGATCATAAAAATCGAAAACAATTTCGGCTAAAGGCATATCAAAAGTAAGTTCAACACGTTCTGGTGTTAAATATGTTTGATTGGTAATTAGTCCACGTTTTTCAATACACAAGCTCATTACGTTACCAACAAAGTCTGATTTTGTGATAATTGTAGCTTTAATAAACGGTTCTTCAACTCTATTTATTTTTGAAGGATCTGGTAAATCCGATGGGTTGTTTACCAAAATTGCAACATCAGGATGTTTGTGTGTATATGCTTTGTAAGATACGTTTGGTACTGTAGTAATTACAGTCATATCAAACTCGCGTTCTAATCGTTCTTGAATTATTTCAAGGTGTAGCATTCCTAAGAAACCACATCTAAACCCAAATCCTAAGGCAGCTGAACTTTCAGGAGCAAAAACTAACGAAGCATCATTCAATTGTAATTTTTCCATTGAAGAACGTAACTCTTCATAATCTTCGGTGTCAACGGGGTAAATTCCAGCAAAAACCATTGGTTTAACGTCCTCAAAACCATCAATTCTACTTTCCGTAGGGTTTAAAGCATCTGTAATCGTATCTCCAACCTTAATTTCACTAGCCATTTTTACACCCGTAATAAGGTAGCCAACATCCCCAGCTTTTACACTTTGTCTAGGAACTTGAACTAATTTTAGGGTACCTACTTCATCGGCATTGTAAACCTTTTCAGTAGCCATAAACTTCAATTTTTGACCTTTTTTTATTTCGCCATTTAAAACTCTAAAATAAGTTTCAATTCCTCTAAAAGAATTGTAAACTGAATCGAAAATTAACGCTTGTAAAGGGGCATCTACATCACCTTTTGGAGCAGGAATTCGTTCAATAACAGCTCTTAAAATATTTTCAATTCCAAAGCCTGTTTTTCCACTGGCGTGAATAATTTCTTCTGGTTTACAGCCTAATAGCCCTACAATATCGTCCGTAACTTCTTCAGGGTTAGCGCTTGGTAAATCTACTTTATTTAAAATTGGAATAATTTCCAAGTCGTGTTCTAAAGCTAAGTATAAATTAGAAATGGTTTGTGCTTGAATACTTTGCGCAGCATCTACAATAAGCAAAGCGCCTTCACAAGCTGCAATAGAACGAGAAACTTCGTATGAAAAATCTACGTGACCAGGAGTGTCAATAAGGTTTAAAACATATTGTTCTCCTTCAAAAAAGTAATCCATTTGAATGGCGTGACTTTTAATGGTAATACCACGTTCACGTTCTAAATCCATATTATCTAACAACTGTTCCTTCTTTTCACGAGAAGTTACCGAGCCAGTAGCATCTAACAATCTATCCGCTAAAGTGCTTTTACCGTGGTCAATATGAGCGATAATGCAAAAATTTCTAATGTTTTTCATACTTCGTAATCCTGTCTTCTTAGTTTGCACAAATATAGGTAAATAGTTTTGCCTTTAACATGTAATTTTTAGTTTTAGTCGTGGTTCGGAAAAACGATGTTTGCCTCTTTTCTAATTCCATCTAAAATATCCATTAAATCTACACTTACGGAAAGAGGTAAAATAGGACTTTCAATTAATTTTTTATCTAAACATTCCATAACGTGAGTTGCTTCAAACTGATAGCCTAAATGTGGACCAGCTTCAAAAGTGATTTGTTCCGTTTTAGTAGTTGTTTGTAAAAGTATAGGCTCGTTAGAAAAACGATCATATTTTATAACACCTTTTTCAAAAATCAATTCAACATCATTTTTATAATCACTTTTGAAGCTTGAATTTAAAAGTGCCGTTGCGCCGTTTTCATAACTTAAAAAAATTGTAATGCTTTCTTCAGAGCCTGTTGGGCTGAACTGAGGTATTGCTTTAATTTGAGTTGGTTTTCCTAGTAACATTAATGAAGTAAAGACAGGATAAATACCAATGTCTAATAACGATCCAGCGCCTAAAGCAACGTTAAACAATCTGTTTTGAGGATTATATTCCCCAAGGAAATTGAAATCGGATTTTACCATTTTTAATTTTCCTAAATTTTTATTTTTTAGGAGTTCTAAAACCGTTTTAAATTTTGGTCTAAATCGCACCCAAAAAGCTTCCATTAAAAAGGTGTTATTTTCTTTTGAAGCAGCAATCATTTGTGCAACTTCTTTGGAATTTATAGCAAAAGCTTTTTCACATAAAACAGCCTTTTTGTTGTTTAAACACAATAATGAGTGTTTTAAATGGTGGCTGTGTGGTGTTGCAATATACACAATGTCAACGTTTGGATCACTTACCATTTCTTCATAAGAACCGTATGCTTTTTCAAAACCAAATTCTGAAGTAAAGTTTGTTGCGTTTTCTAAATTTCTGGATGCAGCAGCATATAAATTAGCGTTTGGTAATGCTTGTAGTTCTAAAGCGAATTTTTTAGCTATTTTTCCGCAACCTAAAATTGCCCAATTGTATTTTTTTGTCATTTTATTATCATTATGTGCTTCAAAAATACAATTTATTTGATGGTTTTGGACAGTTAGACTATTTTGTCACACTGAGCTTGTCGAAGTGTATGGCTTGTCTCTTTTGATTTTTAATATAGTTTTCATATTTTTCATAAAAAAATGATGAAATTTTATTTTGTTTATATTTTGAAATGTGCAGATGATTCCTATTATGTTGGGATTACAAATGATGTTGAAAGGCGCTTAATAGAACATAATTCTAATAAAAAAATACACTCATATACTTTTACGAAAAGGCCAAATTTATTGGTTTGGTTTGAACAATTTACAACTCCTGATGAAGCTATTTGTAGAGAAAAACAACTGAAAGGTTGGAGTAGAAAAAAGAAGGAAGCACTTATTAATGAAAATTGGGATAATTTGATCGAGCTTTCAAAAAATTATACAGATAGTAAAAAGTCTTCGACAAGCTCAGACTAACAAAACGTTGTAACATTGAGTTTTGGAAGTTAAAGGAAACTTTAAAAAAGATATAGCGCAAAGCCCGACCTGCAAGGGAGCCTACCTATTTGTTAGGCAGGCGCACAGAAAACTAAAGAATAAAAAATAATTAGTAGATTTGCCAAAATTTTAGACTTTGATAAAAATAGGAGATATAGAGTTGTGTGATTTTCCGTTATTGCTAGCGCCAATGGAAGATGTGAGTGATCCGCCGTTTAGAGCATTATGCAAAGAACAAGGCGCGGATGTGGTGTTTACGGAATTTATTTCTTCGGAAGGATTGATTCATGATGCTGCAAAAAGTAGAAAGAAATTGGATATTTACGAAAAAGAACGGCCTGTTGGAATTCAAATTTTTGGTGCAATATTAGATTCTATGTTGCGAACAGTGGAAATTGTAGAACAATCGAATCCTGATATTATTGATATAAATTTTGGGTGTCCGGTTAAAAAAGTAGTAAGTAAAGGTGCTGGAGCTGGAATTTTGAAGGACATTGATTTGATGGTGAGTTTAACCGAAGCCATGGTGAAACATACCAAATTACCAATAACTGTAAAAACACGTTTGGGTTGGGATGACAGTTCCATAAAAATTGTGGAAGTTGCGGAGCGTTTGCAAGATGTTGGTTGTGCTGCTATTTCAATTCATGGGCGTACTCGTAAACAAATGTATAAAGGAGAAGCGAATTGGGCGCCAATTGCTGAGGTAAAAAATAATTCGCGAATGCACATTCCAGTTTTTGGAAATGGCGATGTAAATTCTCCTGAAAAAGCGATGGAAATGCGTGATAAGTTTGGACTGGATGGCGCTATGATTGGTCGTGCAAGTATTGGAAATCCTTGGTTTTTTAAACAAGTAAAGCACTTTTTTGAAACAGGTGAGCATTTACCAGATATTTCTGTTGCGGATCGTGTTGAAATGGCACGTAGACATTTAGAAATGGAAATTGAATGGAAAGGAAAAGAGATTGTTGGAGTGTTGGAAATGCGCCGTCATTATAGTAATTATTTTAAGGGAATTCCAGATTTTAGAGATTATCGAGTAAAAATGGTACGATCAGATTCTGCGCAAGGTGTATATGATGCTTTGGATGAGGTTTTACAAAAATTCGGTTAATTTTATAGTATGAATTACAGCCTGTTTTATGTATTTATTTTATTGACGTTCAGTTTTTGTGGAAATGATTCCGTTGAAAAAAAAGCGTTAGAACCTATTTTTAAAGTGAAATTAAAAATTGCTGAACCTTCAGGAATTGCTTTTTATAAGGATCATTTGTATATAGTAAGCGACAGAAAACAGTTTATTTATAAAACGAATTTGGAAGGGAAAATGGTTGCCAAAATACCTTCAACGTTATCAGGTTTAGAAGGAATTACCTTTGATGCTAACGGAAATATATTGGTGGTTGATGAAGATAATAGAGCCTTGATTAAAATAGATACAACTGGTAAAATATTATTTAAAACTAAAATTAAAGGAAAGCAAAAAGAAGAAAACAGTGGTTTGGAAGGTATTTGCTATAATTCTAAAAATGATTCGTATTATTTATTGAACGAAAAATCTCCTAAAGAAATTTTAAATATTTCCGCTGATGGAACTATTTTAAATACCCTGAAAATTTCCTTCGCAAAGGATTTATCAGGCATTTGTTTTGATGCCGAAACAACTAATTTTTGGTTATTAAGTGATGAATCTGAAGCGATTTACTTGATAAATGAGCATGGTAAATTGTTGAATATTTACACAATCCCTGTTAAAAAACCAGAAGGAATTGTAGTTGTAAATGATAAAATGTATGTGGTGAGCGATAAACTGAAAAGCTTGTTTATTTTTAAAAAGCCAGATTAGTTACGCTACTAATTTTAATAAAATCCGACTACTTGCAATTTTTGAAGCAATAAAACCTAAAATTAAAATTGTTATTGCAATAGTACTGACGTTGCTGTAATTAAATTCGCTATGCTGGCGCGAGCATTTTGCTTGTGCTTTAAACCAGATTTGATAGTTTTATGCAGGCACGAGCAAGATACTCGTGCGAGTTGGGTCGAAATCCTCATAGTAACAAAATAATTCCGATCACGCTTAGTCAACAGAGCATTCAGCTTTAGCCTATTGGCAAGCCAAATGCTTAGTTGTTAGCACCAGTATTTTATTTTAATAAGGATTCGAAAAGTTTACTCCAAATATCAATATATTTGGCTTCAATTTTGTTAAAATTTTTGTCGAATTTATTTTGTAATTCTCTTGCTAATTCAACTTTCCACCCTTTTTCCATTATAATATTTTCTTTCTTTGCCCAAGCTTCAATTTGATCAACTATTGGTTTATCAGTTTTATGAAAATCTTCAAATTCATTTTCTGATCTATATTTTTTATCTATAATTTTAATTAGTGTTTCAGGTTCAATTAAATCTTCTATTTCATAAATATTTTCTCCAATAAAATCTTTTACACCTAAAACTTTGTTTTTTTGCTCAACATATTTACCAGACTTTAATTGTTTTTGAAAATCCTCACCAGCTTTATCAGAATCTAATAAAACAACAGGTAACTCATTATCACGAGAAGCAACTAGTTTTGAAACAGGAGACATTCCTTTTACCCCTCCAGTTGGGATAAAAACTATTTCTTTTGAGTATTGTAATTTACCAATTCCAATTAAAAATCTCTTTATTAATGTCAAATATATTTGGTCACTTGGACCTTCAACTAAAATTGGCTTACAACCTAAAAGTAGAGTGTCAGAAACTGTCAAACCTAAAGCTGCGTGAATTGGGTAAATTGATTTTTCCGAATCTGAATCATTATATCTCAAATTCGATGAAACTTTTGTTCTTCCAGTTTCAGAATCTACATAAACAGCTTTTACATTTGCTAAATTATCCATATCAACTAAAAATGGAGAATGAGAAGTATAAATTAGTTGATTATCTTCTGATAACTTTTTGAAAAATTTAGCCAAATCATATTGAGCAATAGGGTGTAGAGATAAGCCAGGTTCGTCTAATAAAAGTATTGTATTACTATGTTCTTCTTTAGTTTCCACAAGGAAAACTAAAAAGAAACTAAAAAACCATTGTAAACCTCGGCTTCTTCCTTCTAATTCTATTTGTTCAGGTCTTAATTTGTCAGAAACATTAATTCTAAAATGATTTCCATCTGCTTGAAAGTCAAAAATGTAATCACCTTGCAACCACCACTTTTTAAAGCTTGTACTTAATTCTGTTGCTGCTGAACGGAGTAAAACTCCTCTTTCTTTCTTTTTTTCAGACCATTCTTTAACTTCTTCTTCACTTAAATCTTCTTCTTCTGTACTTACAACTCTATTGTTGTAATCCATTGTCTTAACTACTACTTTTCTATCATTTCCTAATTCATAAATCTCTTGAGGAGATAAACCAACATATTTAAATAAAACTTCTAAAGTTCTGACTTTTGCTCTTGCTGATTCTGATAAATCATCTCTTTCTAAATCTTCAATTACTCTAGGAAGAAAGATTTCACTATCCAAATTTCCATAATCTGAATAAAAAACAAACTTAGGTATTTTCTTTAAAATTTTTTGTCTTATTTCTTTACTTGTTTCTATAGGTTTGGCGTCAAATGCATTTATGAAAAAATACATTTTAGTAATCAATTTATCTTGAATAAATTCAGGGATATTTTTTTTACGTTTGAAGTTATTTTCAATTAATAAATCCACATTGGAATTAGTTTCTAAGACTTGAGTTTTATTGAAGTAATCTTCTGTATAATTATTCTTTTCGTCCTCAATAAAATCATTTAATATTTTTTTGTTTTCATCAGATTCTTTAATGTAAAAATCTTCCTTTTCAATTTCACTTTTAAAACCATTAAGAATTCCAATAATTCTTTCAGAAGAAAAACTTCTTACTTCTGAATAAGGAAAGCTTATATCATAACTTCCTTCATAGTTTCTTTGGACTAAAACTCTTTTAATTTGTTCGAAATCACATTTGAGTTCTGAAGAAATTTCGTTTGCGAATTTATCATCTAATATAAAATCTGCTTTTATAAAAACATCTTTACTGTGATTGTCAATTTTATACTTGCTGTAAATATTTCTAGGAAAGTCATTTAAAGGAACAATAGGTTCATTATTTGCAGGATTTAACTTCCATAGTGCTAATAATAAGTTGGTTTTACCAGCTTCATTTGTTCCAACTAAACACGAATTATCTGAAATTTCTATCCAATCACTTTCTTCAATAGATCTAAAATTAATTACTTTGAATCGGTCTAAAATTGTCTTCATTTATCTTGTATTTTACGGTTTCTTCTAATATTGGTGCTAACTTATATATATACGAACCTCATAAAAATTAAAAAATTTATAAAAAACGAATAACAAGCTATTTATAAAAATATATTTTACAATACGAAATTCGTAATATTTTTTTTAAATATAAATTCAATGTAAATATAAATATATTGAGCTTACAAAGTATCTAACAGGCTAATTAATTCCGAGCTATTATTGGTGTTTTTCACGAAAAATTAGAATCTCTGAACAGCTGTATCAGTTGGAGGGAAACATTAGCAAAAGCAAATTTATTCAATCAATTTTTTAGAAATACGACTACTCGCAATTTTTGAAGCGATAAAACTTAAAAACAAAAACAATAATATTTTAATTGTTTTTTATTTAAGAAAACCTTCAATCAAATGAACTCAACAGTTAATCGTTTCACACCTCTCAATTTCAAAGAGACGCTATACATTTGGTTAATATTGAAGGTGTAATTTTATAAGGTTTGTAAAACTTATAAAAAAAACCTTATATTTAATCAAATTATTATAGAGATTCAAGCAATACTTTGAGGTATACAAATATCGAAGATTTCACGAGCAATGTAAATATTGTTGAAAGCGATGATTAAAAATACACTTGAATTTTATAGACTTACCTAAAAGAATAAGTGTTAAATATTAGATAATCTATACGCCAAGATAATCTGCGCAATTTTCTAAAAACATTTTTAAAACTATTGAAAAGAAGAAAGAATTTGTCTTTAAATTAAGAAAACTTAAAATAAAATAAAAAAAGGGGGTAGCTAAATATGAATGCCAATTGATATAACTATATAAATCTTTAATTAAAACTACTAACTATGAACACATTAAAAACAGTATTAATTTTGTTTCTCTTTGGAGGAATATTTGAAACCAGCGCGCAAGAAAATGCACAGCGGACACTACTTTTACCTAAACCAACATTGTCCTTAGGCTTTGGTAGCATTATGCCAAGTTCTACGGCTAAAGACGCTTTTGTAACTAACACTTCAGGAGTTAGTTTAGATTATTCACTGCCTTTAACCAAAAGAGGTTGGGGACCAACTGGCAACTATTTAGCATTAAACATTGGAGGACTCTATAATTTTGGAGGAACTAGTGACCCAAGTGTAGCTTTGCCTATGGCATTTCCTATTGCCGGACAAACTTCAAGCGCTGTGGCTTATAAAGGTGCTGATACAAGAAACTCTGGTTTTAGATTTGGAGCTGGGCCACAAGTCAATTTTAATTTGTTAGAAAAATTTACGCTTTCACCTATGGTTTTAGCAGAGTATTTTTCTATGACACAAAGTGAACTAAGTGCTGTTCAAACAACCGAGTATAATGGGCAAACTTTTCAAAAAGAATTGTGGACCTTGCCAGAAACTAAAACAAGTGGTTTGGCTATTACTCCAAAAATTAGAATGCAATATAAGCTAACCAAAAACTTAGGGTTATTTGCAGATGCGAGTTACATTTTAGGTCCAAAAATGCAAACGCAAGTAAGTACTTTAGTACCCATAGGAAAGGCTAACCAAGAAGGGTTTTATGATGTAGATTTTGTGCAAAATGGCAGATATGCACAAGGTGAGCCTAAAACTACTTCATATTCAGCTTTAGGGTTTAATGTTGGGTTTAGTTTTGCTTTTGGTGGAGATGATGGTTGGAATGGTACAACTGAATCTACAAATGCTGATATTAACAGATCAAGAAGTAATATTAAACAGCAAGTTGTTATAAACGATGAAAATGGCAACACAACCGAAAGTATCTTTAGTTCAATACGAATTAAAGAAATGGATTCAGAAAATAACAAATGTGTAAAAATACTTTCGCCAAGTAATGGAAGTAACCAGAACGTAAATGAAAATATAAAAATTTTATTAAGTAATGAAGGTTCAAAAAACACGAATGTTGATGTGAAAATTTACAAAATATCAAACGATATAAACTTTTTTAATAAAGATGAAAATTTAAAAAGTTTGTATGATATTAATAATGCTGCATTAAAATCTTTAAATTTTGAAAAAGAAGCCAGAGAAACTGGTTTTAAACCTATTTCTGTAGAAGCGAAGCAAAAAGGATCCACTATAGAAACTACCTTAGATAAAGGCAAACTAACCGAAGGTGTTTACAAAATGGTTGCAATTAGCGATTGTGGAGTAACAACTAGTAGTTTTATGGTTTCATCGGGTGCGCTTACTACGGTTTCATTAACTGCAAATTGTAAAGAAAAATTTGGGGAATATAGTTATACTTTTGTTGTAAAAAATACGGGTTCTAGTCCAATAAACGTAACTAGTATTGCGCCATTCAATAGTTCTACAGGAACAATTTCTAGTTTTTCTATTGCTCCAACTTTACCAATAGTAATACCAGCTGGTGGAACACAGAATTTCACAGGTAGTTTTGCTTATTCAGGAACTTATAGTGGCGATGTTTATGCCACTGTATCTGGACATCAAGTTGGAAATTTAAATCTTACTAGTCAGGATACCGAAATGGGAGAATTGAAATCTTGTATTTGCGATTTCTGTGATAAAGTTGCAGACTTTGATAGTAACCAATCGCCAAACGCTAGCTATTCAGCTACCACTAGTTCCTTATCAATTCACCAAGATTGGTGGGATATGAATCCTGCAACATCAGGTACTATTGTAGCAGCTAAAGCGGAAATTATAAGTTTTGATAGACAAGTAAGTGATGATTGTATGAAATGTGATAAAGATGCTAAACAATGGGGGAATTTTATTAGCGGAAATTCGGGCACATCTAATGGTTCTTTTGGCAATGCAACAGGGAGTGTATCAGGAAACACGCATCATACTTTGTATTTTGCAAATCCTAACGCGTTTTCATTCGACTTAAATATTAGTTTGCCACCATTAGCTACTTTAAAATGCTGTTGTGATAAAATAAAAATTAAGGTGAGATACACATACACTTTTAAAGACCAAAATGGTGTATGCAGAATGTGTAGTGCAGTGTTTCAATATACCTACCAAAAAGGCATATGTCCTATAGTTATAGATCATGGTACTGGTGTAATAATAGATAAAGGAGATGTATTAATTAAAGGGTCTAACTTAAAAAAATAATTATCATGAAAAATTTAAAATATATATACATACTCGCTTTTTTAATGTTTAATTTTAAAAGTTTTGGGCAATTGCCTTTACAATATGGCGATGCCGTTGTTACACACAGCCCTAATAATCAAAGTGGTGGTGTAAGTGCTGGTAATATTGTACTTAGAACTGTGAAATCTAATAATACTTCTACTGCACCTTTAGGTGTAAATTGGAATACACCTGCAATGACACCAGCAGGAACAAAACAACCAAATTGGAATGCAACTAATTGGATTCAAGGTAATCTTGGAAGTGTTTTTGGAATTACCTTAGATGCTAATATAGCACCTAATATTTATGTTTCAAATTCTCAAATATACAATGGTGCTATTGCAGGTAAAGTTTGGAGAATTAATGGAACATCTGGAGCAAACACGTTAGTTTATAATTTTAATAACACAAGTCGTGCTTTAGGAAATTTAAAATACCAAAAAATAGGTGTTACTGAAAACATGTATGTTTCAAATTGGGATAATGGAAATATAGAAAGATTAAATGGTTTATCAGGATCTACTACAACTTGGGCTTTACAAGCACCTTTTAACCCTAAATTTGGTTTACAAACAGACAATCCAAATTTTCTGCCTTATGGCTTAGCACTAAGAAAATTGAGTTCTGGAAACTATAAATTATATTATGCAAAAATAGCAACAACTTCACCTTTTAGTACAAATGAAATTTATTCAGTTGACTTAAATGCAGTAGGTGACTTTTTACCAGCTACTGAAACTTTGCAAGTAACACCATCTATACCAAGACAAATGCCAATATCTGATATAGCTTTTACTGAAGATGGAAATAGTATGCTAATTGGCCAGCAGACTTGGTATACTTTTGGCACCTTAAGTGCTCATAACTCAATGGTTGCAGAGTTTGATTTTGTTACCGGAAATACATGGGTTATAAGTCCTAATACATATCCATCTGGAAAAGGGGGAGGTACAAATTGCGCAGGAGGAGTAAGTTACTCTAGCAATATATTTCATAGTGCTTCAAACCAGTTTGCTTGTGATACAACTGTTGCATTTACAGCAGATTATATTTATTATAATGATCCGCTTCCTTACAAGCATGTTTATGGAATGCAATTTATGAATAGAGGTCCAGGAAATACATTATTAAATTCTATTTCAATTGACCAAGATGATAACATAATTACACAAAACGACAAATTGCAATTAGGGGACATAGAAGTTTACAAAAACCCAACAGCATGTAATACTTGCGATTGTGGTTCATGGAAAAATATAGGTTTAGGAAATAATGCCAATTGGTGGATTGGCGGTACACCTCCACCTCTTGTTCCTACGCTTACTTTTAACCAAGGTGCTTCTACTGGCGTATTATTTCCACATTATAATTGTACTGGAAATTGTGATGCTACATTTAATTATCATTTAGTAAGTGCAACTGGCGGTTCTACATCAATATCTGGAACTACAAGTTTAGATTTAGGACAAACTGCAATTAAAAAATTACCTTGTGGTAGTTATTTTATTAACATCACACCAATTTGCGGAAACATAAAATGTCCACCAATTAGAATTCCATTAGTTATAGTTTGTCCGCCTCAGTGTTTAGATTGTGGTGGAGATGCAAGTGTAGATGTAAAAGGAACTCCTGTGTATAAAAACGGTATGATTTCTGGGAATTTTACTATAAATAATGCCAATCCAGTTACTGAAGTTAGAGTTTTGGTTGAGGAATTTAGATTAACATCTACAAACGGAAATGAAAATTGTATACTTTGCAAAAACTATCCAAAAACTTGGGGAAGCATCCAAAGCGCATCACTATCTGGAATAACACCTGCTTTTAGTAATGCAATTACTATAGATAATAGAGAGGCTATATTTAAAAACGGTGGTATTATAACAATACCAGGAGACTTAGCTTTATCCTTAGCCTTACCGCAAACAACAGGTTTAGATTGTTGTACTTTAAAGGCTGAAATTTGTTTAAAATTTGTGATAAGAGACGTAAATTGTTGCGAAAAGGAAATAATAAAATGTTTTAGCGTAGATTTGAAATAAAAATTTAAGATTAATGCAACATCTAAAAAGAACTAATTTAAACAGGCACTTAACCAAAGTGTCTGTTTATTTTTTATTATGCCTTATTTTTTATTCAAAAATGAATGCCCAATCATTTTCAGCAAAAAATGTGGAACTTTATGATAATTTCAACGAATTATTTATTCAAGAAATAGCCATGCAGGTTTCGGGTTTACCTGATGAAATTGATGAAAATTTTGGGTTAGAAAGTGTAGAAATCACCCTACATCACATTAGAACTAGCGACTTAAAAATTCAACTACAAGCTCCAGATGGTACAACTTCTTGGGTAACTAATAGAAATGGTGGTCTGAATGGTGAAAATTATATAAAAACAAATTTCTCGCAATTTGGGAAAAACGGTTTAATAAATACAGCTAAAAATCCGTTTACGGGAAATTACATTCCAGATGGTCAATTTGCTTACTTTAACAATAAGCAAAACCCCAACGGAACTTGGAAATTGTTGGTTCAAGATTTAAAACCTGAAGAAAAAGGGTTTTTAAATGAAGTAATAATTACTTTTGGAAAGCATCCTGCAATTATTAAAAAAAGAAATGTATGTAGCTTTGATACACCACAATATTGTGTGAATAATGGTAAAACAACGGCATTATTACCAGATATGGTTATTCTTCCTTTTTTTTCAAAAACACAATTTAAAGAGTTTTCGAATGACGATGCTCAGTATCCTTCACAACTAAAAATATCGGTAGCAATTGCTAATATTGGTTTAGGACCGATGGAAGTTTTTCCAGATACTTTGGGTATGGAATTGAATAAAACTTCATTTGAAACATCAGATAAAAGATTTCCGCTTTTTCAGAAAATTTATTCATTAAATAACAAGGGATTTACTTCTGAAAATAAAAAATCAGGAACAATTTATTATGAAAAAATGCCTGGTCACGAGCATTACCATGTAGATGATTGGATTGAAATTAGATTGGTGAAAACAATAAATTATAAAAGGGTAATTGTTGCTAAGGGATCAAAAGTTAGTTATTGCCTTTTTACCAATGGAATGCTTTATGAAAATGATAAAAGTAGTATTATCAATAAAAAACAGTACGGTAATTCCTTAAAAAACTATGGATTGGGTGATTACCCAAGTTGTGATTTAATGAGGCAAGGTATTGCAGTTGGCGGTTATGATTATTATGGTTTAATGTACGAAGGACAGTTTTTGCAATTACCAAAAGGAATAAAAAATGGCGACTATATTTTAGAAATTGAAATAGATCCAGATAATAAATATTTCGAAAGTAATAGGGAAAATAATTTGTTTTCAACGCCAATAAAGCTTTCGAAACAGAACTAAAAACCTTATATCCAATTTACATTTATGGTTTATGACGCTTTAGTAATTGTTGCGAAAATATGTAGAAACTAAAATATTGAAAGACATAAATCTATTCTACCAACTTTTTAGAAATACGACTACTTGCAATTTTTGAGGCAATAAAACCTAACACTAATATTGTTATTGCAACAGTAATAACGTTACTATAATTAAATTCAACAGGGTAGGCTAGGCTAGGAGTAATCATAAATAAATGAAATTTCTTTTGAAGTAACACCAAAATAATACCAATTGATAAGCCTATAAAAAGTCCGATAACGGATAGTAAAAAGCCTTGAAGTACAAAAATACGTTTGATATCTTTAACAGAAGCACCCAAATTATACATGGTTTTTAGGTTGTCGCGCTTGTCTAAAATCATCATAATTATGGCTCCAATAACATTGAATAGCGCAATAATAAGTATTAAGGTAAAAATTAAATAGGAAGCTAAATTTTCAGTATTTAACATTTTATAAAAAACAGCATTTAATTCTTCCCGTGTTTGAATTTTAAAAGCGGATCCTAAACTATTTTTTAAACTAGTAATTACTTCATCCCGTTGCTGAATATCAGTAACTTTTAGTTCAATAGCTGAAATTTGAGTAGGTTCGTAATTCAATAAAGATTGAGCTATTTCCAATGAAGTGAACGTGAATTTCTTATCAATTTCATCTGTCAAGGCGAAAATTCCGATAGGTTGTAATTCTATTTCAGTAAAAGCATTTGAAGGACTTGAAATATAGCCTTCCCCAGGTTTTGGAACATAAATTTTTAAAGGTTCTAAAAATTCATACACACCAATCGACAAAATGGAAGAAATTCCGTTTCCTACAACGGCACCAAAAGGAAGCTCTTTATTTAACCAAGTTCCAATATATACCGTGGAATCCATTCGGTTTACCTTGTTGAAATTTTCATCAACACCTTTTATAAAAGCAATATGTGTTTTTTCGTGAAATTCAAAAAAAGCACGCTCTTCAATAACTTTTGAATACGAAGCAATTCCTTTTTGGTTGTCAATTTTTGCTTGAATGGTTTCATCCAATAAAAACGATTTTCCTTTTACTGCGGTAATTTTAATATCAGGATCGGAAGTGTTTAAAAAACCAACACTAAAAGTTCGTAAACCTGAAAACCCTGAAAGTACAATAAATAGAGCAAGCGTGCCTATTACCACGCCAATAGCAGCAATAGATGTAATTATATTGATGGTGTTGTTGCTGCTTTTTGAAAATAAATAGCGCTTCGCTATGTAAAAGGGAAAATTCAATTTATTTTTTTTGACGTTGGTCTAAAATTTCTGGATTTGTAATAGGATTTTCGTTTTTTCCACGTAAAGCATTGTCAATATTTTCAATATAATCTAGACTGTCATCCACATAAAATAACAATTCAGGCATACGACGTAATTGGTTTTTTGTGCGTCGTGCCATTTCATATCTAATAGTTGCCGTATTATCTTTAACACCACGCAAAATAAGATCTCTATTTATTTGTGGAAAAATACTTAAATATACTTTTGCTTGTGATAAATCGGAAGTAACATTTACCTTACTAACAGATATAATTACCCCTTTCATACCGTCCTGTGCAGCGTGTTGTAATACATCGGCTAAATCCTTCTGTAAAACACCTGCTATTTTTTTTTGTCTGTTTGTTTCCATGGTGCAAAGATACTATTATAAAGTCAAAATTTTCTAATTTCTTTTTAGATGTAATTTATGTCCTTTTAATGAATTTAAGAACAAATATAAAGGGCTTTTATTTCGATTTCATCATTTTTACCGAAAACCAACCGAGTACTAAAATAATGATGAGCATAATTGCCCACAACCAATTTTTGTTTTTAAATAAAGGTTCTTTTTCCAGTAGTGGTTTTTTATCAATGAGTTGCTCTTTTCCTAAAGTTAAAGTCGTTAAAGAATCTAATACTTTTGGAGTGAACCTTTCAATATCATAAGTTGGTTTTGATGCGTTTTTATTCCCATAGGTTAAGAAATAGGTTCCTGGTTCTGTAAATCGTGCAACCAACTCGTGAACGTAGCCTTTTACGGTAACAGAATCTATAGTTAATGGTTCATTGTCGTTGTTGGAAATACTGATTTTTATTTTATTAAGAAGTTTACTTTCAAACTTAAATTCGTTTTTTTCAATGGAATTTAAAGTTCCAGAAGTTAACGGTTGGTAATTGTAAATCCAACCAGTTTCTGTTTTTACGCTATCTAAAAGATATTCAATGGTTATAGGTCTGTAAAAATCGAAGTTGTTTTTTACATTGATTTTTAAGTAACTTACAGGAACGGTTTGTTTTAAATCAATTTCAACGCTGGTTTTTTGTTGTGCTTTTTTCTGAAATGTTTTTATTTTAGTAGAAACATACGTGTTGTAATTACCGTTTGTAATTTCTTTCAATGAAATTTTAGCAGTTGAAAGTATTGGTTTTTCGTTGCTTTTTATCAATAGTCGCAGATATTTGTAATTGGAATTTGGAAAATTCACATTGGTAAATTGATAGTTGGTTTCAGAATTTACGATAGATAAAATTCGATACTCATCAACAATTGTAAACCATTCATGTTGATTTTCACTTCCTTCCAGCGCTATTTTCCAATCGAAATTTGGATTGCTGAAATTCAGTTTTAATTGATTGATGGCTTCATCAGACTTGGTTTCAAACGTAAAATAATAACCTTGATTATTGAAGGAGGTATTTATGATTTTAAAACTAACGTCCTTAGTGTTTATTTTTTCTGTGAGTAATTTCAGCACATAAGAAGCTTCAATAGTATCGTTTTTTGAAGTAAGTCCGTAAATTCTGATATCGTTTAAAGTAGGTGTGACTTTTTCAAATATTTCTTCAGGTAAAACCACTTTGTGCCAAGCATTGTTGATGCCCTTCAATTCTTTTTTATAAGTGAAATTTCCCATCTGTCCGTAGGAATACGAAGCAAAAAACAAGAGTAAAAAGGCGATGTATTTAGTTTTCAATTTCATCTGTAATTTTGTGTTTAAACTTGTTATATAAAAAAGAAATAATTAACAATAGTATTCCCAATGAAAGAAAAACAACGGTTTTTGAAATGGTATCTAAATGTGAAATATCGTACAAGAATAGTTTTAACAGCGTAATTGAAAATAGAGCAATAGCGCCAATTCTCAAGTGCTTTTTGTTTTTCCAAATTCCTAAAGAAATCAATAACAAAGCATAAATTCCCCAGAGGATGCTGATCCCAAGTTTGTAGGATTGTGTTGAATCTGCCATATCCAACCAACTAATAAGTTCACTGCTTGCTATCCATAAAATTGTAGTGTGTAACAATAAGCTATAGGCCATTTTTAAATTGACTTTCATAAATTCCTGTCGAATGTATTGGTAGCAAGCATATAGAACTAGCCCAACAAAAGCAATTGAAATATAGCGAATTCCAATATTAAAAGCATCAATTTTATAATAAATAGGAGTAGTTTGTTCTAAATAATTTTCACGTAATTCACTTAAAACATATAAACCTTGTGTTAAAAAAACGGTTATGGTAAGTGTGTTTAGTGCAATATTTATCAGTCCAAATGTGCTGTTTTTTAGTTTTTTAATGTTTAAAAAAGATAAAACAGCAACAAATAACAGCGTGTAATTCAATACCCAAATGGTTTCAAATTTCAGGATGTCATAATTATTTTGAACATCAAACTCATTAATTTTCAATTCAGAAGCATTAAAAAGGTTTTGGAAATAATTGACCAATTCCAATCTAAAAGCAACATACAGCGTAGTTATAAGTGCTGCTGGTATTAAAAAAGAAACTATTTTTTTAAATTTCTCTTTTAAAGGTGATTGGTATTTTTCATTGGAATGAATAGTATAAATAAATCCAAACGAAGCTATAAATAATAGGGATGTTAAAAAATGAATATTAAAAATAGGCGTTATTTTTTCGTCTTTGCTGTAATAATAAGAACTATAATTCGCTCCCCAATCTTGATAAATACTAAATAGCGCTAGAGCCATTAAAGCGTAGGAAATATATTCGTACACAGGAATTGCTTTTGTTCTACCAATCCAAAAAAGCAATGCAGCTTCAGCAATCCATAAAAGGGTTACCCAATTTCCATCTAACTGAACAGGAATTGCAATGGTAATAAATACCAATACCAATCCTGAAACCAAATAAAATAGTTTTTTATCTGCTAATTTTTGTTTGAAAATAAGAACACTCACCATAAAATGTAAAATTCCGTTACCTAAGGTAAATAATCCTAAAAGTTGAGTACCAGTTTCGTGATTGTCTAAAATACTATACCCAATTCCATAAAAAATAAATGAATTGGCAAGTAATAATAGAATGTCTATGGTGTTAAATTTTTCCTTTTGAAATAACTTAAAACTGATAAACGTAGCGTAGAGTATAGCAAAAAACAACAAGGCAAAAGTTAGCGTCATTGTAAAGTGTTCATCCATTTTGTAGCTTGATAGGTACCAAGTTAAAACGATAGCCCAAGTGAGAAGAAAGGAAGAAAAGTAGAGCGGTTTCCAATATTTTTTAATAGCAATAGCCAATATTCCAATATTAATAATTGTCATATAACTAAATAATACCGTTGCATTTCCAGAGTTTTCACTGAGTAAAAACGGAACGGCATATGCGCCAACCAACCCAATAATTGCAATAATTTGTTTGTTGTAATTTAAAGCTGCAATTACAGAAAAAATTGTAAAAATAACCATCAAAGCAAAGGCGGCGGTTTGCGGAAAGAGTTGGTAAAAACTATAAGCCGCATAGGTCATAAAATATAAAATAGCAATAGCTCCACTGACCAAAACGGCGCTAAAACTTTCATATTTTTCCTTTAATTTTATACCGAAACCTAAAAGACCGACTCCAACTAAATAACCTAAAATCACTCGGGTTAACGGACTAATTAAATCGTGTTCAATAGAGTATTTTGTTCCAATAGCAACACCAATAATGGTAATTGCAATTCCAATTTTGTTGATTAAATTTTCACCTATAAATTTTTCTAAGTTAATGTTTGATTTTGTTTTTATTGGTTGAATTGGAGGCGTAAAAACAGGTTCTTCAATAGTTTCTTCTACTATTTTTTGAGGAATTATTTGTTGAATAGGAGCTGGCTGAAATTCAATAAATTCTTTTTCAACAGGCTTTTCTATTGCTGAAATATTTAGGTCAGATTTTTTTAGCTGAATTAATTCTCGTTGTAAATCATTGACGTCTTTTGAAAAATCTGCTTGTTTTTTTAGCAGCATTTCCAATTTTCGTAGAAGTTCATTTATTTGATCTTGGTTACTGGTCATATTTTAGTCATTTTTCTAATAGTAGCAACTGATAAATTTAGTAATAAATACACTACAACTTCAATAAAACAGCATTTTTTCTTTTTAAAAGATTACTCAATAAATAATAAAGAATTGAAAATGTTTTTTTATCATTTTCTTAACTTTAGTGAAATTCAGATAAAGATTCATTTTTTATGAAAGTTTCTACTAATAAGTAAGAATAAAACAGTTGAATAATCATCTCAAAATCATTTTTATAAAACACTAATTTTGAATTAATCAATTCAACAACTATTTGTATATTGCACCCTCATTAATTACACTCACTTTTGGATAAAGCATTTGAAAAATATCAAAAAAGAAGATTAAGATCTTCCTACTTATCAGTTATAGTAAGTATAGGTTTGGTGTTATTTTTAATTGGAATTTTAGGTCTTATTGTATTGAAAACAAATAAGTTAACGGAACATTTCAAAGAAAAGGTTGCCATAACAGTCTTTCTTAAAGACAATGCTAAAAATTCAGATATTCAAATTTTAAAAGCCGAATTAGAAAAAGCTGAATACACAAAATCAATTGTTTTTATATCTAAAGATGTTGCTGCTAAGAAGTATAGTGAAGAAATAGGAGAGGATTTTTTAGAGTTTTTAGGGGAAAATCCGTTAAAAGATGCCATTGATGTATCTTTATTGGCAGACTTTGTAACTCCTGAAAAAATGCAAGCAATTGAAGATAATTTAAAAATAAGAAGTATAGTTTCTGAAGTAGCTTACGACAAACCCTTGATAGATTTATTAACAAAAAATATTACGCGTTTGAGTTTTTGGATGTTGTCATTTAGTGGATTATTTACCATAATTGCTGTGGTACTTATCAATAGCTCCATTCGTTTATCAGTATATTCTAAGCGATTTACCATTAAAACAATGCAAATGGTGGGAGCTACCAAAGGATTCATACGAGTTCCATTTATTATACAAAGCGTTAAACTTGGTTTTGCAGGAGCACTTTTGGCAATTGCAGGACTACTTGCGCTTGCTTACTATTTTAATGATATGGTTCCTGAAATAGAGTTGTTAAACGATTATAAAATATTAGGAATTTTATTCGGTGGAATTATTCTATTGGGTGTATTAATTACTTGGTTAAGTACTTTTTTCGCAACGCAACGATTTTTAAATTTAAGAACGGACGAATTATATTATTAGAATATGAAACGAGCTTGTTCAAAATTTTTGGCCTCATAGAATTATTAATTGCGAACAGCAGGTGATCCTTAAAAAAAAATAAAAATATACACATGAAAGAAAATAACCAAAATATCAAAAGCGAATTCCTTTTTGGAAAAAAAAACTATCTAATTATGTTAGTAGGTTTGGCTTTTATTGGAATCGGTTTTATTTTAATGGCCGGTGGAGGTAGTGATGATCCCCAAGTATTTAATGAAGCAATTTATAATTTTCAAAGAATTAGATTAGCGCCAACCTTAGTTTTAATTGGTTTTGCTATTGAAATTTATGCTATTATGGCAAAATCTAAATAGTGTTGATGAATCTTTTAGAAGCAATTATTTTAGCAATTATTGAAGGAATTACAGAGTATTTACCAGTTTCTTCAACAGGACATATGATTATTGCATCTTCTTTTATGAAAATAGCAGAAGATGATTACACAAAACTTTTTACCATTGTCATACAATTGGGTGCCATTTTATCGGTAGTTGTATTGTATTGGAAGCGATTTTTTCAAAGTATCGATTTTTACTTAAAACTTTTCGTAGCATTTGTACCCGCTGTCTTTTTTGGACTCCTTTTTAATGATGTAATTGATGGATTGTTGGAAAGTCCGTTAATTGTTGCTATTTCCTTAATTATTGGAGGGTTTATTTTATTAAAAGTAGATGATTGGTTTCAAACAAATGAAGAAGATAGTAATGAAAATGCTATTATTTCCTATGCAACAGCTTTTAAAATTGGACTGTTTCAGTGCTTAGCAATGATTCCTGGAACTTCAAGAAGTGGTGCTTCCATAGTTGGTGGGATGACTCAAAAACTCTCCAGAAAAACCGCTGCTGAATTTTCTTTTTTCTTAGCGGTACCAACAATGCTTGGTGCAACTTCAAAAAAAATGTACGATTATTTTCAAATGGGTTATGAATTATCGAGCAGTCAAATTAACTATTTAATTGTCGGGAATATCATTGCTTTTATTGTTGCTTTAATCGCTATAAAAACCTTTATTGATTATTTAAGTAAACACGGTTTTAAACTTTTTGGATATTATAGAATTATGCTTGGAATTGCCCTTTTGTTAATTCACTTTTTTATCTATCCTTTAACCATTATTTAATGTTGACAGAAGAAGAGTATAAAAACGGACAGGTTTTATTGATAGATAAACCATTGGAATGGACCTCATTTCAAGTGGTGAATAAATTGCGTTGGCACATTCGTCAGAAATTTAATTTGAAGAAAATAAAAGTAGGTCATGCAGGTACGTTAGATCCTTTAGCGACAGGTTTATTGATTATTTGTACTGGAAATTTCACCAAAAAAATTGATGAATATCAAGGGCAAATTAAAGAATATACGGGTGAAATAACATTAGGAGCAACAACGCCAAGTTATGATATGGAAACGGAGGTAAGTGAAAATTTCCCTACGGAACATATTACTAAGGAATTAATTCATACAACTGTTCAACAATTTTTGGGAGAAATAACACAAGTTCCACCAATGTTTTCTGCCTTAAAAAAAGATGGAGTTCGTTTGTATGAAATGGCACGCGAAGGTAAATCTATTGAAATTAAACCGCGGAACATAGAAATTTCAGCATTTGAAATTACGGACATTACGATGCCTAAAATTAAATTTAGAGTTGTTTGTAGCAAAGGAACCTACATTCGTTCTTTAGCGTTTGATTTTGGAAAAGCCTTAAATTCTGGTGCTTATTTATCGGAATTACGTAGAACCAAAATAGGCAATTTCAATATTGAAAATGCCTTGGATCCTTTACTGTATATTGAAAAAGAGTTGAGTTAGTTATTTTAATAACCTACCCAACCAACTGTCTTTAATATTTATTTCCCAATTGTAACGTAGTTCTTCTTTTAAAGTAATCATATTATTAAAAACAATAGTGCTTTCAGAAACACCTTTTGCTTTAATTAATTTTTTGAATTCCTTTAAATCTTTATATTGAACATATTCACCTTGTTTAAAGCAAACATTTATTTTGTCTAATAAAACAACGTCATATTTTTGTTCAAATTCAATAAATACGGCTGTTAAAGCATCGTGAGCCTCTAAACTTAGGCCAACGTGATCATCGTCAGCAGTAACAATTATAAAACGGTCATGTCTTATTAAATAGGAACATTCAATATCGTTTCTATCGCTTTTCCAATTGCTCAGAAAAGCTTCAAGGGTAGCTGTAATTTCCGTTAATTCCTGCGGATAAAACTTTCTACTTGAAGGGAATACCCATATTTTTGACTCTTCTGGAATACTACTGAAACCTACTAACATACGTGTTTTTATTTTGGGTCAAAGATATTCAAAATAATGAGTTGTTGCGCTTATACAGCTTTTATTAAGTTAATTAAATCTTGTTGTGTGTTATTTCCTTTGTCTTTATTGTACCACATTTGTAAATCTTTTTTAAATTCATCATCAATTACCCCATTTTTTTCTTTGTAGTCAAGCACCATTTTTGTTGCTGTAGAAGGGCGTGGTCCCCATGAGTTTAGGACATTGTTTTCTTCGTTAATAATTAGAACTTTAGGAATAGCCTTTCCACCATTGGTTAAATATAAATTCATCAATTCCGGATTTTCATCTCGGAAAATAATTTTCAAGGTGATTTTTGTAGAAGCTTCTGCTATTTTATGAATGACAGGTAAAATTTGAGCAGCATCACCACACCAACCTTCAGAAATTACTAACAATGTAATATCGTTATTCAATTCATTCAAAGAGGTTAACGTATTTTCAGATAAGCTCAATGTTTTGTCTAGGCGATCCATTCTTTTGTCGTTTAAAGTGCTGTAGTTGAAAATCGCGTCAGATTGCTCAATTCCAGTAGAAAGACCTTTTTTAATGAATTCTTTTATATGGTTTCTATACGTTGAATAGGAAATTCCTTTAGATATACTGCTGGCAATTAGTGGTGTGTTCATTTTTTTAATTGAATTTCTACATGTAGTCGAAATAATTTTTAATTTCTTACAAGGTTTTAATTAGAATTCAACGTGAAACAAAAGTTCAAAAACTAAATTCAAAGTAGCTAATAAATAGGTGTATATTTGTTGTCGTCTTTGAAGGATTCGAAATTAGATTTTAAGCGGTTATATTAATAGAAATGAAATTTAAAATAATTGTAGTAGCAGGTATCATTGGTTTAGTGGTAAGTTGCGGAACTGATGTTAAAAAGGAAGATGCACCAATTACCGCACCAGAAGAAATAAAGGAAGAGGTTGTTGTTGATCCACTACAAAATAAAGGTGTTGGGCCGATAAGTAATATAACATTGGGAAAAATTGACCAAGCAAAAGCGGCTCAGGGAGAAATTATTTTTAATGAAAAATGTGCTGCTTGTCATAAAGTTGATAATCGTTTTATTGGCCCTGCACTAGCGGGTGTCACAGAAAGGCGCACTCCTGAATGGATTATGAATATTATTTTAAATCCAGAAAAAATGCTTGCTGAAGATCCTATTGCAAAGGAATTATATGCTGAATATTTATCTCCAAAACCAAACCAAGATGTAACAGAAGCTGAAGCAAGGTTTTTGTTAGAATACTTTAGAACTTTAAAGGTTCAATAAGCTATTATGGTTAGCTATTTTAGATAGTTTTTTGAAGCCGGTTTAAGGAGTGTTGCTATCTGTAACTATTTTATTTTTTTGGTGTTAATTTTAATAATTCGTGTGAATTTAAAATTGAAGAATAAAGATTTTTAATTTTTCTTTTTAATTTAGATTTAGTTACTAATTTAGCTTATTCATTTAAAGCATATATAATTTATGGAAAATAATTTTCAAAACATTGATTTCAGTCAAAAACAACTTGATTTAACTCAAAATGTTTCCGTTTATATCACAAAAGTGTATAATTGGATGGCAATTGCATTATTAATAACAGGTGTTGTTGCTTACTTTACTTCTCAATCTGAAACGTTAGTGCAAGCTATTTTTGGTAGTAAAATCTTGTTTTTCGGATTAATAATTGGTGAGTTGGCCTTGGTTGGATATATTTCAGCAAGAATTAATAAGATAAGTTCGTATAGAGCTACTCTATTGTTCTTAGCATATACAGTTTTAAATGGCTTAACAATGGCTGTTATATTTTTAGCGTATACATCATCATCTATTTCTACAACATTTATTATTACAGCTGGAACTTTTGGAACCATGAGTTTGTACGGTTATTATACAAAAAGCGACTTAACCAAAATTGGGAACTTAGCGTTTATGGCCTTAATAGGAGTCATAATTGCATCAGTAGTAAATATGTTTATGCAAAGTGAAATGATGTCGTGGATTATTTCATATTTAGGAGTAGCTATTTTTATTGGTCTAACGGCTTATGATACTCAAAAAATAAAGCAATTAGCCATTAATGGTTTTGAAAATGATGAAAGTATGGAGAAAAATGCCATTTTAGGAGCGCTAACATTATACTTAGACTTCATTAACTTATTCTTGTTTTTACTTAGAATAATGGGTGATAGAAAATAAATAAATCAAGTTTTAGCTTAACTAAGCGTTGCTGTTATATTTCTTTAATGTTATAGCATGAAACGTTTTTTAACAATAATTATTTTCAAAGAATTTCTATTTCATTTTAAAAAAAATTAATATTGGATAGGGTCAATTATTAATTTCTGTTACTGATTTTAGAAGTGTTACGAATAGGTTTTTGTTAATAAATCAGCATTTTTATAAGGTTGATTTTGCCATTATGTGTATCTTTGAATTTGTTTAATAATGTAATAATTGTATTAATGAAGACATACAAGCCAAAAGGAAGATTTGAGCCTTCAGTGTATATTGATGGTGTTCTAAAAGGTGATAGAATGTTGCTTTCAAGAGCCATTACCATTGTTGAAAGTAATTTAGATTCCGATAAAATACTTGCCAAAGAAATCATTCAAAAAATATTACCAGCGTCTGGAAATTCCATCAGAATTGGAATTACAGGTGTGCCTGGAGTAGGAAAAAGTACGTTTATCGAAGCTTTTGGAAAGCATTTGGTAAAAGAAGGGCATAAGGTAGCTATTCTATCTATTGACCCTAGTAGTCAGCGTTCAAAAGGGAGTATTTTAGGAGATAAAACACGTATGGAAGATTTGGCAAATTTACAAGAAGCCTATATTCGTCCATCTGCATCTGGAGATACTTTAGGAGGTGTAGCCAATAAAACAGGCGAAACAATGTTGCTTTGTGAAGCTGCTGGTTATGATGTTATTTTAATTGAAACAGTAGGAGTAGGACAAAGTGAAACTGCGGTGCACGGAATGACGGATTTCTTTTTACTATTGATGCTTTCTGGAGCAGGTGATGAATTGCAAGGCATTAAAAAAGGAATTATGGAAATGGCTGATATGGTGGTTATTAATAAGGCCGATGGTGAAAATATCCGTATGAGTGAAATGGCAAGATTGCAATACAAAAATGCCTTACATATTTTTCCCGAATCTGAATCTGGTTGGAGTCCGGTTGTAAGTACTGCTTCGGCCATTAAAAATACAGGTATTTCTAATGTTTGGGATCAAATTTCAAAATATAAAAAATCAGTTGATGAAAATGGTTATTTCTTAAAAAATAGGAATCACCAACAAATTCAATGGATGTACAATAATATTAATGAAGAACTGAAACGTTTATTTTATGGTTCTCCTAATATTTCTTCAAATTTAAAAACACTGGAAAAGGATATTGTAGAAGCTAAAATTTCACCCGTAAAAGCTGCAGAAAATATTTTAGAACAATTTAAAAAATCATTTTTATAAAAACTATTTTATAATACTTGCATAAGTAAGTATCTATAGAAAATATACAGCTTTGTTGTTTCGAATGGTAAAGAAAAACCGTATCATTTTGCACATTTAAAAAAAATTAGATTCTTCCGTTGTCAGAATGAAAATAAAAAAACCCAACATTTTTTTGAAATGTTGGGTTTTTAAAATTTAATAATTTAAAAGCTTATTTTTGATCTAAATATAGTTTCATAATTTTATGCCCGATTCAAAAAATAAGAGTAGTAGACTCAAAAATTGCTGCTATTTTCTTCCTAATTACTCCAATTTACCAATTAATTTAGGAATTAGTACTTTCTATCCTCTAATTAAA
>JAGPIQ010000011.1 GCA_018054895.1 Lutibacter sp. | reverse complement strand
CTCAGGGAAAACATTTCAAGGAAGTTATATTGGGGGTATTTATTATCCAGATAAAACCAGAGTTGGTTGGTGGAAAAATGGATATCCTGAATATTTTGCAAAAGTATTAAACGCACCCAATTGGATAGGAATTCATATTCAAATTAACGCCACTAATTTTGACTTAAATACCTGTAAAATCTCTAATTTCAGAAGAGAATTAAACATGAAAGAAGGTTGGCTTGGACGCTCATTCAATGCAATTCTTCCAACAGGTGAAGAAATTGAAGTCAATGCTAAACGTTTTATTAGTGTAAAATACAATGAAGTCGGAGCTATTGAATATGCTATTAAAGCAATTAATTTTTCAGGAGAAATTACATTTACACCGTATTTAGATGCTGGAATTAAAAATGAAGATTCTAATTACGACGAATTTTTCTGGGAAACTTTAAAAATTGTTGAAGGTACAAATAATGGTTGCATTTTAGCAAAAACGCTAAAAACAGAATTTAATGTAGCCACTGCAATGGAAATTGATTTCGCCATTAATAACGCACAAGTTTCAGCAAATCAAACAACTAAAATTGAAGAAAAGTCGATTTCTTATACCTATAAATTAAAAGTTTCAGAAGGAGATACAGCTACCATTTATAAATATGCATCGTACGTTAGTTCTTTAAACTACGAAAAAAGTGAGTTAATTGCTGCTGGTTTAAAAAATGTAAGTGATGCTAAAAATATTGGTTTCGCTCAATTGTTTCAAAATCAAAAAGATTCTTGGGCAACAATTTGGGAAACTGCAGATATTATTATTGAGGGAGATATTAAAGCGCAACAAGGTATTCGTTTTAATATTTTTCAATTAAACCAAACCTACATGGGAACCGATGCGCGTTTAAATATTGGTCCAAAAGGGTTTACAGGTGAAAAATATGGAGGAAGTACCTATTGGGATACGGAAGCCTATTGTATACCGTTTTATATGGCAACAAAAGATGCCGATGTAGCAAAAAATTTACTGTTATATCGCTACAATCAATTGGATAAAGCTATTGAAAATGCTGCGAAGTTAGGGTTTAAAAACGGAGCTGCATTGTACCCAATGGTAACCATGAACGGTGAAGAATGTCATAACGAATGGGAAATTACCTTTGAAGAAATTCATAGAAATGGCGCTATGGTGTACGGAATTTACAACTATGTAAATTTTACCCAAGATTTTGAATATGTGGTTTCTAACGGATTAGAGGTGATGATTGCAATTTCGCGTTTTTGGCATCAACGTGCCAATTGGTCGGAAGCAAAACAGCAATATGTAATTTTAGGAGTTACGGGTCCAAATGAATACGAAAATAACATCAACAATAATTTTTATACCAATTATTTAGCAAAATGGTGTATTGAATATACGGTAGATTGTTTAAATAAAGTACAGCACGATTTTCCAAAGGATTTCGATAGAATTTTGAAAAAAGCCAATTTAACTATTGAAGAAACCTATAAATGGATGAAAGTTTCAGATGCTATGTATTTCCCTTTTAGTGAAGAGCACAATGTGTATTTACAACAAGATGGATTTTTAGATAAAGAATTAATTCCAGTAAAAGATTTACCAAAATCGGAACGACCAATCAACCAAAAATGGTCTTGGGATCGTATTTTGCGTTCTTGTTATATCAAACAAGCCGATGTGTTGCAAGGAATGTTTTTGTTTGAAGATAAATTTGAAAAGTCAGCCATTGAGCGTCATTTCGATTTTTATGAGCCTTTAACAGTTCATGAATCTTCATTGTCGCCATGTGTACATTCAATTTTGGCTGCTTCCATAGATAGAATGCCAAAAGCGTATGAGCAATATTTACGTACCGCTCGTTTAGATTTGGATGATTATAATCACGAAGTTCATGAAGGTTGCCACATTACAAGTATGGCAGGAACGTGGATGAGTGTAGTGCAAGGTTTTGGAGGAATGCGTGTTTGGGAAAATGGTATTTTATCATTTACTCCTCAAATTCCTGCAGAATGGAAATCATATGAATTTACGATCAATTTTAGAGGAAACGTTTTGAAAGTTTTGAAGAGTCAAACGGACTGTAAATTCTTTAATAAATCGGATAAAGAGCTAAAATTAATTGTAAATAATAAAGAAGTGGTCGTTGGTTCAAATCAATTGGTTACAGTTTAACAAGGTAATTCCTGTAAAAAAGAGTATTTTTATTTTTTGCAGGAATTGTTTTTTTTTAAAACAGTTCAAATGAAAAAAAATAATCTTTATTTAGTTTTTTTATTCATAACAATAAGTATGAGCAGTCAAAATACACCAAAAATAGAACCTCCATATTGGTGGGTTGGTATGAATACGAATGAATTAGAGTTAATGATTTATGGTAAAAACATTGCGAATTGTACACCTTCCATAAATAATAGAACGATTCAATTAGTTGGAATAAAAAAAACAGAAAATAGCAATTACCTATTTTTAAATTTAAACCTTTCAAAAGCAACAGTAGGAACTTTTACTATTGATTTTTTTAAGAATAGAAAACTGGTCTATACGCATAAGTATGAATTAAAGCAACGTATAAAAGATTCAAAATTAAAACAAGGTTTTAATAGTTCAGATGTTATTTACCTTATTACACCCGATCGTTTTGCAAATGTAAATAGTTCGAATGATATAGATGAAACTTTAAAAGATCAATCAATTAATAGAGCGGATGATTATGCACGTCATGGTGGTGATATTAAAGGAATAACCGCTAATTTAGAGTATATTGAAGGAATGGGCTTTACCGCTGTTTGGCCAACACCTGTTTTAATAAATGACATGAAAGAAAGCTCTTATCATGGGTATGCAATGACCGATTTATATAAAGTAGATCCTCGTTTTGGAAGCATAGAAGACTATATTGAATTAGCTGAAAAATGCAAAGAAAAGGGCTTGAAATTAATTATGGATCAGGTTGAAAACCATATTGGTAGCGAACATTGGTGGATGAAAGATTTACCATCCAGCAATTGGATAAATTATCAAAAAGAAGCTTCAGAAGGGAATATTATAATCACAAATCATAGACGAACAACAAATCAAGATTCATATGCTTCAGAAGCAGATAGAAAATTAATGACGCAAGGTTGGTTTGTTGAAGGAATGCCAACGTTAAATCAAGAAAATCCATTGGTAGCAACATACTTAATTCAAAATAGTATTTGGTGGGTTGAAACTTTAAATTTAGGCGGTATTCGACAAGATACATACCCATATTCAAATAAACATTTTATGAGTAAATGGGCGGGTTCAATTATGGCTGAATATCCAAATTTTAGTATTGTTGGGGAAGAGTGGAGCTTGAATCCGTTATTGGTTGGTTACTGGCAAAAGGACGCTAAAAATAATGATGGTTATCAATCTAATTTAACATCAACGATGGATTTTCCAATGCAGAGAGCCATTGTTAATGGTTTAAATGAAGATGAAACTTGGGATACTGGTTTGGTAAAATTGTATGAAAGTTTGGCAAATGATTTTTATTATCCAAATCCAAATGCAGTCATGGTTTTTCCTGATAATCATGATATGAGTAGAATTTACACACAATTACATGAAGATGTTTTAAAAACAAAAATGGCAATTGGGTATTTATTGGTCTTGCCTCGAGTAGCTCAAATATATTATGGAACGGAAGTGTTGCTAAGCGATGCTGCAAAACTTGGTGACCACGGATTAATTAGAACCGATTTTCCTGGAGGTTGGAAAGGAGATACTATAAATGCATTTACAGGCGAAGGTTTATCCGAGAAGCAGATTGAAATGCAATGGTTTTTGAAAACGGTATTGAATTACAGAAAAAATAGTGAAGCCATTCATAGTGGGAAAACAATTCATTTTGCTCCAGATAATTATGTTTATGTGCTGTTTAGAATTAAGGATGAAGAAATTGTGACGGTAATTTTAAATAAAAATGAAGGCGAAGTAGAGTTAGATTTAACCAGATTTACAGAGGTTGGTTTAAAAGGAAAAAAAGTAACAGATATTAATACTTTAGAAGCATTTATTTGGAATAATTCATTAAAAATTCCATCAAAAGGAATTACCATTTTAACTACTAAATTGTAATATCGAAGATTCATGAATTCAACAATAAAAATATATTTTAATGAAAAAATTTAAATTACTCCTATTCGTTTTTTGCATCCATTTTATAGGTTTTGCTCAAAACTCGCAACGTACATTTGAAAGTGTTTCTAAATATGAAAATTATGTAGAAGTAAAAACAAACGATGGTTTGTACAGATTTCAACCCTACGGAAATGAAATTATTGAAACCTCATTTATTCCAAACGGAGAAACTTTTAATTCAAACTCTCACGCAGTTGTTTTAAAACCAACATCAGTTAAAATGGAGATTTTAGAAACTTCTAATGTAACTGAAATTAAAATGCTGGATATTTCAGTGAAAATTTCACATGCTCCTTTTCAAATATCGTATTATTATGAAGGAAATTTATTGACTTCAGAAAAAAATGGTTATTCACAAAATGAGGAATTTGAGACCTTAGATTTCAATTTAACTACTGACGAAATTTTATACGGAGGAGGTGCGCGCGCTTTAGGAATGAACCGACGAGGTAATCGATTGCAATTGTACAATAGGGCGCATTATGGCTACGAAACGCATTCCGAATTAATGAATTTTACCATTCCATTGGTATATTCTTCAAAAATGTATGCCATTCATTTTGACAATGCTCCAATTGGCTATTTAGATTTGGATAGTCAAAAAAATAATACGTTAACTTATGAAACTATTTCTGGAAGAAAAACCTATCAAATTATTGTAGGGGACGATTGGGAAGAAGTTGTGGAAAATTATGTGAGTTTAACAGGATTTCAACCCTTAATTCCGCGTTGGGCTTTGGGAAATTTTTCAAGCCGTTTTGGATATCATTCACAACAAGAAGTTGAAAATACCATCGCTAAATTTTCAGAAGAGAAAATCCCTGTGGATGCAGTTATTTTAGATTTATTTTGGTTTGGAAAAGAAATGAAAGGAACTATGGGGAATTTTGAATTCCACAGAGATTCATTCCCAAATCCTGAGAAAATGATTGCAGATTTAAAAGCAAAGGGTGTAAAAACAATTTTAATTACCGAACCTTTTGTGTTAACAACTTCAAACAATTGGAAAGAAGCTGTTGATAAGGATATTTTAGGAAAAACGAAAGAAGGAAAACCATACACTTACGATTTTTACTTTGGAAACACCGGAATTATTGACATTTTTAAACCTGAAGGAAAAGATTGGTTTTGGGAAATTTATAAAAAACACAACAATATGGGTGTCGCCGGTTGGTGGGGAGATTTAGGAGAGCCTGAAGTGCATCCTTCCGATTTAGTACACGCTACAGGAACTGCCGATGAGGTGCATAATATTTATGGACATAATTGGGCAAAATTAATTTTTGAAGGCTATCAAAAAGATTTTCCAGAGCAGCGTCCGTTTATTTTAATGCGTGCTGGGTATTCAGGATCACAACATTATGGATTAATTCCGTGGTCTGGTGATGTGAATAGAAGTTGGGGAGGATTACAATCGCAAGTAGAAATTGCTTTGCAAATGGGAATGCAAGGTTTGGGCTATATGCATTCGGATTTAGGCGGTTTTGCAGGTGATAATTTAGATGATGAACTATATACACGTTGGTTGCAATATGGTGTTTTTCAACCAATTTATCGTCCGCACGCACAAGAAGAAGTGCCAAGTGAGCCCGTTTTTAGAGAATCTAAAACTAAAGCGTTAGCAAAAAAATCGATTGAATTACGGTATCAATTATTACCGTATAATTACACAATTTCTTTTGAAAATAATCAAAAAGGAACACCGTTAATGCGTCCGTTATTTTTTGAAGATGAAAGTTTAAATACGGTTGATAAAACCTATTTATGGGGAGATTCTTTTTTGGTAAGTCCAGTGATAAAATCTGGTTTAAAGGAGCAAGAAGTTACATTTCCATCGAATTCAAATTGGTTTGATTTTTATACAGATGAAAAAGTTGCTGGAGGCGGAACAAAAGTTGTTCAATTAAATGAAGAAACTATCCCAACGTATGTGCGTGGAGGTGCTTTTATTCCAATGATTTCAACCATTCAAAATACAACTCAGTACAATTTAAAAAATTTCGATGTCCATTTTTATTTTGATGAAAGTGTTTCAGAAAGTGAAAGTAAATTATACAATGATAATGGTGAAACGCCTAATGCTTTTGAAAAAGGAATGTATGAAATGCTTCATTTTGAAAGTGAATTTAAAAAAGGATGTTTAACTATTGAGATAAATGAAGAATTAGGTGGGAATTATGAGTTTTCTTCAAAAGAAATAAAATTGATAGTTCATAATATTTCAAAAAAGCCAAAAAAAGTAAAAGGGTATAAATATTCTTGGAACAAAGAAAAATCAATTTTAGAAATTCAGGTTTCAATAGATAAAGTTTCAGAAAAAAGAATAAAAATTAAATTCTAAAAAAGGATGAAAAAGTATATTCTAATAACAATTTCAATTATTACATTAATGAATTGTTCATCCGTTAAAAAAAATGTAAAAGACGGAATAGCAAGCCAATATCAGCCTGAAACGTATGTAAAAATCACACATCCAGAATGGAGTAAAAATGCCGCTGTTTATCAACTAAATACACGACAATTTAGTAATGAAGGTACTTTTAAGGCAGCGCAAAAACAATTACCACGACTTAAAGCCTTGGGAATTGATGTAATTTGGTTAATGCCAATTCATGCTATAGGAGAAAAGAACAGAAAAGGAACACTAGGAAGTCCATATGCAATAAAAGATTATTATAGTGTGAACCCTGAATTTGGTAATTTACAAGATCTTAAAAATTTTGTGAATGAAGCTCATAGTAACGGTATGTATGTTATTTTAGATTGGGTTGCAAATCACACTGCTCGGGATAATGTTTTAGTTGAAAAACATCCAGATTGGTATGATAAGGATTATAAAGGCGATTTTCGTCCAACGCCTTGGTGGGATTGGTCAGACATTATAGATTTAAATTATAACAAACCAGAAGTTAGAAAATATATGACTGAGGCTCTAAAATATTGGGTTAAAGAGGCTGATATTGATGGTTACAGGTGTGATGTTGCTGGTTTTGTTCCTATAGAATTTTGGAATAATGTAAGAAAGGAATTAGATGCAATAAAACCTGTTTTTATGCTCGCAGAATGGGAATCAAGAGATTTACACGCCAAAGCTTTTGATATGACGTACGCTTGGAGCTGGAACGAAACAGTGCATAAAATATGTAAAGGAGAAGCAGATGTAAACGGATTGTATGTTTATTATTCCTGGAATGAAAGTGCATTTCCAGAAAATAGTATGCGAATGACTTTTGTAAGCAATCACGATAAAAATGCTTGGGAAGGTACTATGTGGGAACAATTTGGTGATGGTTTAGAAGCCGCAATCGCATTATCTGTAGTTGGCGAAGGTGTTCCTTTAATTTATAACGGACAAGAAGCTGGTAATAAAAAGAGATTGGAATTTTTTGAGAAAGATGCTATTCAATGGAAAGAGCACCCAATAGGTGATTTATATAAAAAATTATTCAACCTTATGAAAAGCAATACGGCTTTGTGGCATGCAAAATGGGGAAGTAGAATGATAAAGGTACCTAATAATTTCGAAAATGAAGTGTTTAGTTTTGTTCGGAAAAATTCGAATGATAAAGTGTTTGCAGTTTTTAATTTTTCAAAAGAAAATAAATTTGTTAAATTTAAAGAAACCCTATTCTATGATAATTATAGAGAGTTTGATACTGATAAGTCTGTTAAATTAGATGAAAATTCAAAGATAGAATTAACACCGTGGAGTTATAAAATTTATGTAAAGCAATAAAAAAAACTGAATAAAAATGAAAAAATATATAGTAGTGCTATTGTTATCCGTTATTGTCGCAAGTTGTACAACAAAAAAGAAAGAAATGACTGCAGAAAATACAATTAAAGAAATTCCTTTTGTTTGGGAAAATGCAAATATCTATTTTTTATTAACGGATAGATTTAATAATGGAAATCCTGATAATGATGTGAATTTTGAAAGAACAGAAAAAACATCAAAATTAAGAGGTTTTGAAGGTGGTGATATTATTGGAATCACTAAAAAAATTGAAGAAGGATATTTCACTAATTTAGGAGTAAACGCTATTTGGTTAACGCCAATTGTTGAGCAAATTCATGGTTTTGTTGATGAAGGAACTGGGGCAACATATGGTTTTCATGGTTATTGGGCAAAAGATTGGACAGCTTTAGATCCTAATTTTGGAACCAAAGAAGATTTAAAAAACTTAGTGGAAACGGCACATAAAAACGGCATTCGAATTGTGCTGGATGGTGTTATCAATCATACCGGTCCAGTTACTGAAAAGGATCCTGTTTGGCCAAATGATTGGGTTCGAACCGATTCACAATGTACGTACCAAAATTACGAATCTACCGTTTCTTGTTCGTTAGTTAAAAACCTACCAGACATTAAAACTGAAAGTAACGAAAGTGTTGAAATTCCAACTGCTTTAGCTGAAAAATGGAAAAAAGAAGGTAGGTATGAGCAAGAAATGAAAGAACTAGACGATTTTTTTGCAAGAACTGGCTATCCAAAAGCGCCAAGGTTTTATATTATGAAATGGTTGACAGATTATATTACAGAATTTGGAATTGATGGTTACAGAGCAGATACAGTAAAACATACAGAGGAATCTATTTGGGGAGAATTTAAAAAAGAATGTGACCATGCTTTTGCGGAATGGAAAAAGAACAATCCAGCCAAAGTTTTAGATGATAATCAGTTTTACATGGTTGGGGAAGTGTATAATTACGGAATTTCTGGCGGTCAATGGTTTGATTTTGGAGATAAAAAAGTAAATTATTTTGAAAATGGATTTAAGAGTTTAATCAACTTCGATTTTAAATGGAATGCAGTACAACAATCATATGAAGAATTATTCTCTAATTATTCGAATAAACTTGAAAATGAATTAAAAGGTTTTGGCGTTTTAAATTATGTAAGTTCACATGACGATGGAAGTCCGTTTGATAAAGAGAGAACCAAAACCTATGAATCGGCGACAAAACTATTATTGTGCCCAGGAGCATCACAAGTCTATTATGGCGATGAATCTGCACGATCATTAATTATTGAAGGTACTGTTGGCGATGCTACCTTGCGTTCCAATATGAATTGGGATGAAATAGCAACTAATGAAGCAACCAAAGCAATTTTAACACATTGGCAAAAATTAGGGAAATTTAGAGCGAATCATCCAGCTGTTGGAGCAGGTGTTCATAAAATGATTTCTGAATCACCGTATGTTTTTCAACGAACGTATTCAAAAGGGAATTTTGAAGATGTGGTTGTTGTTGGTTTAAATTTGGCAAAAGGAGAAAAAGAGTTGTCGGTTGGAAAACTATTTACTGATGGAACTATATTAATTGATGCATATTCAAGTACGGAAGTTGTTGTGAAAAATGGAAAGGCAGTGTTAAATTCACCTTTTGAAATAGTATTGTTAGAAAAAAAATAAATTAGATTTCGTAACCCTGTCCCGATTGTTATCGGGATTGTTTCAGGGTCTCATCCGAATTACAAATAAAAAGCGTTTAAAATGAAATATATACAATTAAGTGTTTTGCTAATTACAGTTGTGTTAGCATCTTGTTCAACTAAAAGTGATTATGAGGCTGTTGTAAAATCACCCAATTCTAAAATAAAAATCCAATTTAAATTATCCGAAAAGGGAGAACCAACCTATTGGGTGGGTTATAAAGATGAAGAGGTCATAAAACCTTCAACAATGGGTTTTAATTTAAAAGAAACAACGGCATTATTAGCAGATTTCGAATTAATAACTACAACAAATTCAACCTTTAATGAAACTTGGCAAATGCCCTGGGGAGAACAATTAGATGTTGTAAATAATTATAACGAGCTAAAGGTTGAGCTGCAAGAAACTTCAAATTTAAAAAGAAAACTAAACATTATTTTTAGAGTTTTTGATGATGGAATTGGGTTTAGATATGAATTTCCTGAGCAAGAAAATTTAAAAGAAGTATTTATTACAGATGAGAATACGCAGTTCAATTTAACAGGAGATCATAAAGTTTGGTGGACTCCCGGCGATTGGGATATTTATGAGCATTTGTTCAATACAACCAGTTTTTCAAAAATTGATGCATTGCAATTTGCAAATCATGAAAATTTAGCACAAACATATATTCCTAATAATGCAGTAAATACACCAGTAACTATGAAAACTAAAAGTGGTTTGCATTTAAGTTTTCATGAAGCTGCCTTGGTTGATTATGCGGATATGACTTTAAAAGTGGATACTACTAATTTTACAATGACAAGCGGTTTAGTCGGTTCAGAAAATAGAGATTACAAAGTTGTTAGAACGGTTCCTTTTGAAACGCCTTGGAGAACAATTCAAATTGCTGAAAAAGCAGGCGATTTAATTGAATCTAAATTAATTGTAAACTTAAATGAACCAAATAAATTAGGAGATGTTTCTTCTTGGGTAAAACCAACAAAGTATATGGGGATTTGGTGGGAAATGCATTTAGGAAAATCGACTTGGGATATGAGTGCCCAACAAGATATGACCTCACATACTACTGAAGCTAAACCACATGGGAAGCATGGAGCAACTACTGAAAACGCAAAAGCTTTTATAGATTTTTCTTCAAAAAATAATATTGGAGCAGTTTTGGTTGAAGGTTGGAATACAGGTTGGGAACATTGGATTGGTTTTGAAGACAGAGAAGGTGTGTTCGATTTTGTAACTCCGTATTCAGATTACGATTTAAAAGAAGTGGTACGTTATGGTAAAGAAAAAGGTGTTGAAATTATAATGCATCATGAAACTTCAGCAGCAACTGAAACCTACGAAAAACAACAAGATACGGCGTATGCCTTAATGCAAAGTTTAGGGATTCATTCCGTAAAAACAGGCTATGTTGGTAAAATTTTACCAAAAGGTGAATATCATCATGGGCAATATATGGTAAATCAGTACAACAATGCAGTGATAAAAGCGGCAAAATACCAAGTTGCCATTAATGCACATGAGCCAATTAAAGATACGGGGTTAAGAAGAACCTATCCCAATACCATTTCTAGAGAAGGGCTACGTGGACAAGAATTTAACGCTTGGGCAACCGATGGTGGAAATCCTCCAGAACATTTACCAATTATTGCTTTTACACGCATGTTAGCGGGGCCAATTGATTATACGCCTGGTATTTTTGATATAAAATTTGACAAGTGGAAAAAGGAAAATCAGGTAAATACTACTATTGCACAACAATTGGCGTTGTATGTGGTAATTTATAGTCCTGTTCAAATGGCGGCGGATTTAATTGAAAATTATGAAGGAAATCCTGCGTTTCAGTTTATAAAAGACGTCGGTGTAGATTGGAAACAAACCAACGTTTTGAACGGTGAAGTGGGTGATTTTGTGACCATTGCCAGAAAAGAAAGAACTTCAGAAAATTGGTTTGTAGGTGGAATTACGGATGAAAATGCTAGAAAAATGGAAATTGATTTCAGTTTTTTAGATGAAGGAGCAACATACGAAGCTATTATTTATGAAGACGGAAAAGATGCCGATTGGGATAAAAATCCGACTTCCATAAATATTAGAAAATTAGAAATTACTAATAAATCAAAAGAAAGTTTGCAATTAGCTCCAGGTGGAGGTTTTGCTATAAGTTTGATTAAAAAATAAATATAAACACATGAAAAAAACAATAATAGGAGTTTTTGCAAGTCTATTTATTATTTTAGCGGCTTGCAATCAAGAAAAAAAGGAAGAGCAGAAAATGAAGGATCTTAAAAAAAATCACAAGGAAGTTGTTTATCAGGTTTTTACACGTTTGTTTGGAAATACAAACACAACGAATAAACCTTGGGGAACTATTGAAGAAAATGGCGTTGGAAAGTTTAACGATTTTACCGAAAAAGCACTTCAAGAAATTAAAGATTTAGGGGTAACGTATATTTGGTACACAGGCGTTCCGCACCATGATGTAATTACAGATTATACCGAATTTGGAATTTCAAATGACGATCCAGATATTGTAAAAGGCCGTGCAGGTTCACCGTATGCAGTGAAAGATTATTACAATGTAAATCCAGATTTGGCTGTAAATGTTGAAAACCGTCTAGAAGAGTTTGAAGCCTTAATTACGCGTACTCATAAAATAGGAATGAAGGTAATTATCGATATTGTTCCAAATCATGTAGCCCGTAACTACGAAGGTAAATCCACTCCGAAAGGAGCTGAGCCTTTTGGTGCAACTGATGATAAAACAAAACAATACGATGTAAATAATAATTTTTATTATAACCCAGGGGAAGCATTTCAAGTTCCCGAATGGAGAGATGGTTATTTACCATTAGGTGGTGAAAAGCATCCTTTAGCAAATGGATTATTTAATGAAAATCCTGCAAAATGGACTGGGAATGGGTCACGAGCTTCACGTCCTGATGTGAACGATTGGTACGAAACGGTAAAAATAAATTACGGAGTTAGTCCGGATGGGCATAACGATTTTGAGGCTTTGCCAGAAGGTTTTGATACCAAAGATTACAAAGAACATTTTAAGTTTTGGAAAGATAAAAAAGTACCAAGTTCTTGGGTGAAATTTAGAGATATTGCTCTGTATTGGACTGCAAAAGGTGTGGACGGATTTCGGTATGATATGGCAGAAATGGTGCCTGTAGAATTTTGGAGCTATATGAATTCTTCTATAAAAATGAAAAATCCATCAGCTTTTTTATTGGCAGAAGTGTATAATCCAGATATGTACAGAGATTATATTCGCAAAGGAAAAATGGATTATTTATATGATAAAGTAGCGTTATATGATACTATAAAACACATAATGCAAGGTCATGGATGGACAGATCATATTATTGGAATTCAAGATTACAAAGCGGATATTGAGCATAATATGTTGCACTTTTTAGAAAATCATGATGAGCAACGTATTGCAAGTCCAGAATTTGCAGGTTCAGCTGAAAAAGGAAAACCAGCAATGGTGGTTTCAGCAACTATAAGTACGTCACCAACTATGATTTATTTTGGACAAGAAGTAGGAGAGCCTGGTGCCGAAAAAGCAGGATTTGGTTCACCAAGCAGAACTTCAATATTCGATTATATTGGAGTTCCAACACATCAACGTTGGTTAAACAATAAAAAGTTTGATGGAGGGAAATCAACTTCAGAAGAAAAGGAATTACGCGATTTTTACAAACGCTTATTAAATTTTACCATCCATAGTGAAGCTTTAATGGGGAATTATGCTGAAATTCATAGTTATAATCGTGAAAAACTACCTAATTATTCACATAAAGTATTTTCGTTTGTACGTTGGTCTGAAAATGAAAAATTAATAGTTGTAGCCAATTTTGATACCTTGGTCAATTATGATTTGGATCTTCAAATTCCACCATCAATAATTCAACAATGGAAATTAGCAGACGGTAAGTATAAATTACAAGATCAATTGTATAAAAAACAGACTACTGAACTGATTGTTAAAGATGGAGTTGGATTTTTTAATATTGAATTAGATACCCTAACATCATTTATTTTTAAGGTTAATTAAGTAACTTAAAGCGAATCAGTTGTCTTTAATTGACAATCTAACTATTAAAAAACTCCCAAATTTGGGAGTTTTTTAGTTGAATGTAGGATTGTTTCATTATATTTATAAATTGGAGTTTAAATTGTTATTTTTGTTAACATTTTAAAAACTAATAATTTATTTAATATGCTGAATAAAAGGTGATTTAAGCACTATTTTTACCGAAATCGTTTTAGTTGAAAACAACTTGAATTTTAGGAAAAATAGGCTGTAAAAAGTACCTTTGGAATATAATTTTAAAGAATGAAGGAACAAATTAAGAAGATAGCAGTTTTGACTTCTGGGGGAGATGCTCCTGGAATGAATGCAGCAATACGTGCAGTTGTTAGAGCTTGTACGTATTATAATGTAGAGTGTGTAGGAGTTTATCAAGGATATGAGGGGTTGATTACAGGGGATTTTGAAACACTTGGAGCGCGTCAAGTTAGTAATATTATTAATAAAGGAGGTACTATTTTAAAGTCAGCGCGTTCGCAAGAATTTAGAACAAAAGAAGGAAGAATTAAAGCGTATGAAAATTTAACAAATGCAGGAATAGGAGCTTTAATTGTTATTGGTGGTGATGGAACTTTTACGGGAGGATTAAAATTTATTGAAGAATTTAATTTTCCAGTTGTTGGTATTCCAGGAACTATTGATAATGATATTTACGGAACAGACAATACCATTGGTTATGATACCGCATTAAATACAGTTGTTGAAGTAATTGATAAAATTAGAGATACAGCAAGTTCACATAACCGATTATTCTTTATTGAAGTAATGGGACGTGATGCTGGATTTATTGCATTAAACGCTGGAATTGGCGCTGGTGCTGAAGAAATTTTGATTCCAGAGAAAAATTTGGGGTTAGATAGATTGGTTGAATCATTAGATAAAAGTAGAGAAAAAGGAAAAACATCAAGCATTGTTGTGGTTTCTGAAGGAGATAAAATAGGTAAAACTGTATTTGAATTAGGAGACTATATCAAAGAAAAATATCCGTTTTATGATATCAGAGTTTCAGTATTAGGACACATGCAAAGAGGTGGATCACCAAGTTGTTACGACAGAGTTCTAGCGAGTAGGTTAGGAGTTGCAGCAGTGGAAGCTTTATTAGATAGAACCACAGGTGTTATGGTTGGAATTACAAATAACCATGTAACAACTGTTGGCCTTAATAAAGCTATTAAAATGAACCACGATATAAATAAAGAATTACTAAAAGTGGCTGATATAACATCAGTATAAATAATTGAATATTAAATTAAAACAATAAAAATGTCAACAATTAAAATTGGAATTAACGGATTTGGTAGAATTGGTAGAATTGCTTTCAGAGTAGCAGTTAGCAGACCAGGAATTGAAGTAGTAGGTATTAATGATTTATTAGATGTAGATCATTTAGCTTATTTATTAAAATATGATTCAGTACACGGTAGATTTAATGGAACTGTAGAAGTAGTAAACGGAAACTTAGTTGTTAACGGTAAAGAAATTAGAATTACTGCTGAACGTAATCCAGAAGATTTAAAGTGGGATGCAGTAGGTGCTGAAATAGTATTAGACTGTACAGGTATCTTTACTTCATTAGAAGGTGCTCAAAAACACATTACTGCTGGTGCTAAAAAAGTTGCAATCTCTGCACCTTCTGCTGATGCTCCAATGTTTGTAATGGGTGTAAACCACAAACAAATTACTGCTGCTAATACAATTGTATCAAACGCATCTTGTACTACAAACTGTTTAGCTCCAATAGCTAAAGTTATTAATGATAACTTTGGAATTATTGAAGGTTTAATGACAACTGTACACGCTACAACTGCAACTCAATTAACTGTTGATGGTCCTTCAAGAAAAGACTGGAGAGGTGGTAGAAGTGCATTAACAAACATTATTCCATCTTCAACTGGTGCAGCTAAAGCTGTTGGAAAAGTAATTCCAGAATTAAACGGAAAATTAACAGGTATGGCTTTTAGAGTTCCTACTGCTGACGTTTCTGTTGTAGATTTAACTGTAAGAACTGAAAAAGCAGCTACATGGGCTGAAGTAAAAGCAGCTATTAAACATGCTTCTGAAAACGAATTGAAAGGTGTTTTAGGATATACTGAAGAAGCTGTTGTTTCTCAAGATTTCGTTTCTGAAACTTTAACAAGTACTTTTGATGCGGATGCAAGTATCGCTTTAAATGATAATTTCTTTAAAATTGTTGCTTGGTATGATAATGAATTTGGTTACTCAACTAAATTAGTTGATTTAGCTACTTACATTGCAAACGTTAAGTAATTAATTAAATTTATACTATAAAAAATGATTCTAATATCAGATGGTGGTTCGACTAAAGCCGATTGGATTTGTTTAGATAAATCTGGAGACCAGGTTTTTAAAACAAGAACAAATGGTTTAAATCCAGAGATTTTAAATGCTGAAGCTATTTTATTTCGGCTAAATGAAAACAAGGAGATTTCGAGTTGTAAAGATGAAATTACTGAAGTTTATTTTTACGGTGCCGGTTGCGGTACTGAAAGAATGACAGTGCTTTTAAAGTCCATATTTGAATCATTTTTTATAAATGCTAAAGTTGTAGTTAAAGAAGATACTTTTGCTGCTGTATATGCAGTAACAACTCAGCCAGGAATTGTTTGTATTCTAGGAACTGGATCTAATAGTTCCTATTTTGATGGCCATGATGTAGAGGTTAGAGTACCTTCATTAGGGTATATTTTAATGGATGAAGCCAGTGGTAATTATTTTGGAAAAAAATTAATCCAAGATTATTATTATGGTAAAATGCCTAGTAAAGAAGCTAAGCTTTTTGAACAGCAATATGAGTTAGCGGCTGATACCATTAAAAGAAATATCTATAAAGAAGAAAATCCCAATGCATATTTAGCAACATTTGCTGAGTTTTTATTAAAAAATGAGCGTACCGCTTATTTTAATAAAGTACTTAGAGCAGGTATTGTTGAGTTCTTTAAAAATAGAATTTTAACCTATAAAGAATGCGAAGAAGTTCCAGTACATTTTGTTGGATCTATTGCTTTCTTTGGTAAGGATATTATTGAAGATGTAGCCAACTATTACAAAATTGTTTTAGGAAAAATTGTCAGAAGGCCCATAGATGGTTTAATTGAATTTCACCAAGAAAAGTTGAAATCAAAATAAATCTAGAATTCGTTCTAAAGCCATTCCTCTGCTGCCTTTTATTAAAATAGTGGCATTTGAAAAAGCTAATTTTTCTTTTGAATTTTTAAAAGATTCAAAACTATCATATATAAAAGCATTTTTTACATTCGTTGTAGAAAATGCTTTTCCTATTAAATACACCTCGTTAAAATTAGAGTTAGTCGCTATTTCTGCTATTTTTTGATGTTCAGCAGCACTTTCATTACCAAGCTCAAACATATCTCCTAAAAGAGCTATTTTATTATCGCTATCTAATTGTTGAAAGTTTTCAAGTGCAGCAGTCATACTACTTGGGTTAGCATTGTATGCATCCATTATAATTTTATTACTATCTTTTTCAATAATTTGAGAGCGATTGTTTGATGGAATATAATTTTCAATCCCTTCTTTTATCAAATTAATTGTAATGTCGAAATAAGCACCTATAGCAATTGCTACGGCAATATTGTTATAGTTATATTTCCCTATAAGCTGACTTGTTATTACAGTATCTTTATATTGGACTTTTACAAAAGGATTGGCTTCTAAAAAAATAATTTCAGCGCCATTAAAATTTACACATTCAATTTCTTTAGATTGGTTTACTTGCTTTTCATCATCGGTATTTATAAATGCTATTCCGTTGTTTTTTCTTAAGGAATCATACAACTCTGATTTTGCTTTTACAACACCTTCAACGCTGCCAAAACCTTCTAAGTGTGCTTTTCCAAAATTGGTAATATAACCGTAATTAGGTTCGGCAATACTACATAGAAGTTCAATTTCTTTTAAATGATTGGCGCCCATTTCAACAATTCCTATTTCTGTAGACTCAGTCATAGAAAGTAATGTTAATGGAACTCCAATATGATTATTTAAATTTCCTATGGTGGCTACAGTTTTATATCTCTTTGAAAGAACAGTATTTATTAATTCCTTGGTGGTCGTTTTTCCATTGCTTCCAGTAAGTGAAATAATAGGTGTTCTTAGTGTTTTTCTATGAATGTTGGCTAATTGTTGTAGTGCAGTTAAGCAATCATTAACCAATATTATATTTGGATGGTTGCTATAGGATTCTTCATCAACAACAGCATATTTAGCGCCTAACTTTAATGCTTCAAGAGCGTACGAATTTCCATTAAAATTATCACCTTTTAGGGCGAAGAAAATACTGTTTTTTCTAATTTTTCGAGTATCAGTATCTACGGAGGAACACTCTAAAAAAAGTGGATAAAGTTGTGTTGTTTTCATAAAAAGGACTAAAAAAAACCTCACTAAATTTTAGTGAGGCTGTATTGTTTTATAAACTAAAATTAATATCGTGCTTTGGATGTAGTTGGTTTTCTACTCTCATTTGTCATTGGTCCAATTCTATCTGTAGCACATCTAAAACCAATATAGTTTGTTGCCATATATTCAGGTAAATATCTACGTTGTGCAGGATCTAACCAATATTCTCTATCTTTCCATGAACCACCTTTATATACACGTGCTTTGTCACTAATTAAGGTGTTTCTAGTCACCATGTCATATTCTTGCATTATTAAGCCACTTTCACCAATTCTTCTTGGTTTAACAGGAGAATTGTACATACGAGGCTGTTGCGTTAATTCATCTTCATTTTTAGCATATTGATTTGTTGAAGCTAAATCACCATCTTTTGCGTCAATATTGTATGCTTTTTCATAATTGTCACGCATGTAAGCATCTCGTTTTGTTATAGGAACGTATTTTACAGTTCCAGGCAATGATTCTGGAATAATTCTTCCGTTATCCAAAGTGTCATATTGTACAGATGCATTGTCTGTAATAACAACATTTCCTTCTGCATCTATTAGTTTTTTGGTGAAAATATTTCCTCTAAAATAGTTGAAATCGTTCGCATCATTATCTATTATCGGCCTATAAACATCAGATACCCATTCTGCAACATTTCCAGACATGTCGTACAACCCAAAAGCATTTGGACTGTAAGATTTTACTTTATTTGAAATATCCGCACCATCATTACTCCAACCTGCAACTCCACTATAATCTCCTTTTCCTTGTTTAAAGTTTGCTAATTGATCTCCTTTTTCGCTTTTAGATTTATTTCTGGTGTATTTACCTTCCCATGCATATTTTTTACGACCACGTGTGTTGTTATATTCTCTGTTTTCTATAACAGCTTTTGCTGCATATTCCCATTCAGTTTCCGTTGGAAGTCTAAATTTAGCAGTTAAAATACCGTCAGAAACTTTAACTTGTCTACCTGAAAATTCACCACTTGCAGGCTTAGGTTCTCCTTTTTTTCTTTGCACATTGTCTGTAATTCCTTTTTTGTAAATATCTTTATTACCACCAAAAGAAGCATTTACATTACTATAATAAGCGTCGGTATTAAAACTGTTTTGACCATTCACAGGAACATCTAAGTTGTAAATATCTTTTAAGATACCTTTATCCATTAAAATTTTCTCATTTACACGATCAGTTCTCCAAGTACAGTATTGATTGGCCTGTATCCAACTAACACCAATTACAGGGTAATCAGCAAAACCAGGGTGTCTTAAATAATTTTCAGTAAGCAATTCGTTGGATCCTAAAACATCTCTCCAAACTAATGTATCAGGAACAGCAGAAAAATAAATGTGCTCATAATTGATATCGTTTTTAGGAAATACCTTTTCAGTCCAATCTAAGTAAAATAAATATTCCGAATTTGTTACCTCCGTTTCGTCTAAGTAAAAAGAACGCACTTGTTGCTTGTTTGGAGTTGTATTCCAATCAAATAAAACATCATCTTGTACGTGTCCCATAGTAAAAGAACCACCCTCTATTAAAACCATTCCAGGAGGTGTTTGAGAACCTTTAAAATCATCCGCTACTGAAAAGCCAGAGGATTTTTTATCGCTTGAAGTCCAGCCAGTTAAGGAGGATGTTTTTTTAGAATTTTTGTTCTGACATGAAGTAAAAGTTACCAAGGCTAAAGCGATGATACATACTCTTAAAATACTATATATATGACTCAATTTCATTCTTAAATTCAATTTGGGTTTTGTGCTGCAATTTACATTAATTAAATTTTTTAGCAAGTTTTTTTTTAATTATGTTTCTTTACTAACGATTGTTTTTATTCTTTATTATATGTAATGTTGTACTATATTAAATATTTTCAGGTTAATTTATATGAAAAATTTCAAGAAAGGAATTCTTATTTTTATTTTTTTGTACTGTAAACTTATTGTAGCACAGGAAGTTATTGTAAAAAAATATCAATTAGAGTGGGGGAATAATGTTTCGTTTTCAATTAATTCTTCCAATTCTATTTTTACTGAAATCATAGAAGGGCAATTATTAAATGATGACTTATGGCCAGTTTTTAATGATCGTTGGAAATTGGAAAACGGTAAAAAAATTAAACAATTTTCTATAAAAAATGTTGTTTTTGAAGATGCTGAAATTGCACCTTCAATTTTTAGAGATGTTAATTTAATAGCAAATACTCCTAAAACGGATCTTCATTCCGTAAATGACAGGTTTCAAAATTTGGCAACTTTACAAGTTCACCCATACGTAAACGATGGTATTTCAATAAAAAAAATAGTATCATTTGATTTAGAGTACACAGTTGAGCAAGTTTCTAAAAAGAGCAATAAACAGTTAGCTGTAAATTCAGTATTGAGTGAAGGAACATGGTTTAAATTTGCGATAGATACTACAGGTGTGTTTAAATTGGATAAGCCATTTTTACAAAGTTTAGGTATTAATTTAGACGGGATTAATCCTAAAAACATTCAATTATTTGGAAATGGAGGAGGAATGCTACCTACTAAAAACAGTGATTTCAGGTATGATGATTTAATGGAAGTGCCGCTTTTTGTTCAAGGTGAGGAAGATGGGAAATTTGATGGAAACGATTATATTTTATTTTATGGAAAAGGACCGCATCAATGGAAAATTCCCAACAGCCCAACTTTAGCGAACATCAATCATCAAAATAATATTTATTCGGATGAATCTTATTATTTTATAAAACTAGGAGGCTCTGTAGGAAAACGGATTGTTGCTGAAACTGCCGAGCAAGGCAGCCCGAGTGTAAAATATTCCACGTTCCATGATTATACTTTTATTGAAAAAGATGAAACAAACTTATATCAAGTTGGTCAGCAATGGTTTGGAGATAATTATACAATTCAAAATAAAAAGCAATATATAATTCCTTTTGAAAATATAGATAGTTCTTCAAATATTATTGTAAGAGTAAGAGGTGTTGTTGAGTCGGGACTTTCATCTACAATGTTGGTAAAGGTGAATGATCAAAGTTTGTATACTCTAAATTTCCCAGCATCAAGTGGTTTAACTCATGCGGCAGCAGTTCAAAATTCAGGTCAAATAGTAGCTACAGGGAATTCGGTAAAAGTTGATGTTGAATTTAATAATGGAGGAAACCCTTCTGTTAGAGCATTTTTAGATTATATTGAGGTTTTGGGGAAAAAGAAATTAATTGCGGGCGCCAATCAATTTTCTTTCAGAAATTTTGATATACTATCTACCAATGGACTTGTTGAGTTTAATATTGGAAATAAATCTGCAATTGATATGGTTTGGGATGTTTCTAACCCGTTCGCCATAAAAATTATTAAAAGTAAAGTAGAGACTGGAAGTGAGTTTTTGTTTAATGCTATTGGAGGATCATTAAAAGAGTATGTTGTACTTACAACTAATTATTATAAGCCAATTAAACTGAAGGAAAGTAGTGTTCAAAACCAAAATTTACACGCGTTAAAAGATGTTGATTATGTGATTGTTACGCAAGATTATTTGGTGAATCAAGCGGAAAGATTGGCGAATTATCATCGAATTAATTCAGGGTTAAAAGTTGAAGTTGTACGGTTGAACCAAATTTATAATGAATTTGCATCGGGTTCACCAGACTTAACAGGAATACGAGATTTTATAAAACATTTGTATGATACTGCTACTACAAATAAGGTGAAATATGTTTGTTTATTTGGAGATGCATCCTTTGATTACAAAAATAGGATAGGAGGAAACAACAATATTGTGCCAGTTTTTGAAGCCTTCGAAAGTTTTAATTTAGCGTCTTCTTATGTAACGGATGACTATTATGGGATGATGGATGAAGAAGAAGGGGAATTGTCGTACTTTGAAAAACAAGATGTTGCGACGGGTAGAATTCCGGTTACTGATGTGTTGGAAGCTGAAAATGTTGTAGATAAAATTTTAAACTACTACAGTCAAAATGCCTATGGAAGTTGGAGAACGAATGTAACACTTATAGCTGATGATATTGATGCGTCAGGCGAACAAGTTTTACAAGAAATAGTGGAAAAAATTGCAGATTCAATAGCTGTAAAACGTCCTGAGTTTAACTTAAAGAAAATTTATTTAGATGCTTATAAACAAGAAACAACTTCAGGAGGGAAAAGATACCCAACTGTTAATTTAGATATTCTGAATCAAGTTGAAAGTGGAACCGTTTTAGTAGATTATTTTGGTCATGGAGGTGAAAGTGGATTGGCATCTGAAATAATTTTTGATATTCCAATGATTCAAGGTTTAAAAAATAAAAATAAATTACCATTATTTGTCACAATTACCTGCCAATTTTCAAGGTTTGATAACCCTTTAAGGAAAACAGCAGGAGAATATTTATTTTGGAATAAGAATGGTGGAGCCGCAGCATTAGTTACAACTACCAGAGAAATTTTTATAAGTGTAGGGCAGTCTTTAAATGAGGCATTTATAAAACCATTATTAAGTTTTAATAATGAAAATTACACAGTTTCAGAAGCATTGGTGCAAACCAAAAATCAATTTTCTACAAATCAACGTTTTTTTATTTTTAACATAGGCGATCCAGCAATGAATTTAGCAGCTCCTAAGCCAAATGTTAAGTTGTTGAAAATGAACGAAAAGAATATTTCTAAGGGATTAGATACTATAAAAGCACTTTCTTATACAAAATTTGAAGGTGTAGTGACAGATATAAATGATCAACCTTTAACTAATTTTAATGGTGAATTAAATGTGGTTGTTTTTGACAAACCGATACTTAAAACAACCCTTGATAATGATTTACAAAATCAAAAAATGGAATTTGATGTTCTGGAAAGTAAGTTGTTTTCTGGTCGTTCAAAAGTGGTAAATGGTGTTTTTTCTTTCGATTTTATAGCTCCAAAAGATTTGAAAATTGCTTATGGTAAAGGTAAAATTAGTTTCTATGCTAACAATACCGAACTGGATAAGGCTGGTTATACGAATGATATTTTTATTGGAGGTATTAATTCAGATGCGCCAATTGATGAAACTGGTCCAAAAGTTAATTTGTATTTAAATGATCTAAACTTTGTTAATGGAGAGAATGTAAATGAATCTCCACTTTTAATTGCTGTAATTGAAGATGAAAGTGGAGTAAATACGTCTATTACTGCCGTTGACCACGATATAGTAGCTATTATTGACGGAGATGTTTCAAATCCCATTATATTAAATGATTATTACCAAACCGAATTAGACGACTTTAAAAAAGGAAAAGTAAGTTACCAACTTCGGGATTTAGCACCTGGTTTTCATACTATAACTTTAAAAGTTTGGGATACTTATAATAATTTATCTGAAACAGCGTTTAGCTTTATTGTAGTTAATGATCAAGATTTGGTTTTGTCCAATGTGCTAAATTATCCAAATCCTTTTATTAATTATACCGAATTTTGGTTCAATCATAATAAACCAAATGAATTGTTAAATGTTCAAGTTCAAATATTTACAGTTTCAGGTAAATTAGTAAAAACTATAAATGAATCTATTCAAACGGAAGGAAACTTGTGTAAATCAATAAGTTGGAACGGATTAGATGATTTTGGTTCAAAAATAGGAAAGGGTGTTTACATTTATAAATTAAAAGTAAAAGCCGTTAATTCCAATTCAATTTCCGAAAAAATAGAAAAGTTAGTGATACTTCAATAAGAAATTAAGATATTTGCACAGTTAAATAAACCTTTATGAGAAAAATTTCAATACTATTAGTTTTAATGGTCGTATTTACAAAAAGTATGGCACAAGATGTTCCAAACCCAATAACAACCGCTACACCATTTTTATTAATAGCTCCAGATGCTAGAGCTGGTGGTATGGGAGATGTAGGAGTTGCAACGTCGCCAGATGCCTATTCACAACATTGGAACGCATCTAAATATGCCTTTATGCCTTCTCAATTTGCGGTAGGGATTACCTATACACCTTGGTTACGTGAATTGACGAATGACGTTTTTTTAGGTGGTTTTTCTTTTGCTAATAAAATTGATGAAAGAAGTGCTTGGGCAACAAGCTTAAAATATTTTAATTTAGGTCAAATAGATTTAACCGATGATTTTGGAGGTGATCAAGGGACTGAAAATTTAAATGAATTTTCGTTAGATGGGTCGTATTCTTTAAAATTGAGTGAAAGCTATGCAATGGGGGTTACCTTACGTTATATGCGTTCTGATTTAGGTATTAAGTCTGGTAATACTACATTGAGACCTGTAAACACTTTCGCGGTTGATATTTCTGGTTATTTTCAATCTGAAGAAGCTCATTATGGAGATTTTAATGGTGTTTGGCGTGGTGGTTTTAATGTTTCAAACATTGGGCCAAAAGTTTCTTATACCGATGATGGCAATGAAAATTTTATTCCAACTAATTTAAAAATTGGTGGTGGATTTGATTTTATTTTGGATGATTTTAATAAAGTAAGTGTTAATTTAGAATTTAATAAATTATTGGTTCCTACACCAAATCCTGAAAATGATAGTAATGAACAAAATTTTATTGGAGGTATTTTTGAATCATTTGGTGATGCACCAGGTGGATTTAGTGAGGAATTGAAAGAATTTACGTGGGGATTAGGAGGAGAATATATGTATGATAATTCTTTTGCCGTTAGAGCTGGATATTTTAATGAAAGTGATTTAAAAGGAGATCGTAAATATTTTACTCTTGGGTCTGGGTTTAAGTTTAAAAGTTCACGCTTAGATATTTCTTATTTATTTAATGCTTCTGATATTAATAACCCTCTAGAAAATACCCTTCGTTTTTCATTATCATTTGATTTTGGTCAATTATTTGAAGTACAATAATTTAGAGTATAATTATAATTTTAATGAAAAAAATTGAAATTAATACAGAAGTTACCATTTTCAATTCTATACAGGAACTTCCTGAAGAAATAAAAAAGTTAATGAATGCGGCTAAACATGCAAAGGAAAATGCCTATGCGCCGTATTCAAAATTTAAAGTAGGTGCTGCTTTTTTATTAGAAAACGGAAAAATGGTTTCTGGGAATAATCAAGAAAATGCTGCGTATCCTTCTGGAATGTGTGCAGAGCGTGTCGCTATTTGGAAAGTTGCTTCTGAATTTCCTTCAGCAATAATTAAATCATTGGCTATTACGGCAAGTTCGAGTTCTCAATTATTAACGGAACCTGTTGCACCTTGCGGTGGTTGTCGTCAAACAATGCTTGAGTATGAATTGAAGCAAGAACAACCTATTGAAATCTATTTTATGGGTGAAGAAGGAAAAGTGTTAAAAATGAATTCAATTTTAGATTTGCTTCCTATAGCATTTGATAAATCTTTTTTATAATAAATGATGTTGAAAAAAGATATTGAAAATAGAGAGGATGTTTATAAAATTGTAAAGGAATTTTATGTAAAATTGATGAATGATGAGGTGATGATTCATTTTTTTAAGGAATTAGAAGATCCAATTTTATTAGAAGAGCATCTTCAAGTTTTGGTCGATTTTTGGGATAATATTATTTTTTATTCTGGAGCATATCAAAAAAACGCTATGAAACCGCATATAGAAATGCAAAATCAAAAGCCATTTCAAAAAATACATTTTACACATTGGTTGAGCCACTTTAACGCAACTGTTGATGGTTTTTTTGAGGGGCAAAATGCACATAACGCAAAATCAAGAGCATTGTCCATTGCAACGGTGATGGAAATAAGAATAGGAGAATTTAAAAAGAACTAAATTTGTAGTAAATTTACAAAAAATTAAGAATGACATTAAAATCAGTAATTACAGGAACTGGAAGTTATATTCCTACACTCGTTAAAAAAAATTCAGAATTTTTGGATAGCGAATTTTTAAATGAAGACGGTACTTCATTTGGTTATGACAATGAAATTATCATAGAAAAGTTTAAAAGTATTACTGGTATTGAAGAGAGAAGGTATGCTTCGGCGGAATTTGTAACGTCAGACTTAGCTTTTTTTGCAGCTGAAAAGGCGATTGACGATGCTAAAATAAATAAAGAAGAGTTGGATTATATTATTGTTGCTAATAATTTTGGGGACATTAAAAGTGATTTAATTCAAAGTGATATGTTGCCTAGCTTAGCCGCAAGGGTAAAGCGTAGTTTAGGTATACAAAACCCTAGTTGTGTTGCATACGATATTGTTTTTGGATGTCCAGGATGGGTACAAGGAGTTATTCAAGCAGAGGCTTATATTAAGGCTGGTATTGCAAAAAAATGTTTGGTAATTGGCGCAGAAACCTTATCAAGAATGGTAGATCCTTTCGATAGAGATTCTATGATTTATTCAGATGGAGCAGGAGCTTGTGTTATTGAAGCTATAGAAAGTGAAGGAGAGGGGAATTCTGGTATTTTGAGCCATGCTGCACAAACGGATGTGTTGGATGAATGTTATCACTTGTTTTTTGGAAAATCATACCATAAAGACGAAGATGAAAAAGTTCGTTATATAAAAATGCATGGAAGAAAAATTTATGAATATGGTTTAAATAAAGTTCCTTTAGCAATGAAAACAGCACTTGATAAAAGTGGTGTAGATATTTCAGAAGTTAAAAAGGTATTTATTCACCAAGCAAATGAAAAAATGGATGAAGCTATCTTAAAAAGGTTTTATCGTTTATATAAAAAATCAGTACCTGAAGATGTAATGCCAATGAGCATTCATAAATTAGGAAACAGTTCTGTGGCTACGGTTCCAACATTATTTGATTTGGTTAAATTAGGCAAAATTGAAAACCATTCAATTCAGAAAGGTGATATTGTGATTTTTGCCTCAGTGGGAGCAGGAATGAGTATTAATGCAATTGTTTATAGATATTAATAGAATAGCAATTGTAAAAAAAACCTACACTATGAAATCTAATTTCATAGTGTAGGTTTTTTTTTGTTTTAAAAGTAATTTATAGAATTATATTAAAAGAGCTCGTTGTGCATTATGATTTAAAAAGGAAAAGTAGCCATTTGATTGAAAATTAGTAAATTGATTTAACAGCAAATTATTTATAATGAGTAATTTAAATGTAAATTTTTAAAAAATATTGTAAATTTCAAGAAGAATATCAAAAGAACAACTTTTAACCTATCAAAGGAGTAAACCAAAGATGAGTGATTTGGAATTAATCAGTCTAAGTGTCACTTCAGAATTTAAAAGTATAGAATTGAAAATTATTTTATGATGGATATAAGTTACACGCAGTTTGTTCTGTAAACGGTTTTTTAGAGTATAGATTTAAGCGCTGCATCAGTACATTTAAAGGTATTAAAACTCAAATTAGCGTGGAGATAGAAGATATTTACCCGCTGAAATTCAAATTAACTTATTTGAAACTTGTATCATAATATTGAATGTTCCAGACCTATAACAGAGTAGGGTATTGCTAAAAAAAAATATTTTTAACGATTAAAATGTAGCCCAATACCAATAAAAAGCCTGACTTTATCAGTGTTATTTACCCAAGAGACATCAAAATTTATAGGTCCTAAAATTGAATTGTAAGAAAACATAGTTCCAGCAGATACTAATATACTAGCTTGTTCCGAATTTACCCATCTTCCTTTTGGCGAAAAGGCATCTTTTATATACTCATCAAAATTTCCAAAGCCGACAGAAGCTACATCAATATGAGGTGTTATATAGATGTTATGCATAGAGTTTATTTGCAATCCGAGGTTTAGTTTTACAAACTGGCTTGCGGTTAATTCGCTTTCATTTAATCCTGGAAAAATATAACTATCTTTTCTTGGGTTTACTATATTTCCTCCAAGTAAATAATTTGCTCCTACTCCAAATTCTGAAAGAGAAACATCACTATCACCCATAGTATCTTCAAAAATAAATGCGGAATTAAACCCAATAATTGCAATAGTTTTACTTTTTACAGGGGATCTTTTTTCAAAGTTTATACCCAGTTTTGTATAATTATTGGTAGCGCCATTAACATTTGCAAAGGTTGGGTCAGAAAATTTTACATCAATTGTATTGTGTAACGATTTGCTGAGGTTACTTTGAAGGAACGTGCCATTTGTAGCAAAATGAACTTCATTTAAACTATTATATTCGTATTGTAGGTAAAACTCAATAGCATTAAAATTGTATTTGTCAAGGCTAAAAATATTTCCATTGAGTTCTGGGTTTATTGTTGGTTTTAAATTAGTGTTTTGATATTTTACACCTAAGCCAACAAAGCTTTTAAAGAAACTTAGATTTCTGTTCAGTTGGTTGTCGAATTCGAAATAACGGTATCGTAAGTTATCAACATTTTCTCCTCCAAGAAAAACTTTTTGTTTTAATTGTTGTCCAAAAACTTCAGAACGCCACCACCAATTTCTATCGTGGCTAAAATTTTTCTGGTATTGCAAACGGAATTTTGGCTCTTCGGCAATATCAATGGTGATAAGTGAACGTGAAGCATTGCCTATAATGTTTCTCCCTAAATAATTTACAATAACACCTGCTCCATTGTTTCCATCAAAATGGAGTGAACCGTTTACCTGATGTTTTGATTTTTCGAAACCATTCAGTTCTAATCCTAATTTATCACCATCAATTAAAGGGTTAAAGGTAATTTGACTAAAAAGGTTCGTTCCCATAGCTCTATTTAAACCACTTGCAATTTGTTCACGTGTGTATTTTTTATGAGGTTTAATATTTGTTCTTGCTTTTACAAGGGCAAGGTTGGCTTTACTAATTCCATTGTATGCTATGGTGTCTAAAATAAATTCCTCTTGAGCATCGGGTAGTTTAGGCTCCCTCTGTTTATATTCTTTTAGTTTTTTTGATAAATCTACTAAAGCAGCTATATTCTGTTTAACAGCAATTTTACCTTCATTATAAAGAATGTTTACTTTCGCAAAATCTCCCGTAGAATAGGATAAATTGCTACTATGGTCAATTAAAATATCACAAAGCTTGCGGTTTTCAGGCGTTTTTACATTGCTACTCAACATACCAGTTTGAAAAAGCAAAGCTCCAATATTATTTAGTTTTTCTTTAGTTACCGTTCCCACGCCAACATCACTTCCAATAATAATATCTACATCCATATTTTTTGCCACATCTACTGGAAAATTATTTAGCAGTCCACCATCTACCAAAAGCGTATCTTCATAAGGTACAGCTGAAAAAGCTCCAGGAATGGACATACTTGCTCTCATAGCAAAAGCCAAAGATCCGCTATCGAATATTACCTCTTTGCCATTTATAATATCCGTTGCTATGGTTCTAAAAGGTATGGGTAAATTATCAAAATCATTAATTGCATAGGTAGAATAGGTGAGTGACGAAATAAACTCTCGTATGTTTTGATCATTTACTAAAAAAGTTCCAGTATTTATTTTTCCATCTGTCCAATCTAATCCTATTTGATATTTACCATACTCACTTTTTTCTTCAACACTAACATCTTTTAAAGAAACTCCACCGCCAATAAGTTCGTCCCAATTTGCATTTAAGGCAATATTGGCAATACTGTCACCAGAATAACCCATAGCATACAAACCTCCAACGATGCTGCCCATACTATTACCAACAATTAAATCTGGCACAATACCCAATGAATCAAGTGTTTGCAATATTGGAATGTGCGCAACTCCTTTTGCACCACCGCCACTTAATACTAAAGCTACTTTCGGCTTTTTGTTTTGTGCGCTTATTTGTTGAGTACCTATTATCAACAAAATGAACAACAAATTTTTTAGATATATTGAAAAGATTTTAAACATTTTGTCAATGGATGTTTTTTAAATTGGACATTCGTTTAGGTATAATTCTACTAAATAATTGAGCGCTGTTGCTGGATTATTTTTTCATTTTAGCAAAAGGGTTAAAAGAAAATCCAACATTAAAATAGCCCGTTGCATCTTGCTTATTTTTATAAATATAATCCTTATTGGGTTCTCCTTTTTCAGTTAATCGGTTACTTACAAAGTTAGTTAAACCACCTTTAAAAGTTGCAATTAAATTGTTAGATAATTTATGTTCGTAGGTTACACCGCTATTTATTTCTAGCTGACTATATTCAAAAACTTCAGGGAAGTTAGGTTCGTTTACATTCACATAAAAACCGTTTCCACCAAACTCAGTTCCTAAGGATAATCTTCCAAAAGATGAAATTGGTCTTCTAAAGATAACTCTTTGCGGAAGAATAAAATCGAATTCCCAAGGAGAATTTTCAAATTTATGATTGTAGGTAAATGTTGGAAAAAATGGAATTTGAGACGTTGGATCTATAAAGGCAATTAAACCAGTTGTAATAGTCGTATTTGCCGTTCTTTTTAAAATAATAGAAGCGCCAATAAATGCTTTTAACCGTTCAATTCCTTTATCATTTCCATCAACAATAATACTACCATTGTAAATTAATGGTTTTTTAAAAAGTGATGAAAAAAGCGTTGTGCTAATTGCTGTTGAAAAATTATGAAAATTTACTGTACCATTTTGTTCAAAAAGTGTGGAAGTTGAAATATTGTCCAAATTGTTGAATTCAAATTCGTTAAACTTGTAATTTCCTGAAGCTGTAAATGTCCATTTCTTATAGTTGTAAATAGGAATATTTGCTGATAAATTGATGCTTTTTTGGTTGGTAATTTCTCCTTTCTGAAAATTTTCGTCAAATACTTTTGATTCGAAATCACGCGAAAATGAGTGTCCATATTCAATATTAAAAACTCTTGTTCTTGGAAATTCGGCCCTTATAATGCTATCTGTAACATTTTTAAGTTTAGATTGCTTTACTTGAGCACTGGCAAATATTGAAATAAGTACGAAATTGATAAAAAATATATTTCTAATCATTTTTTTAATTATTAAATCTATCATTTTTGTTTATTTTTAGTGTATCTGTATATAGCATAAAGTGGAATAAAAATTAATGCCAATCCTACAATTCCAATCATCAATACTATTTGAGCTCCTTGAAAATGAAGCATCTTAAATAGCACAGATAAAAGTGTGATGGAACTAAATAATGCTCCAGATATGTATACAATTTTTCTCATTTTATAAAAATTTGAAAGTTTAGGGTTTTTTAATTTTCTTTATTGATTGTTTTTTTTACTTGCTTTAAAGTAAAGCTTAATCATTTATTTTGTGGATTCTCAAACCTTTCAATGATGTATGTTAATAATCAATATATGAAAGGTTTGGAACCGCTTATTTTCTAATGCGCTGTATGCACTTCTATTTTTGAAATTTCTTTAGCGTTTTCTTTCGCTACATTTCTTTTGATATCACCTTTCCAAATATCTATTACAACATACATTACCGGAACAATAATTACTGTAAATATTAAAGAGCTTGATAAACCACCAATTAAAACCATTGCCAATCCATTTTTCCATTCGGCACCTGCTCCTGCTGCAAATGCAATAGGAATCATGGCGATAACCATGGCAAGGGTCGTCATTAAAATAGGTCGTAATCTAGAAAGTCCAGCATTTACAATAGCCTCAATACTATCCATTCCTTCTTTTTTAAAGTGATTTGCCGCATCTACTATTAAAATTGCATTTTTTATAACCAATCCAACCAACATTATCAGCCCTAAGAATGTGAATACTCCTAAACTCTCTTTAAATAATGCCAATATTAAGAATGCTCCGATCATTGCTGTTGGTACAGAAAACATAACTACTAATGGGTACGCATAACTTTCATATAATGCCACCATAATTAAATACACAAGAATAATAGACATTAATAAAGCCAACCCTAAACTAGCAAACGCTTCTGTTTGACTTTCCAAATCTCCACCCATTTCAAAGGAAACTCCTTTTGGTAGTTCCATTGCTTCAATAGCAGTTTGTACTTCTGCTGAAACTGTTCCTACTGGGCGACCAACAACTTGTGCACCAACACTTACGCTACTTCTTTTATTATCTCGTTGTAATTTAGAAGGTCCTGTAGATTGATTTACTGCTGCAAATTGTTGTAATTCTATCAATTCGCCAATGGAATTTAAAAAAGTCACTTTTTTAATATCCTCTATATTTTGACGATCAAATTGGTCAAGTTTTACATTAATATCGTACTCATTTTCACCATCACGAAATTTATACTGCGTATTACCAGCAAAAGCATTTTGCATTGTATTCCCAACGGTACTCATTGTTAAATTTAACGCTGCCATTTTATCACGATCCACTTCAATAGCTACTTCTGGATTTCCTCCTTTAGCAGATAATTCTACTTCACGGGTACTGTTTACACGTTCAACAGTTCGTTTTACTTCTTCAGCGGTATCCATTAACACATCAATATCACTACCTACCAATAAAACTTGGATAGGTCCGGCAGTACTTCCGCCAACCATTCCTACAGCAGCCGTTTTAAATTTTATTCCAGGAATATCCTTCGTCAATTTTATTTTGATGTCTCTTGCAAACTGTTCCGAAGTTATGGAACGTTTATCTGGACTAATCATTTTTACATTTAATTGTGACAAGTTTGACGAGTTTCCGCTTCCACCAGTTCCTGTTCCAACTGTTGAAAATACAGAAGAAACAATATTATCTTTCAATAAAATATCTTCTACAGTCAAAGTAGCTAAATTTGTTTCTTCAATGGTTGACTCCTTTGGTAATTCTAATTCTACAATAAATTCTCCATTGTCTCCATTTTTTACAAATTCACTTCCTATAAATCCAAAAACGAGTAATGAAAATGATGCAAATACTAAAAATAATAATGAAAATGCGGTTACACGTTTTCTGGTAAGTGTCCATTGTAATATGTTTTTATACAAATTATTCACTCCAGTTAAAAAGCTTTCAAAAGCAATTAATGGCTTGTGTAATAGTTTTTTTGAATCAAGTGTTATGACTTCAGAAAAACGAGAGGATAACAATGGTGTTAACGTAAATGAAACCACCAATGATATTGCTGTTGCAAAAGCAACTACAACGGCAAATTGCTTTAATAAATCGGCAATTAAGCCTGTTACAAAAGTGATAGGAAGGAATACAGCAATTAAAACCAAGGTAATGGACATAACTGACAATCCTATTTTTTTCCAACTTTCCATCGCAGCTTCCATTCTGGATTTTCCTTTTTCCATTTCTGCGTGAATCTGCTCCAGTACTACAATACTGTCATCCACCAAAATCCCTACAACCAATGATAATCCTAACAATGTCATTAAGTTTAGCGTATAACCTAATAGGTTCATCGCTATAAAAGTGGCAACAATAGATATTGGAATAGACACCATTACAATGATTGAATCTTTCCAACTACGCAGGAAAAACATCATTATAATTGCTACCAATCCTACGGCAAGCATTAAGTCGAAAATTACGGCATCTGCTGCTTCCAATGTAAATACAGAACTATCTTGTGCAACTGCTATATGTAGGTTTTTATCTGTATATTCACTCTCAATTATTGCTATTTCTTTCTTAATATCATCTGCAACTTGCACCGTATTTCCATCACTTTGTTTGGTAATTGTTAAACCAATAGAGCTGATTCCATCAATACGAGAAATTGTAGTTACATCTTTGGTGGTATCATATACTTCAGCAATATCTTCAATCCGAACACTTGAGCCATTTCCTGTGGTTATTTCAAGTCCTTTAATATCATTTACATCTTTAAATTTCCCTGAAAGTCTAACAGTTACTTGCTGCTTGTCATTTTTTATGTTTCCCGTAGGGAAATCAAGATTAGCAGCTGAAATAGCTTGTGTTACTTGTAAAATACTTAATCCGTAAGCTTTCAGTTTATCTCTATCAACATTTACTCGTATTTCTCGTTCATTTCCACCAATAACTTGCACACGTGCAACGCCTTCAATTCGGGATAATTTTTCTTTTATTTCATTTTCAACTAAATCGTTAAACACATTTACATCCATTTCCGAAGACACCCCTAATCGCATAATTGGTATATCATCAAAAGAAAATTGGTCTACACTTGGTTGATCTACTTGATCTGGTAATTGACCAACAATATTGTTTACTTTACGTTGCGCATCTTGCAATGCTTTATCAACATCTGCATTATATGTCAACTCAACATTCACAATTGAAATACCTTCTTGTGAGGTTGACGTAATACTTTTTACACCTTCAAGAGCACTTACAGCATCTTCAATATTTGTTGTTACTGAATTTTCTACCTCACTTGGTGAAGCACCAGGATATATTGTGCTTATCGATATTTGTGGCGATGTTATTTTAGGCAGTAATTCGTAGCCTAAAGTATTATAGCTTAAGATACCTAAAAGCGCTATGATAGTAAAGACAACTACGGCGAGTGTTGGTCTTTTTACGGATAGTTCTGTTATAGTCATCTTATTTGTTGTTTGTTATTTTAATTTTTGTGCCTTCAGTTAAATTGATGATGCCTTTGGTTACAATTTGTTGACCATTTTGCAAGCCTTCTAGTATCACTACATCTCCATTTATAACTGCGCCAACTTTAATTTTTTGAAGTGTTACTGTGCTATCTTTAACAATATATACTGCTGGATTTTGAATACTACCTACAATGGCTTCACGCGGAATAACCATTGCTTCCGTTTCGTTGGTTTTTAGTGCGTCAAAATTCACTTCAGCAAATAAGCCTGCTCTTAATTGGTTTTCTTTCGTGTTTTCAACTTCTATTGTTATTTGAAATTTTCTTGAAGCATCTGCTTTCACGCTAATATTACTTACTTTTCCTTTAAAAGTTTCTAGTGGATAAACATCCGTTTTAATTGAAACAGCTTGACCTTCTTTTAGTTTAGAAAGGTTATCTTCTGCAACATTCACAATTATTTTTAATTTATCAACTTGTACAATTTCTGCAATTTGATTTCCAGGCATAACAAAACTTGTTTCTTCAACCATCAACTTATTCACAATTCCATCAATTGGGGATTTCACAGCGGTAAAACCTAATTGCTGATTTATTTGAGCGATGTTTGCTCTGGCATTTTCACGTTGAATTCTAATATCTTCCAAGGCACTTTGCGATACTGCACCAACTTCTAATAAACGCTCATATCTCGCAACGTCTTTTTCTGCTTTCTTAAAAGCTGAGTTTGCACTATTTAATTGAGAACTTAAGGACACGGCATCAATTTTAGCAATTACTTGCCCTTTTTTAATTTTTTGACCTTCTTCAACTTTTAAATATTCAATACTTCCTTGAGATTCTGCAACAAGTATAACCTCTTCCCAGCCTGTAAATTCACCTGTTGCGGTTAACCCGTTTGAAATGGTTTTTTCTCCAACCGTAGCAGTTTGAACAGGAATTGCAAATTCATCTGGAACAGCAGTAGCCAATTCATTCATTTCTTTTTTGTTGTTGAATAAAATGTAACCTATTAAAATTATTAAGGCTACAACTATGGTAATGATGATACTATTTTTAGTTTTCATATTTAGGTATCGCTCAGTAAGCGGATTTTTTTGATTATATGTAGATTTTTTATTTATTTGTTGCTGGATTGGCTATCAATTGAGATAATTTCCCACTAGATTTTAATAGTGATACTTCTGCTACTTTAGATTGGAGTAAAGCGTTTAAATAATTGGATTGTGCTTGGCGCAATGCAAACTCGGTATCCAATAATTCGGTTAAATTCGCTACACCTTCGCTATATGAAGTTTTAATTCCATCATAGTTTTCTTGAGCCAAAGACATATTGGTTTTTTGGCTTTCAATTTGTGAATTACTCAATGCCAATTGTTCACGCGCATCACCAAAATCTTTTTCTATATTCAGTTTTAAAGATGCTCTG
>JAGPIQ010000010.1 GCA_018054895.1 Lutibacter sp. | reverse complement strand
AAGGTAAACGAACTTGATTAGAGCATATATTTAATTGTTGTAACATCGCTTTTATTCCTGAAGGATTACATTCTTCAAAAATATAATCAATACTATCCATTACTTTGTATTGCAATTGATTAGCACTTTCAATATCTCCGTCCAATCCTTTTTGAATCATTGCTGAAAAATCTTTTGGAAGCGCTTGTGCAATAACCGAAATAACGCCTGCTCCACCTGCCAATGTCATTGGTAACGCAATCATATCATCCCCAGAAATTACCATAAAATCAGCAGGTTTATGTTGTAATAAACGCAATGCTTGCACCATATCACCAGCTGCTTCTTTTACCGCTACAATATTTTCAAAATCGTTTGCTAATCGTAAAACTGTTTTAGGTTCAAAATTTCTACCCGTTCTTCCAGGAACGTTATATATTATTATTGGTAACGGACTTGCTTCTGAAATTGCTTTAAAATGTTGATAAATACCTTCTTGAGATGGTTTATTGTAATATGGAGAAACTGATAGAATAGCACAAAATGCGGATAGGTCAGACGTTTTAATTTCTTCAACCACATTCATTGTATTATTTCCTCCAATACCTATTACTAAAGGAATTCTACCATTATTTGCTTCAATAACCGCTTGTTTAACTTGTTGTTTTTCTTGAGCATTTAAAGTTGCTGGTTCACCTGTAGTTCCTAAAACCACTAAATAATTCACACCATTTTCAATTTGAAAGTTTACCAATCGTTTTAAACCTTCAAAATCAACCGATTTATCAGTATTAAAAGGTGTAACTAACGCTACTCCAGTCCCTAACAATTCCTTCATTATAATTTCTTTAAAATCTTTAAATATTTAATCAACTCAGTGTGAAAAACGGATATTTCAGAAGCATCGCATTTAATAATAAAGTCGTATAATTCCTTATTTGAATTCCCAAATCCAACTTTAAAAGCCACTTTACACTGCAATAATAACAAGTTCACATAAACATTTTCAACTTTACTATAATTTATTAACAAATCGTACTGATTTGTTAAAATAAACCCAAGCTTATCAGTCTTTACGTCTCCATTCCAACCAAAATCTTTAGGAGTAAATATAATTTCATCCTTTTCTTCCTTCTTTTTTTTCAATTGAAAAACAATTCCATCAATATCATTTTCAGAAATATCTAACAATTTAGAAAGTGTTGCTTTGGTTTCCTCTAACTCCAACAAGCTATTGACCAAAACCACTACTTTTTTTATAGTATCTAAAGATTTTACTCTTGAATTTTCAAGTAGTGTTTCCTTATTTCTATTGAAAAAAAATTGATTACTTTTTCGTTTAAATCCTGTAAAAATCATATATATTTACATTTGTATTGGCAAAATTAATTAAAATACTTAGTACTTCAACAATGAAATATTTTATTATTTGTCTTTTTACACTATTATTAACTACTAGTTGTAAAAATGACCTACCCGCTTTAGCAAGAATAGAAGGCAAACAAGTACCTATTAATGAAACTATTAAACCCAATAAAGACATTGAAAACTTTATAAAACCTTATAAAGAGCATGTGGGGAAAGAAATGAGTCAAGGTTTAAGTTATACGCCTACAAACTTGGATAGAACAGATGGCGAAATGGAAAGTACCTTAGGGAATTTAATGGCAGATTTAACTTATTGGAAAGGAAATGCCATATTTAAAACTCGAACTGGGAAAACTGTTGATTTTGCACTGTTAAATTTTGGAGGAATTAGAGCAGGAATTACTGCTGGACCAATTACCATGGAGCACGCGTTTAACTTAATGCCTTTTGAAAACGCTCTTGTTGTTGTAGAGCTTTCTGCTGAAAAGGTAAAAGAAATTGCTGATTATATTATACAAGTTGGAAAAGCACAACCCGTTTCTAGCCAATTTAACTTAAAAATTACAAAAACAGGCTATCAATTAAAAATAAACAACGCACCTCTTAATATGTCGAAAACATATTTTGTATTGACAACTGACTATTTACAAAATGGAGGGGATAACATGAACTTTTTTAAAGATCCAATAAACATATACCCAACAGATTATAAATTAAGAAATGCTATTATTGATTATTTATCTGAAAACGATACAATTAAAGCAACTTTAGATAACAGAATTACTATAGAAAAATAAAACCTATGGAAAGACGGAAGTTTATAAAAAACACCACAGTTGCTTCAACTTTTTTAGCTTTAGGAGGCGTTTCATTACAATCCTTTTCAAAAGACAACACGAAGAAAATTACTATTTTACATACGAATGATGTGCACAGTCACATAGACCCGTTTGAAAGCAATCATTACAAATATCCTAATTTAGGAGGAATTGCAAGACGATCTACTTTAATTGAATCTATTCGAACTGAAAATCCGAATACCTTATTATTAGATGCTGGTGATATGTTTCAAGGAACACCCTATTTTAATTTTTATGGAGGTGAATTGGAGTTTAAATTAATGAGCATGTTAAAATATGATGCGGCAACTATTGGAAATCATGATTTTGATAATGGTGTTGATGGGCTACTTACCCAACTTCCTCATGCTAAATTTGATATTCTATCTGCTAATTACGATTTTAAAAATACGGTATTAAATTCCTACATAAAACCTTATAAAGTTTTTGTGAAAAGTGAGCTGAAAATCGGTGTTTTTGGACTTGGAATTGAGCTAAAAGGTTTGGTAGATCCTAAATTATATAAAGAAACCGTTTATAATGACCCCATTGAAACAGCTAAAGAAATGACACGTATTTTAAAGGATGAAGAACAGTGTGATTTAATTATTTGTCTTTCACATTTGGGATATGAATACAGTAAAGACCAACATAGAATAAGCGATTTAGAATTAGCAGCTAAAACAAAAAATATCGATTTAATAATTGGTGGACATACCCATACTTTTTTACCAAAACCAACTATTGCTAAAAATATGATTGGTGAAAATGTATTGGTAAATCAAGTTGGTTGCTACGGTTTAAATTTAGGTAGAATTGACTTTTATTTTGATAGTGAAAGTAATGTTACAGCTAAAGGAAAAAGTATAATTGTTTAGTTGTAATACTGAGTATTGAGAATAGAGAATAGAGAAAATTAATATTTAAAAAAATGCGCATAGAACAAGGTATAAAATTAGGGTTTAAAGATGTAATGATTCGCCCAAAACGATCTACATTAAGCTCTCGATCACAAGTAAATTTAGAACGGACTTTTTCATTTTTACACAGTGATTATATATGGACAGGCGTTCCAATTATGGCTGCAAATATGGATACTGTTGGTACTTTTGAAATGGCAAAAGCATTAGCGGAACACAAAATATTTACCGCAATCCATAAACATTATTCTATTGAAGAATGGAGTAATTTTATAAATTCTGTAGAGCCCGAAATTATAAATTATATTGCCGTAAGTACAGGAACAGGAACTGTTGACTCAAAAAAATTAGCAGCCATTATGACTCAATTTCCTCAACTTCAATTTATTTGTATTGATGTTGCGAACGGATATTCAGAGCATTTTGTAAATTTTGTAAAAAAAACACGCGACAAATACCCTAACAAAGTCATTATGGCTGGAAACGTAGTCACTGGTGAAATGGTCGAAGAATTATTATTAGCAGGAGCTGATATTATAAAAGTAGGAATTGGTCCTGGATCAGTTTGCACAACACGTGTAAAAACAGGTGTTGGTTATCCACAACTATCCGCAATAATAGAATGTGCGGATGCTGCACATGGAATGGGCGGTCAGATAGTTTCTGATGGTGGTTGTAAAATTCCTGGTGATATTGCCAAGGCATTTGGTGGTGGTGCAGATTTTGTGATGCTTGGTGGAATGCTTGCTGGCCATGAAGAAAGTGGTGGACAAACTATTGAAATTAATGGTGAAAAGTTCAAACAATTTTATGGAATGAGTTCAGAAACTGCCATGAACAAACATGTGGGTGGCGTTGCAGAATATAGAGCTTCCGAAGGAAAAACTGTTCAAATACCGTTTAGAGGTCTTGTTGAAAATACCGTACAAGATTTTTTAGGTGGTTTACGATCGACGTGTACCTATGTAGGCGCCAGTAGATTGAAAGAATTAACAAAACGAACTACCTTTATTAGAGTTCAAGAACAACATAATGAGGTGTTTTCTAAATAAAAATTATTCAAAACTGTAATTCTTAAAAACTTTCTCACTCAATTGAGAAAGTTTTTTTTATGAATTATTCCTTCACTAAAATCATAGATCTGAAAATTGAATATTGTGCTAAAACATACGTTACCATCACTCCTATTTCTAAAGAATGTGAAGGTGCATAAAATTTATTAATAGCTAATGTAGCATCAGAAATTATAAAAATAACAGCTCCAACAAGCATCAATAAAGCCGATTTCGATTTCGTTTTTAAATAATCAATCAATGCAACTGTACCAAAAGCGGAAATTACCAAACCATAAATTATTACAGGAATTAGCATTTCATTTAAAGAATTTTTTAAAGTATTCACTAGCAGACCAGCTACAATTATAAACGGAATTGAAGAAATCAACGCTGTTTTTAAATCAATTTTCTCGATTCTATCAATTACAATTTTAATGAATAAAACGTGTGCCAATAAAAACGAAATTAACCCAGCTATAAAAAACAACTCACCATTAAACATCAATAACACATCACCAAAAAAGCTAAGTTCTAAAGCTATCACATACCATTTCAGTCGTTTCGGTAAAGAAAATACATATAAAAACAAGAGTGTGAAAATAATTAATGGTTTAAAAATATAAACCATTAGAGGAATTTTAAAAATAATTCCAACAATATCTAATATAGAAACAAGTACGAATACCAGTAGTGTTACTTTAATTTTATCCATATATCACAAAGTTAATTCCAAGTCTGCAAGGTACACTTTTTGTTGCGTTTTTTTAATAATGGTTAAAATCCACCAAAAAAACAGCTTTAAACCATCATAAAAGTGCATTCTAATTATATATTTCTAAACTCCTGATTTAAATCAGTAGTTATTTTTTATACTTGTTGTACTTTTGATAGTAAACAATACACCAAAAAATTATGACTAACGATAAAGATCTGTTAAGAGAGAAAATGAACGATTGTTATTCAGAAATATTTGAGCCTGAATTAATAGAAGAAATCGCTACCATAGGTTTTCACAGAGTCATAAAAGCACATGAACTTTTAATTGATATAGGTGATAAAATGACTCATATTCCTTTAATTTTAAAAGGTGCTGTAAAAATTATTAGAGAAGACCAAAACGGAGATGAAATTGCCTTGTATTTTTTAGAAAAAGGTGATACATGCGCTATATCATTTATAAACTGCATAAATGTTACAAAAAGTATGTTTAGAGGTGTTACTGAAAAAGATACAGAAGGTATTTTTATTCCTGTTGATATCATTGAAAAATGGCTTGTAAAATATGAATCTTGGCGTCATTTTATTATAGACACATATCATTTACGATTAATGGAAATGGTGGCTTCTATTGATAGTTTAGCTTTTTTAAAATTAGATGAACGTTTATTGAAATATTTAATTGAAAAAGTTAAAATAATGAAAAGCAACACCTTAACAATTACACATCAAGAAATTGCTGATGATATTCATACTTCAAGAGTGGTTGTTTCTCGTTTATTGAAAGTATTGGAAAACGAAGGAAAATTAAGTATTAAGCGAAATAGAATAATTATTGATCATTTTTAAAAAAATAAATCATTCATTTTATTTACTAATTTTCAAAATTACCATTTATTTGCCTCAAATTATTTGGATTATTATTTATGGATATATTTGATGTCATTTCAAATTACGGATTCTTTGCGCTCATTTTCTTAGCCTTTTTATCATTTGTTGCTGGATTTATAGATTCCGTTGTTGGTGGAGGCGGATTAATACAATTACCCGCATTGCTTATTAATTTACCAAATGCATCCATCCCTACGTTATTTGGAACTAATAAAATTGCTGCATTAGCTGGTACAAGTATTTCTGCTGTTCAGTATTCAAAAAAAATAAAATTCAACTATAAAATACTTTTTGCTATAGCTTTTTTTGCAGCAACTGCCTCCTATTTAGGTGCAAAAACTGTCAGTTATATGAATGTAAATACGCTAAAACCCTTAATTTTAGCCATTCTAATTTTAATTGCTATTTATACGTTCTTTAAAAAAGATTTAGGTTCCATTCAAACAAAACGACTTTCACAACAAAAAATGCTTTTATATGGCTCCTTAATTGGATTATCAATTGGATTTTATGATGGTTTTTTTGGCCCTGGAACTGGCAGTTTTTTAGTATTAGCCTTTGTAGTTGTTTTTGGTTTTGAATTTGTTGAAGCATCAGCTTATTCAAAGGTTATTAACTGCGTTACCAATGTTTTTGCCCTGATCGTTTTTATAAAACAAGGTGATTATATAATAGAACTAGCTATTATAATGGGTGTTTGCAATATTATTGGAAACATAATAGGCACCAAAATGGCGCTAAAAAGAGGGAATACTTTTGTAAGAACCGTTTTTTTAGTTATTGTATCTTTAATGATTATTCGATATGGTTATGATATTTTTTATTCCGATTTCACGCAATTATTCAATGAATTTTAAATAATCGAATTCTGAAATAATAGGAATTCCTAAACTTTCTGCTTTTGCCAACTTACTTGGTCCCATATTATCTCCAGCTATCACATAGGTTGTTTTTGAAGAAATAGAACTAGCTACTTTCCCACCATTATCTTCTATTGATTTTTTTAAGTCATTTCTTCCAAAGTGTGAAAACACGCCAGAAACCACAAATATTTTTCCTTGTAAAATGGAAGATATATTTTGAAGTGATTCCGCAGAAACTTCTAATTGAACCCCATACCTTTTTAAACGTTCTACTTGTTGAATAGTTACCAAATTGTTTGAAAAATCAAGCACGCTATTGGCAATTCTATCTCCAATTTCATCTACCGTAATTAATTCCTCAAAAGAAGCTTTCATTAAATTATCAATGGATTTAAAATGTTTTGCCAATTTTTTAGCAACCGTTTCACCAACAAAACGAATTCCCAAAGCAAACAACACTTTTTCAAAAGGGATTTCCTTTGATTTTTCAATTCCTTCCACAATATTTTGAGCCGATTTTTCAGCCATACGCTCCAAAGGGATAATTTGTTCCATTTTTAAGTCATACAAATCTGCATAATCATGAATCAATCCTTCTTTAAACAACAATTCAATAGTTTCTGCTCCAATCCCATCAATATTCATCGCTTTTCGACTGATAAAATGTTGAATCCGTCCTGTTATTTGTGTTGGACATCCATATTCATTCGGGCAAAAATGCTTTGCATCACCTTCTGTTCTAACCAATTCAGTATTACAATCTGGACAATGTGTAATATATGTTGTTGGAACGGAATCTATTGGTCGTTTATCCAAATCTACCCCCACAACTTTTGGTATAATTTCACCTCCTTTTTCAACAAAAACAGTATCCCCAACTCTGATATCTAATTTTTCAATTTGATCGGCATTGTGTAATGAAGCTCTTTTTACTGTTGTACCAGCCAATTGAACAGGTTCTAAATTTGCCACTGGCGTAATGGCTCCAGTTCTACCAACTTGATAGGTAATTTCATTTAAAACAGTACTTTCTTGCTCCGCTTTAAACTTATATGCAATTGCCCAACGTGGTGCTTTTGCTGTATATCCCAATTCATCTTGATATTCTAATGAATTCACTTTCACTACAATTCCATCCGTTTCATACGGTAAATCAAACCGTTTTGTATTCCATTTTTCAATAAATGCAACAACCTCCTCCATAGAATTACATAACGTAATTTCATTCGGAACTTTAAAACCTAAATTCCGTGCAGCTCTCAAGGTTTCAAAATGTGTTTTATACGGATTTTTATCACTTACTATATGGTACAACAAACAATCCAATGGACGCTTAGCCACTTCCCCACTATCTTGTAATTTTAAACTTCCACTCGCTGTATTTCTTGGGTTTCTATAAGGCTCTTCTCCTATTTCTACTCGTTCTTCATTCATTTTATTGAATCCTTCAAAAGGCAAAATAATTTCACCTCGTATTTCAAATTTCTCAATAAAATCAGCATTTAATTGTAACGGAATAGACTTTATAGTTCTAATATTTGCCGTTACTTCATCGCCCTGAAAACCATCTCCACGTGTTACGGCATTTATTAAAGCACCATTTTCATAACTCAAATTTATAGAAGCACCATCATATTTTAATTCACAGGTATAACTAATCCCTTCATTTCCAACAATTTTTTCTACACGCTTTTCCCAATCTAACAAATCTTCTTTTGAATAGGAATTATCTAACGAAAACATTCTGTTTTGATGCGTTACCGTTTTAAAATTCTTTGTAATTTCTCCACCAACACGTTGCGTTGGCGAGTTTACATCAAAAAATGAAGGATTTTCAAGTTCTAATTGAGCTAATTCTTTCAGCTTTTGATCGAATTCAAAATCAGAAATTGTTGCATTATCCAACACATAATAGTTGTAATTATGCTGGTTTAATTCTGTTCTTAAATTATGTATCTTTTGTTGAATTGAAACTGTCATAGGTTGTATTTAAAGGTTAAAAGTAGTTAAAAAACACAAAAAAACCGAAACAAATTATGTTTCGGCTTTTTTAAACCAAACTAAAAAAACTCAAACTAAATTATTTATCTAAAAATATATCGTTCTACTTCTCCATTTAAATTCATCATTACAATTCTTATTACTTCATTTGTTGATTTTGCTTCAATCTTATCTTGCACATCATCAACAGTATACACTTTCTCTCCATTTATTGAAATAATTACAAATCCCTTTTTCACACCATAGTTCAACAGTTCTTTGTTTGTAATATCGGAAACTTTTACCCCATTTTCCAACTTCATTTTATTCAATTCGCTTTTATCAATATTTTTCAATTCTAAACCCAAAGTCGAAACCTTACTTACTTCATTTTTGGTTAATGTAACCTGAACATTTCTTTCTTCACCATTTCTAATATACTTTACACTTATTTTATCATTAGGACGTTTGGTTCTTAAAAAACCAGTTAAATCTGCATAGGTCGAAATTTTAACTCCATCTAGTTGAATAATAATGTCCTTCCCTTTTAAACCTGCTTTTTGTGCTCCTGAATTCTCCGAAACATCCGACACATAAAATCCTTCTGTGTTTTTAATATCTAAATTCTGAGCTACTTTGCTATCCAATTCACCACCAATAACTCCCAACATTGCTTTTTGAACATTTCCAAACTCCATTAAATCCTGCACTACTTTTTTAGCAATGTTTGAAGGAACCGCAAAAGAATACCCAACAAAAGCACCCGTTTGTGAAGAAATTGCGGTATTAATTCCTATTAAATCTCCTTTTGTATTTACCAAAGCTCCACCACTATTTCCAGGATTTACAGCTGCATCCGTTTGAATAAAAGAATCTACGCTTCCGTTTCCATCCAAATCACGTCCTTTTGCACTTACAATTCCTGCGGTAACTGTTGAAGTTAAATTATAAGGATTTCCAACAGCCAATACCCATTCTCCAACCTTTATAAAATCGGAATCACCAAAAGTGACAAATGGTAAATCCGTAGCGTCAATTTTCACCAATGCAATATCATTCGTAGCATCAGTACCTATTAATTTAGCGGTATATTCCTTTTTATTGTTTAAAGTAACGCCAATTTCTGTCGCATTATTCACAACGTGGTTATTGGTAATAATATATCCATCAGAAGAAATAATAACTCCACTACCCGTTCCTACTTGCGAATATTGGCGACTTCCATTTCCTTGTCCGTAAAAAAACTCTGCAAACGGATCTTGAACTATTCTATTCATCGTGTTTTTTACGTGAACAACAGAATTCAGGGTTTTTTCAGCAGCTACGGTAAAATCCGTATTTTCCATACCTGCATTTAAGGTATTTGAATAACTTGTTTGAACCATATTCGGATTCTCAGTTGCTGCCTGAGACATTACAAATTGAGGTTTTTCTAAAAATAATTTATAAGCCCCCAAAGTTAAAGCTCCACCTAAAGCGGAAAATAATACTATGCTAACTATTCGTTTCATTTTTATTTATTTTTAAAATTGTTCATCAAAATTATACAATTAAATCATTCGAAAATTTGCTTTAACGCTTTGTTAACGCTCATTTAACGGATTTTAACAAAATGAATTTTCCTTTTTTATTATCATAAAACCTATGCTTATTTTATTACATTTGTACTGATGAAATTACACTTTTACAAATATCAAGGTACAGGAAACGACTTTATTATGGTAGATAATAGAAGTCTGTTTTTCCCAAAAGAAAACGTTCAACTAATTGAAAAATTATGCGATCGAAGATTCGGAATTGGCGCTGACGGATTAATTTTATTAGATCCTTCAACAACGGAAGATTTTACAATGGTTTACTATAATGCTGACGGAAACGAAGGAAGTATGTGTGGAAACGGCGGTAGATGTCTGGTTGCTTTTGCCAATCAATTAGCTGTTATAAAAAACGAAACTACGTTTGATGCTGTTGATGGGTTGCATTATGCAACTATTGAAAATGGCATTGTAAGTTTAAAAATGATTGATGTTACGGACATTGAAGAAACGTCAACACATTCGTTTTTAAATACAGGATCACCGCATCATATTCGTTTTTGCAATTCAGTTGCTGACATAAACGTTAAAGAAACGGGTGCAAACATTAGATATGGAGCTCCTTATTTTGAAAAAGGAACGAATGTTAATTTTGCTGAACAAACTGCGCCTAATGCTTTTAAAGTTAGAACTTATGAAAGAGGTGTAGAAGATGAAACCTTAGCTTGCGGAACGGGAGTTACTGCGGTTGCTATTGCCGCCAATAAGGCTTCAAAAACTAAAGATAGCACTGTACAAGTAGAAGTTATGGGTGGACATTTAGAAGTTTCGTTTGAAAAAATAGGTGAATCCTATACAAATGTATTTTTAAAAGGGCCTGCCACGTTTGTTTTTGAAGGAAATATCGAAATATAATGCCGAATTTAATTGGAGAACATATCAATTTACGTGCTTTAGAGCCTGAAGATCTCGATTTTTTGTGTGAAACAGAAAATAATGAAGATTTTTGGGAAATTAGCAGTACTCAAACTCCTTTTTCTAAATATATTTTGAAACAGTATATCAGCAACGCACATCAGGATATTTATGAAGCAAAACAATTTCGTTTTGTAATTTGTAATACCGTTGATGTTCCGGTTGGGATGATCGATTTATTCGATTTTAACCCACAACATCATCGCGTTGGTATTGGAATTTTAATTTTACCTCAATTTCAACAATTAAAATATGCTTCTGAAGCATTGGAATTATTAATTGATTACACATTTCTATACTTAAATGTTCATCAACTATTTGCTAATATTTCAGAAGACAACCACAAAAGTATTGCTCTTTTTGAAAAATTCGACTTCAAAAAAGCCGGATTAAAAAAAGATTGGATTTTTACAAACAACACTTATAAAAGCGAACTATTATACCAATTAATCAGACCATCAGATGAATCTTAAAAAATTATATATTTATATCAGTATTATATTCGTAATTCTTATTGGCTTTATTGGCTTTAACACGTATAACAAGTTTTACAAAGCAAATATTATTGAAGATGGTTATTTATACATTCCTACAAATAGTACGTATGATGACGTTGAAACCATTGTTAGACCATTTTTAGAAAGAGTGAATACATTTAATTTTGTGTCTTCCGTTAAAAGATATTCCGACGCTATAAAACCGGGTAAATATAAGATAGAAAAAGGAATGTCGAATAATGCATTAATCAATATGCTAAGAAATGGTAAACAATCAATGGTCAAACTTTCTTTCAATAATCAAGATAGTTTAGAAAAATTGGCGGGTCGAATTGCAGAACAAATCGAAGCAGATTCCATTTCATTGCTTCAAGTATTTAATAATGATGCCTTTTTACAAGAAAGTGGATTTACAAAAAATACTGCTTTAGCAATGTTTATTCCGAATACGTATGAATTTTACTGGAATACTTCAGCTGAATTATTTCAATCTAAAATGAAATCGGAATTCGATCGTTTTTGGAATGCTGAAAGAATTGAAAGTGCTAAAAAATTAAATTTAACACCTTTAGAAGTTACAACATTAGCGTCTATTGTTCAAAAAGAAACATCATCTGTAAAAGAAAGACCTTCAGTTGCCAAATTATATTTAAATCGTTTAAATGATGGTTGGCCTTTACAAGCAGATCCAACAGTTATTTTCGCCGTAAAACAAAGCGATCCAAATGCTGTTATAAAAAGAGTCCTTAAAAAAGATCTTACAGTTGCTTCACCATATAATACTTATGTTAATTTAGGATTACCTCCAGGACCAATTGCAATGCCCGATATTTCATCTATTGACGCTGTTTTAACTCCTGCAAATCACAATTATTTTTATATGTGTGCAAGCGTTGAAAAAATAGGAACACATGAATTTGCAACAACGCTGCCAGAACATAATAGAAATGCTGCAAAATACCAAACATGGCTAAATCAACAAGGAGTAAACAGATAAAAACACACAACACACTGATATAGTTTACATTAAAAAAATAAGTTACACGCTAATTTTAGTTAATAAAGTATTAAAAGAGTGCTTTTCTTGCTAAAAAAGTTGCCCGTTAAAAAATAAGATTTACCTTTGCCCGAAATTTAATAGGTCTAAAACCTTTAAATTATGAAAAAAACAATACTAATATTATGTTGTTTGGCTCTTGTAATTTTTGTTTCAAGTTTTACAAAAGAGAAAAACAGCAACAGCAAAAACAGTAAAGTAGCGGAAGCTATTTGTACTGTTCCTACTGAAGAAGAAAGTATTTTCTTAGAGTACGATAACATTCCATTCGTGGGAAAAATGTACAATGGGTTTAGAGAAGCCGTTGCATTTAAAGAATCACAAGGTCAATATGACATTGTAAATTCTTTAGGTTATTTAGGAAAATACCAATTTGGTAGATCTACCTTAGAAAGATTTAATATCTACGACACACGTCACTTTTTAAACACTCCAAAATTGCAAGAACAAGCATTTTTAGCTTTATGTTCTTTAAATAAATGGATTTTAAGAAAAGATATTAAACGCTCTGTAGGTAAAAAAATTGACGGAATTAGAATTACAGAATCTGGTATTTTAGCTGCGGCTCACTTATCTGGCGCTGGTAATGTAAAGAAATTTTTAAGAAGTGGTGGTGATTACACATTTTCTGATGCTTTTGGGTCATCCATGAGGAATTATTTAAAAAAGTTTTCAGGATACGATGTTTCATTTATTGAAGCAGATCAATCTCCTACAATTAGGCACTCCGCTTTAAAGAAGTAACAACAAAACTTAAAATTACTACCCTCAAAAAGTTAACTACTATTTGGGGGTATTTTTATGTAAAAATAATAAACAAATAAATACATACTTTAAAACTAATAAAATTCTTAGGGTTACGAAAAACAAAGTAAACAACCCCCTTATTTATTACAACTAAATTTTAAAGCAATGTTTCCGAAATAAAAATAGCAAAAAGGTTATAAAAAATATTTAAACAACTCATTAATAAAGCCATAATTTTTCTAAAGAATACAACGTGGAATCGTGAATTTAAAATTACTCCCTTTTCCTAGTTCACTTTCAATCCAAATTCGTCCACCAAGCTTATCTACAAATTCTTCACAAAGTATTAAACCTAAACCTGAACCTTTTTCATTTGCTGTTCCTTTAGATGTTACATTATTTTCAATTTTAAATAATTTTCCTAAGGTTTCCTCATCCAATCCAATTCCATTATCTGAAACCGTAATTTCAATAAAATTTTCATTTTGAACTGCATAAACAACCACACTACCATTTGTATTTGTAAATTTAATGGCGTTAGAAATAAGATTGCGTACTATTGTTTTTAACATATTTTCATCAGCATATACGTCAACTTCTATCGAATTGTCATAATTTAATGTAATATATTTAATATCTGCTGTTGATTTTAAAATGTCAAATATTTCTATAATTATTGGTTTTAAATTCAAACTAACTTGTTCAAATTTAATTTTTCCTGACTGTGATTTTGACCAATTTAATAAATTATCGAGCAATACAAGAGTGTTTTTTGCAGATGTATTGATCATTGTTGCAAAGCTTTTCGCTTTTTCAATATCCGTATTTATGGTAGCATTAATTAACAAATCCGAAAACCCTAAAATACTATTAAAAGGACTTCTTAAATCATGTGCAATAATAGAGAATAATTTATCTTTCGTTAATATGAGTTCTCGCAACTGCACTTCCTTCTGTTTTAATAATAGTTCTGTTTTTTTCCGTTCAGAAATATCTCTAGTAACTCCATGATATCCTAAAACAACGCCGTCCACATCGTAAAAAGGTGTTGCTGTGGCTTCTACCCAAACCCAACTTCCATCTTTACAAAGCTCTTCCAATTCATATATACCCGGAACTGTTTGTATTCCATTACTTTGATTGTTAATTCGATTTTTATTTGCTTCCATAAGCAATTTAATTCCTTCAGGTTTTAAAATAGAGAAAAGAGAATTTCCAATAATATCTTTACTTTTAAAACCCCGCACTCGTTCATCCGCGGGACTAATATATGTTAACAGAAAATTACTATCTATATGCCATATAATGTCTGAAGAGTTTTCAGTAATAATTCTAAATTTTTCCTCACTTTTTTGCAGTTCATCATTTTTGAATTTTATACTCTCCATCTTTTTCTTAATTTGTTTCCGCAGTTGCCATACCCAAATAAAGCCAATAATAAACCCTGCTATTCCTATGATTAAAACAACCCCAATGTAGCTAGAAATCCTTTTATATTTTAAATCACCTCTTTCATAAACCAACCATTTATCTTGTATTTCACTTAATTTTCCGTTGTTCTGTAGTGCTGAAATACCTTTATTTAAAACCCCCAACAAGTGTGTATTCCCTTTTTTTACTGCAAAACAATATATAACAGGCATAAGTGCGGGTTCTTTTACATCTATATTTTTGTATTTATTTTTTTCAATTTCAGTCATCCCCACCGAATATGGAGCTAAAACATAATCGGCTCTTCCCCATTCAATTGCTGCAAGTGCTTCTGGTAACGATTTTACCACACTATAATTCTTGTAAAGCCCCATTGGAATAAGATATTTGTCAATAGAAACGTCACCTTCTAAAACCATCAATTTATAGTTATCTAAATCTGATATTTCTGAAAATGGTAAATTTTTACGAATAAAAACAAAATAGTTTTCCGTATGAATAGGATAGGTGAAATCAACAAATTTTTCTCTTTCTTTTGAAAAAATGATTCCAGTTATAATTGCTGTTTTTTCAGATTGAATGTAACTTATTGCTTTATTCCATTCACTTAAGTTATATTTAAACGTTATACCCGTTTCTTCTGTTAAAGCATTTAGTATCTCAATGCTTATTCCTTCAGGCTTTCCGTTTTTATCTATAAATGAAAATGGGGCGTAATCAAAATCTCCACCAACAATATATTCATCTGATTGAGCATTGCTTACTTGAAAATAACCTATAAATAGTAGTGTTAAAAAATAAATACTTTTAGTCATTGCTTTATTTTTTAACATTTATAATTTCAATATAAAAAGTTTACTTTACATTCTGTTATATATCTAAAAGACATAAAACCTGCCTAACAAATTTAAAAATAATACACTCATTGTGTATGATAATTATCATTAATAGCAAAAAGGATGCTAATTTCTAATGAAATTAACATCCTTTTATGTTATATCTAGAGGCAACCCTCTTAGTTATACTTTTTATTTCTGAATCAAATTAAATGATTGTTTTGCTATTTCTAACTCTTCGTTCGTAGGAATCACTAAAATTTTAACTTTTGAGTTTTCCGACTGAACTTCAGTTAATTGTTTAGGTCTAACATTATTCTTTTTATCATCAATCTCAATTCCGAAGAAATCCATATCTGTACACGCATTTTTTCTTGCAGGAATAGAGTTTTCACCAATACCAGCCGTAAATACAATAGCATCTACTCCGTTTAAAGCAGCTACATATTTACCTATATATTGCTTAATTCTATAAGCACTCATATCAATTGCTAACTGACAATCTAGATTTCCTTCTGCCGCTAATTTCTCAATATCTCTTAAATCACTATAACCTGTTAACCCAATTAAACCACTATCTCTAAGAAGCATGTGATTTACTTCATCAATACTATAATCTAAATTATTTACTAAATGAAATATAATTGCTTGGTCTACATCACCACTTCTACTTCCCATTATTAAGCCTTCATTTGGTCCAAACCCTAATGATGTATCAACACTTTTTCCATCTTTTACGGCTGTAATACTACATCCATTTCCAAGGTGAATTGTAATAATTTTAGAGCTATTTTCTACTCCTAAGTGTTCAATTGCTTTTTCGGTTACATATTTGTGACTTGTTCCGTGAAATCCATATCTACGTACTTTATTTACGTTTAATAATTTATTTGGAATGGCGTACTTATATGCTTTAACAGGCATAGTTTGGTGAAACGCGGTATCAAATACTGCAATTTGTGTTGCTTTTGGAAACATGGCTTCAGCCACTATAATTCCTTCATAATTAGCTGGATTATGTAAAGGAGCTAACGGAAATAATTCTTTTATGATATTCTTTACCTTTTCATCAATTATAACTGTATCTGAAAAAGCAGCACCTCCATGTACAACTCTATGTCCAACTGCAGAAATTTCATCTGTAGATTTTATAACACCTACTTCATCATCTAATAAAAATTTTACGATTTTCCCTAATCCAACTTCGTGATTTGGAATTTCACAAATTTTATCAATAGTATGATTTTCTGATTTGTAATGAATTTCTGGATTTGCTAACCCAATTCTTTCTACTAAACCTGAACAAATTACTTCCTCTTGAGGCATCTTAAATAATTGATATTTAATTGATGAGCTCCCTGAATTAATTATTAAAATTTTCATTATTCTCCTTGTGCTTGTATTGCTGTTAAAATTACTGTGTTAAAAATATCGTCTATGGTACAACCTCTACTTAAGTCGTTAACAGGTTTATTTAAACCTTGCAACATTGGACCAATTGCTAACGCTCCTGTTTCACGTTGTACTGCCTTATAGGTGTTGTTTCCTGTATTTAAATCTGGGAAAATTAATACGTTTGCTTGTCCAGCTACTTCAGAATTAGGCATTTTACTTTTCCCAACTCTTGGATCCACTGCTGCATCATATTGAATAGGCCCTTCAATTTTTAAATCTGGTCTTTTTTCTTTTACAATTTCAGTTGCTCTTCTTACAATATCAACGTCTTCACCTTTACCAGATGCTCCTGAAGAATACGAAAGCATTGCTATTTTAGGTTCAATTCCAAAATTAATACTTGATTCTGCTGAAGAAATAGCAATTTCTGCTAATTGCTCTGCTGTTGGGTTTGGGTTGATGGCACAATCGCCAAAAACAGAAACTCTATCTTCTAAACACATAAAAAATACCGATGAAACTACGGATACTCCTGGTCGTGTTTTTACAAATTGTAAGGCTGGTTTAATAGTGTGTTGTGTGGTATGTGATGCACCTGAAACCATACCATCTGCAATACCTTTATACACCATCATGGTACCAAAATAAGATACATCTGCCATTAAATCTTCTGCAATATCAATCGTTACACCTTTGGTTTTTCTTAACTCGAACAGTGTATTTACAAAATCACTAAAATAAGTAGATTCAACTGGGTTTATGATGGAAATTTTATCGAAATCGAATTTAATACCCAATCTATGAACTGTTTCTTCAATTTTTGATTTATCTCCAAGTATGGTTAAATCAACAATGTCCATATCAATTAAACGAGCTGCAGCTATAATAACTCTATCATCATCACCTTCAGGTAAAACAATATGTTTACGTTCCGTTTTTGCTCTTTTTAATAAATTATATTGGAACATACGTGGCGTAATTCCAGTATTTTTAAACGTTGCAAATTTTTCTAATAACAATTCAGAATTAATATATTTATCAAACGTATTTAATGATGTATTAATTTTTTCTTTATTAGCAGCATACATATGAGAACGCACTGCTCCTATTCTGTTTGCGGTATCGAAAGTTCCATTATTAACCGTTAAAATTGGAACTAATTGAGGTAAACCATCAATTAAACTTACAATTGGTTCTTCAGGTAGCAAACCACCTGTTAATACAATTCCAGAAATACTTGGATAGTTAGTTGATATATTTGCTTGTAAAGCCCCTAAAATAATATCTGCTCTATCTCCTGGAGTTATAATTAAACAATTTTCTTCTAATTGCGTTAAATAATTTCGCAATTGCATGGCTCCTACTTTAAAGCTTGAAGTTTGATTGTTGATAAATTCCTTTCCAAAAATAACTTTGGCATCAATTGCTTTTGCAATTTCCTTAATAGTTGGGTTTTTAAGTGCTGCAATTAAAGGAATCACATTTACAAAAATATCTAAAGGCAAGTCCTTTTGCAGACTTTCTTTTACTAATTCTAAATTTTCTTCCTGAACTTTGTTTCCTATAACAGCTAAAACTTTTACTTCTTTTTCTTTAAAAGAATCATACGTAAGGTGCATTCCGTTTACAAACTCATCCAACGTTTTTCCAATTCCACTACCAACAATAATTACTGGAATTCCTAAATTTTTAGCTACTAAAACATTTGCATCTAATTCAATTGCAGAACCTTCACCTGAAAAGTCAGTTCCTTCAACCAGCATAAAGTCATTTTTTTCTTCTAACGCTTTGTATTTATCAATAATCAAATCGTAAATTTCACCTTCTTTACCTTGATTACGCATATTAATAAATTCACCACGCGTTAACCCAAAAGCTTCCTCTGGATGTATATTTAGTTCAAAATGAGAGATAACCGTCTGAATATGGTTATCTTTCTTCACTCCTTTTTCTCCATCAATTATAGGTCTGAAATATCCAACTTTGGCTGTCTTGCCAAGTAAAGTTCGCATTAAACCTAATGTAATAATTGATTTTCCGCTATTTGCTTCACTAGTTGCAATATATATTGCTTTATTCATTTTATGTTTTTTTTGAGAGCAAAGATACTCTTAAAACCCCTTATTTCATACGATTTCACAACGAATTTTAATGATAAATATCATTGTTTAAATAGGTATTTTTATATCCGTTTAATTGTGGGGCTTTTTATTAGATAAAATCTTTAAAAAGACATTTTTTTGAAGAATTATTCATTTTTTAATATTTTTTTAACAAATTATTTTCTTCAGAAATTACTCTAATATGGGAATGTGATAAATTAAATTGTGAAAAATTGTGAAAAATTGAGAAATTAAAACTGTCGAGCTTTTATGCCTATAAAATATTATGAATTACGTAATTGTAAATTATCTAATTTTTCTAGTATTTTAGCAAAATAAAAACCGATTCAAATGTGGTTTAAAATTAAAACTTATTTATCATTTCTTTTAAAATCCACAAACGAACATGGAGTCCATTCTCCGTTTGTATTTCAATTGGTTACTTTATGCTTGTATAAAAAAACTTCAAAAACAACAATTGACCTTTGCAATAACTTTAAAAAAAAGAATAAAAAAAAAGCTTTTAATTCAAAAGTGACTTTTATTCATGCTAAAAAAGCTTTTTTACTAATCCGAATTGTTGATTATTTAAAAATTGAATCAATACTGGAATTAAATACTTCTTACAATTTAAGTACTATTGCCCTATCTATAGGAAATTCCAACGCTACAATTCAAACGGTAGCAGATTGTGAAAAGACTGCTAACATTGCAAAAAAAATGTTTGAAGAATTTCATTTAAAGAATATAACTGTTTCTAGCGGTAAATTTGAAGAAATACGAAAGTCACTTACACTAAATAAAAGGTATGATTTAATTTATTTTAACGGAAATTATCAAAAAGAAGCAATTTTAAGTAATTTTAATGAATTCTTAAATACCGTACATAACGAATCCGTTTTTATTTTCGATGCTATTTACCAAAACAAAGAAATGTTGGAAACTTGGGAAGAAATAAAGAGACATCCTTTAGTTACTGTTACTATAAATACTTATTTTTGGGGCATTGTTTTTTTTAGAAAAGAACAAGCAAAACAACACTTTACACTACGAATTTAAAATATAACAATGAAAATTTATACAAAAACAGGCGATAAAGGACAAACTTCACTTTTTGGAGGAACTCGAGTACCTAAATATCATTTAAGAATTGAAGCATATGGAACTGTAGATGAACTTATTTCATATATGGGATTGATTAGAGACCAAAAAATTGACGATCACAGTTCACAAATGTTAACAACAATTCAAAATGAATTGTTTACACTTGGCGCCATGCTAGCAACTCCTCCTGAAAAAGAGATTTTAAAAAATGGAAAAGAACGTTTAAATATTCAAAAAATCAATCCTGATTCAATAATACGACTTGAAAATGAGATAGATGCAATGAATGAATCTTTGCCTCCAATGACACATTTTATATTACCAGGCGGACATCAAACAGTGTCATTCTGTCACATTGCAAGATGCATTTGTCGTAGAGCCGAACGAATTACAACTCGTTTAAGTGAAGAAAGTACCGTAAACGATCAAGTATTAGTGTATTTAAATAGACTTTCTGACTACATTTTTGTACTGGCACGAAAATTGTCTTATGATTTAAATGCTCCTGAAATTAAATGGATTCCGGAGAAAAATAACTAAGTTCTTTTTAATAGTGAAAAAAAGTGATAAAAAACTTGACTTTGTCAGTAAAAAAATTATTTTTGCACAAAATTTAACACGATAAAGATATGTATTGGACATTAGAACTCGCATCTTATTTAGCAGATGCTCCTTGGCCAGCAACCAAAGACGAATTGATTGATTATGCCATTAGAACTGGTGCACCTTTAGAAGTTGTTGAAAATCTACAAGAAATTGAAGATGACGATGAAAATTTTGAAACAATTCTAGAAATTTGGCCAGATTATCCTTCTGACGATGATTACCTTTGGAATGAGGATGAATACTAAAAAATAAAACGAATAAAAAGTCTCATTGCGAGGCTTTTTTTTGTTTTTAACATTAAATTTTATTCGAAATTAAAATAAAGATTTAATTTCGCTATATCATAAAATAAAAAACGAAATAACCTTCAAAAGGTAGAAGATTTAAAACATAATAAACAACTATTAATGACTATATTAAATTCAGTTCTAAAACTTTTTGTTGGAGATAAAAAATCAAGCGATTTAAAACTTCTTCAACCAATAATTGCAAAGGTTAATTTATTTGAAAATGAATTAGCTAAATTAAACAATAATGAATTACGTGCAAAAACAGCATATTTCAAATCTAAAATAGCAGAAGGAACGAAAGAGTTTACTTCAAAAATTACCGCTTTAAATGAAGAAGCTAAAACAGCGAATGTAGATAGAAAAGAAGAAATATATACTGAAATAGATGGTCTTGAAGAAAATCGTTATGCTACTTCAGAAAATATTTTAACGGATATTATGGCAGAAGCTTTTGCCGTAGTTAAAGAAACTGCTAAACGTTTTGTAGAATTAGGCGAAATTGAAGTGACAGCTACACCTTTTGACAGAGAACTTTCTGCTACTAATGAACATATTGTTTTAGAAAACGACAAAGCTATTTGGAAAAATACGTGGGATGCACAAGGGAAAGAAGTTACTTGGGACATGGTGCATTATGACGTTCAATTAATTGGGGGTTCTGTATTACACCAAGGTAAAATTGCTGAAATGATGACAGGGGAAGGAAAAACATTAGTTTCTACATTGCCTGTATATTTAAATGCTTTAACAGGTAAAGGTGTTCACGTAGTAACGGTGAACGATTACTTAGCAAAACGTGATGCTGCTTGGATGGCTCCTATATTTCAATTTCATGGGTTAAGTGTTGACTGTATTGATCATCACCAACCAAATTCTGATGCACGTAGAAAAGCCTATAATTCCGATATTACGTATGGAACAAATAACGAATTTGGTTTCGATTATTTACGTGATAACATGGCACATTCGCCAAACGATTTAGTACAACGCATCCCTAATTACGCTATTGTGGATGAGGTGGATTCTGTATTAGTAGATGACGCTCGTACACCTTTAATTATTTCAGGTGCTACCGCAAATGCAGACAGACATGAATTTAATGAATTAAAACCTATTGTAGATAAAATTGTTGGAATTCAACGAAATTTATTGACTTCGGTTTTAGCTGAAGCTAAAAAATTAATTACTGAAGGAAAAACTAAAGAAGGTGCTTTTTTATTGTTTCGCGTGTATAGAGGTCTTCCTAAAAGTAAAGCTTTAATTAAATATTTAAGTCAAGAAGGTATCAAACAGTTATTGCAAAAAACGGAAAATTTCTATATGCAAGACAATAACCGTGAAATGCCTGCAATTGATGAAGAATTATATTTTGTAATTGATGAGAAACACAATTCTATTGACTTAACAGACAAAGGAATTTCCTTTTTATCAGGTGATGGAAATGACGAAGACTTCTTTATTTTACCAGATTTAAGTACTGCTATTGGTAGTATTGAAAATGCTGAAGTTACCGAAGAAGAAAAAACAGCTAAAAAAGAAGAATTATACAGAGATTACAGTATTAAAAGTGAGCGAATTCACACAATGAATCAACTATTAAAAGCATACACTTTATTTGAAAAAGATGTAGAGTATGTTATTATGGAGGATAAAATTAAAATTGTAGATGAGCAAACGGGTCGTATTATGGAAGGTCGTCGTTATTCCGACGGTTTACACCAAGCTATTGAAGCAAAAGAAAATGTAAAAATTGAATCTGCTACTCAAACATACGCTACGGTAACTTTACAAAATTACTTTAGAATGTATAAAAAACTTGCTGGTATGACAGGTACTGCCATTACAGAAGCTGGTGAGTTATGGGATATTTACAAGTTAGATGTTGTTGAAATTCCAACAAACAGACCTTTAGCACGTATTGACAAAGAAGATTTAGTGTATAAAACTAAACGTGAAAAATACAATGCTGTAATTGAAGATATTGAAAAGTTAGTAAATCAAGGTCGTCCTGTTTTAGTAGGAACAACTTCTGTTGAAATTTCTGAATTATTAGGTAGAATGTTATCTATTCGTAAAATCAATCATAATGTATTGAATGCGAAATTACATAAAAAAGAAGCGGATATTGTTGGGCAAGCTGGTAAACCAGGCGTTGTAACTATTGCAACAAACATGGCTGGTCGTGGAACGGATATTAAATTAACAGATGAAGTTAAAAAAGCGGGAGGTTTAGCAATTATTGGTACGGAACGTCACGATTCTCGTCGTGTTGACCGTCAGCTACGTGGTCGTGCTGGTCGTCAAGGAGATCCAGGTTCTACTCAATTTTATGTTTCTTTAGAAGATAATTTAATGCGATTGTTTGGTTCTGAAAGAATAGCAAAAATGATGGATAGAATGGGATTAGAAGAAGGTGAAGTTATTCAACATTCTATGATTACCAAATCTATTGAAAGAGCTCAGAAAAAAGTAGAAGAAAACAACTTTGGTGTTCGTAAAAGATTATTGGAATATGATGATGTTATGAACTCTCAACGTGAAGTTATATACAAACGTCGTCGTCATGCATTAAATGGAGATCGTTTACAAGTTGATATCGTAAATATGGTATTCGACACTTGTAATGTTTTGGTAAGAGAAAATAAATTAGCTAATGACTTTACTAATTTCGAGTTTGAATTAATTCGTTTTTCATCTATTGGTTCGCCATTTACTGCTGAAGAATTCAAAAAATTAACTGCTCAAGAATTAACTGATACATTATTTGATGTTGTTTATAAGCATTATAAGGAAAAACTGGAAAGAAGTGCAAAAGCTGCATTCCCTGTTATTAAGGATGTTTATGAAACACAAGGTGATAAATTTGAGCGTATTGTAGTTCCTTTTACGGATGGAACAAAAGAAATTAAAGTGGTTACCAATTTAAAAGAAGCCTACGAATCTGAAGGAAAAGGATTAGTAACTGATTTTGAAAAAAATATAAACCTTGCTATTATTGATAATACTTGGAAAGATCATTTACGCCAAATGGATGAATTGAAACATTCAGTTCAAAATGCAACGTATGAACAAAAAGATCCTTTATTAATTTACAAATTTGAGTCGTTTGAATTATTCAACACAATGCTAGATAAAGTAAATAAAGAAGTGCTTTCTTTCTTATTTAAAGGAAATTTACCTTCACAAGATATGAAACAAGTTTCTCAAGCAAAAGAAGAAAAACGTGAAAAAGTACAATTAAGCAAAGAAGATTATCAAAATTCAAGTGAACGTACCCAAACCAATCAAACGCAACAACCACAACCAGTTGAAACCATTGTTAGAACGGAACGTAAAATTGGAAGAAACGAACAAGTTACTATTAAAAATATAATGACAGGTGAAAATAAATTAGTTAAATTTAAACAAGCAATTCCTTTACTTCAAAAAGGTGATTGGGTTGTTGTTGAAGACTAATCTATTTGCTTATAATCTAAAAAAAACCTCAATCTATTTTATTTTGAGGTTTTTTTGTAAAATTAAAAAAGTAACTTATTAACAAATAAGCAACTTAATAACTAAAAAAAATATAATTATGAAATATAGCATAAAAATACAAAACGTTAAAACAATTGACGAAGTTGAAAAAGCTTGGTCAACTACTGATTATAGAAATTTATTAGAAAAATTTGATTATCCAGATACTCAATCTATTAATGATGCTGAGTTGAAAGATTATTTATTTATGGCAATATCAGATTTTGAACCGAATGAAGCAGCGGCTGTTTTATTAGAATATAAATTAAGTGACCATTTAAATGAGGGACAAATTGATTCACTTTCTCATGAAATGTTATTAGATAAAATATCTGAAGAATACCCAAATATTTTTTTACACGCAACTCTTTTTGACATCAATCAACTACTATACAAAGCGTATAATGGTACATTTCTAAATGCAAAAGCTACAGTAATTGAATTTGAATTAACACCTTTAGATGAATCTAAAGATTTTGAAGTTACGAAAGAAATTGTGCTAAAATGTTTGGTTCAAGGATTTTCTCCAAGTAATTTAATAAATAGATTATTTCCAGATCAACTTATTTCCGATGAAACATTTACCGATGCAGAAGGTATTGTTTGGTATTTAACAAATGAAAACAATACTTATAAATTAACCACTTCAGAATATTGGATAAATAAAGAAGATGTTATTAATGGTGAATTTGATGCTGAAATTGCTTTTTCAATAGATGATGAAGAGGAATAAATAATTATTCTTTATACGACCTCTTAAAGTGTATAGATTCAAAAATAAATTAGGTTAGATTTTAATTAATAAATCTAACCTTTTTTTGATAAATAATCAGAAACTAATCTATAATTACACCTCTTTCAGCTTGTTTAATGTAACGTAAAAAATACCCATAAATTATAATCTAGGATGTAATAGACAAATGGTTGCAGAAAACCCTCTAAAAAGACATAAAAAAGAAGCCTCGAAAGGCTTCTCAAATCAACTTTTTCGTCGGTTTCCAATATGTCTATGTAGAGTTACTCTCCCGTAGAACCCGCTTCTGTTTTATTGGCAAAATGTTAGGATAATTACTGTTTGGTATAATTACAAAAATAAACATAAAAAACAGCAACTATTTTCTGTATATAAAAATTCAATTTATTCTGCCTTTTCGACTTCCAGCTTGAATTATTTATTTTTAAACTATTTTAATTCGTTCTTTATGTCATTCCATTATTAATCTGGAATTCCATATTTTTCGATAATATAATCTAAATCCTTATCTCCTCGTCCACTTAAATTTACTAAAATAGATTGTTTTGGGTTTTCTTTCGCCAACTTAAATGCAAATGCCAATGCATGCGCACTTTCCAATGCTGGAATAATTCCTTCCAATCGACTCAATTCGTAAAATGCATCAATACATTCATTATCCGACACACTTTCATACGTTACTTTTTTCAAATCCCTTAGCATACTATGCTCAGGACCAACACCTGGATAATCTAATCCACTAGCAATTGAATGCACTGGGGCTGGTTCTCCTTTTTCATCTTGCAATACATAACATTTAAAACCATGAATCATCCCAGGCTTACCTAAGGTCATTGTAGCAGCGTGATCACCTAATTTATCCAACGATTTACCACCTGGTTCAACACCAAATAATTTACATTCTTCATCATCTAAAAATGCTGAAAAAATTCCCATAGCGTTACTTCCACCACCAACACAAGCCACAATATTATCTGGTAATTCACCTGTCATTTCAAAAAACTGATCTTTAGCTTCAATCCCTACAATACGCTGAAAATCACGTACCATCATAGGAAAAGGGTGTGGACCAACAACTGAACCTATACAGTAAATGGTATTAATTGGATCTTCTAAATACGCCTCAAAAGCACTATCTACAGCTTCTTTTAACGTTTTTAAACCGTGAGTTACAGGAACAACTGTAGCTCCCAACACCTTCATTTTTAATACATTTGGATATTCTTTTGCTATATCCACTTCACCCATATGAATTTCACATTCCAAGCCAAAATATGCAGCTGCAGTTGCCAATGCCACACCGTGTTGCCCTGCTCCTGTTTCTGCAATTAATTTCTTTTTCCCTAAATGTTTTGCTAATAAAGCCTCTCCCATACAATGGTTTAACTTATGCGCTCCTGTATGATTTAAATCTTCTCTTTTTAAATAAATTTGTCCTCCGTATTTTTGAGATAATCGGTGACAATGGTATACTGGAGTCGGTCTTCCTTGAAAATGCTTGCGAATACTTCTTAATTCTGAAATAAATTTGTGCGATTTACTAATAGAAAAATACGCATCATTAATTTTTTTCATTTCTTCTTCTAAATTCGGTGGAATAAATGCACCTCCATATTCATTGAAAAAACCTTCGCTATTTGGATATTTTTTAAAATAGTTTTCCGACATGTTACTTTTATTTTTTTGATATTAAACTTAATTATTAAGGCTACAATTTAATAAATAAAACACAATTTAATCTTTTTTGAAATATTTTTTTTAATGAAAGTATTCTAGTTCCTTCTCTTTTCTTGATATATATTTTCGTAATTTAAACTCCTCAAAATTTTAACTTATGAAAACCATTTCACCCATTATAAATGCTTCCGAATTATTGAAAATCTACCAAAATAATAACTTTCTGATTATTGATGCAAGATCAGGAACAAACGCAAAATCTACCTATGAAACAGAACATTTAGAAGGTGCACTATTTTTGAATTTAGAAACGCAACTTGCTAAAATTGAAGACAATGCTGTAATTGGAGGCAGACATCCGCTTCCAAAAATAACAGCCTTTTTAAATACAATAGCTGATTGTGGCATTTCTACAAAAAGTCATATTGTTATTTATGATGATAAAAATGGTGCTAATGCCGCTGCACGACTTTGGTGGATGTTGAAAGCTGTTGGACTTGAAAATGTACAAGTTTTAAACGGAGGAATTCAATCGGCGTTAAAAATAAACTTTCCAACAAGTTCTAACATTGAAAAAACAACTAAAGTTGCTGCTTTAAAAATTACGAATTGGACACTTCCAATGGCAACTATTGAAGAAGTTGAAGAAAATTCTACAAAGTCAAATTATATAGTGATTGATGTTAGAGAAACCGCAAGATATAACGGAGATATAGAACCAATTGACTTAGTTGCAGGACATATTCCTAGCGCCATAAACATTCCTTTAGCTGAAAATCTAGACGAAAACGGGTTATTTCTTCCACCTTCAATATTAAAAGAAAAATATGGCAAATTAGCAGATACAACTGAAAATGTCATTATTCATTGTGGTTCTGGTGTTACAGCTTGTCACACTTTATTAGCTTTTGCCTATGCAGGATTAAAAATTCCGAAATTGTATGTGGGATCTTGGAGTGAATGGAGTAGAAACAATAAACCAGTTGCTACAAAATAGGTCCTTTTTATTCATAAAAAAAACCTTGTAAATCAGATTTCACAAGGTTTTTCAAAGTAAAGATTTGGTTAAATACTTTTTATTTTATTAATGTTTGTAGCTATTTTAAATAAGCTACATTCTTCATTTAATATTAATAAAGCGACTATAAAGTTGATAATTAAAGTCCTTTCTGTTTGAAATTCAATGAATAAAAACAATATTTAATTACGATTTTTCTCTTCGCTGTTTTATTTCAGATAAATGCAAGCCTTTTTCACGCATATAAACGGCATTTTTTGGACTTCCTATAATTTGTGAAGTGTACACTCCTGTGTGCCCAGAAAACATATAAGCTGTGCTACAAGCAATTGCAATAAACACACCTGATTCAATTCCGAACAATTCAATTCCCATAATCGTACAAGCAATTGGTGTATTGGTTGCACCTGCAAAAACAGCTACAAACCCCATTCCTGCCAATAAACCCATTGGCAACGGAATAAACCAAATTAGAACATTTCCTAAAGTGGCTCCAATATAAAATAACGGAGTTACCTCGCCGCCTTTAAAACCAGCACCTAATGTAAAGGAGGTAAACAGCACCTTCAACAAAAAATCATACGAATTCATACTTTCTTGAAACGAAGCAACAATGGTTGGAACTCCCAAACCTATATATTTTGTAGTTCCCATAAAAAATACCACAACAGCTAAAATAGCACCACCAACCACGGGTCTAAATGGTGGATATTTAATGATTTTTGAAAACTGATGACTCCAAAAATGGGTTGATTTTGAAAACAACATTGCTACCAAACCGAAAATAATTCCAGCTAATAATGCCCACAATAAATTTATAGGATTCATTTCGGCAACTTGTGAAATACTATAATGCGTATGATGAACGCCCCAAATTTCACAAAAATAATTGGCAAAAACAGCTCCCATAAAACTTGGAATAATAGCATCTAATCGAATTCTACCTAACACCAACACTTCCAACGCAAAAATTCCACCAGCTAAAGGCGTACCAAAAACCGATGCGAATCCAGCACTAATCCCTATTGTTAAAATGATTTGCCGATCGCGTTTGGAAAGTTTTAAAATCTTTGTAAATCGATCTGCAATAGCGCCTCCAATTTGAACAGCTGTTCCCTCTCGTCCTGCGGAACCACCAAATAAATGTGTGATGATAGTACCAAACAATACCAAAGGAACCATTCGGAAAGGAATTATTTTTTTAGGTGAATGAAATTCTTCCAATAATAAGTTATTCCCTTTTACAACACTATCTCCATAGTAATGATAAAACAAACCGATTACCAAACCACCAACTGGCAACAACCAGATGATCCAAATATGCGACTCTCGCCAATTTGTTGCCCAATCTAAACTGAGTAGGAAAAACGCTGAAATACTACCTACAATTGCACCAATTAAAGCAGTTATAAGCAACCATTTAACCAAATAATATAAGGTCGGTAGTTGCTCTATTGATAGCAGTTTGTCTTTTATTTTGTTTATATCCATTGCGTTTTGCTTACAAAAATACAATTTTAGTGTATTTTTTTAAACGATGGTCAAAGTTAACATTAAATACGAAGTTGATCTTAATAGTATTTTAATTATTCGCTTTCTAATTGTTTTTTGTAATTACTTATTTCAGCTTTATATTTTGCCGGTAATTCAGGTTCTTTAAAATTAAACTGTTCCAATGTTTCCACAATAATATCGCTTACTAATACTCGAGCAGCATCTTTATCATCCGCAGGAATTACGTACCAAGGTGCGACTTCTGTGGACGTTTTATTTAATAATTCCTGATAACAGAACTGATATTGATCCCACAATAAGCGTTCTTTTAAATCGCCTGGAGAAAATTTCCAGTTTTTCTCTTTCAACTTCAACCTGCGTAACAGTCTATCTTTTTGCTCTTGCTTGGAAAGGTTTAAAAAGAATTTTAAAATTATAGTTCCATTATTTGAAATTTGTTGTTCAAAATTGTTGATTTCGACCATTCTATTGTTATAAAAATCTTCATTTAAGTCCTCAATACTTTTTACAAAAGGTATATTTTCTCCAAATACATATTCAGGATGCACGCGAGTAACCAGCACGTTTTCATAATGAGTTCTATTAAAAACACCTATTTTTCCTTTTTCGGGTAATGCAATATAATGGCGCCATAAATAATTGTGTTTTAACTCTATTTCTGTTGGAACCTTAAAACTATGAACTACAACACCTCGCGCATTTACATCTTTAAAAACCTCACGAATTAAACTATCTTTCCCCGAAGTATCCATTCCTTGCAAACAAATTAAAACCGCGTATTTACCTTCCGCATACATAGTATCTTGTAATTTACTCAGCTTTTTTCGGTTCTTTTTTAGTTTTTTTGAAGCTTTTTCAATCACTTCTTTTGTCGCTATTTCTTTTAGATTTATGGGTGAAGTTACTTTTAAGGAATTCATAGTTGAAAATATTGAAAATTAAATATAAAGTATAAAGTATAAAAATACACGAAGTTTATTAATATTGAAGGTTTCTACTTGGTTTTATTTCAATCTTTAAAATATTACTTCAAAAAATTATACTAACAAACAACATATTTAATTCTAATACAATTAATTTTAACACCTTAATTATTTAATTAATTTCAATGAAAACAGAAAAAGAAAAAATGCTTTCCGGCGAATTATACACTGCGACGGATACTGAACTTACTCAGGAACGAATACATACCAGATTGTTACTAAAAGAATTCAATGATTCCAGTGAAGATGCGCTAGAAAAACGTGCTGAAATTTTAACAAATTTACTTCCTAGAAAAGGCAACAATGTTCTTATTCAACCACCCTTTTATTGTGATTACGGAACAAATATGATTATTGGTGATGATGTTTACTTCAATTTTAATTGTGTTGTATTGGATGTTATGCCCGTTACAATTGGCGCTCGAACATTAATAGGTCCTAATGTGCAAATTTATACTGCAACACATCCTATCAATTATAAAGAAAGAGCTTCAGGTTTGGAATTTGCAAAACCGATACATATTGGTGAAGATGTTTGGCTAGGTGGAAGTACTGTTATTTGCCCTGGAATAACCATAGGAAATAGAACTGTTATTGGCGCTGGTAGTGTTGTTACAAAAAATATACCTGATGATGTATTTGCTGCAGGAAACCCATGTAAAGTTATCCGAAAATTAGAAATTTAATTAAAATTTGTATATTCATGAATTTTAAAACCCTCACTTTTGAACACAAAAAAAACCTTCTGAGTTTACCAGAAGGTTTTTGTCTATATATTCAAAAATTATTTATTCAATAATAAAAAATCCGTCAATACCATTGCTGCTAATGCTTCAACAATTGGTACCGCTCTTGGCACTACGCAAGGATCATGACGACCTTTCCCTGTCATTTCGACTATATTACCATCTTTATCTATAGTTTGTTGCGCTTGCATAATTGTGGCAACTGGTTTAAAAGCTACTCGGAAATAAATATCCATTCCGTTACTTATTCCACCTTGAATACCACCTGACAAGTTTGTTTTTGTAGTTCCGTCTGCATTAAAAATATCGTTATGTTCGCTGCCTTTCATCTTCGCACCACAAAAACCACTTCCATATTCAAACCCTTTTACCGCATTAATGGAAAGCATTGCTTTACCTAATTGCGCATGAAGTTTATCAAAAATAGGTTCGCCTAAACCAACAGGTACATTTTGAATTACACAGGTAACTGTTCCTCCAATAGTATCTCCTTGTTTTCGGACAGCATCAATTTTTTCAATCATTTGTTCAGCTACAACAGCATCTGGACAACGGACTATATTATTTTCAGTTTCTGAAAAATCTAAATCCTGATATGGTTTCACTAAAAATAAATCACCTACTGATGATGTGTATGCGTTTATTTTAATGTTTGGAATTACTTGTTTGGCTACTGCTCCACCTACAACCCAATTCGCTGTTTCACGAGCTGAAGTTCTTCCTCCACCTCTATAGTCTCTTACGCCATATTTTTTATCGTATGTATAATCTGCATGCGACGGACGGAAAGAATCTTTAATATGAGAATAATCGTTGGAACGTTGGTGCACATTATTAATTATAAAACCAATAGACGCACCTGTCGTTTTACCTTCAAAAATACCTGATAAAAATTGCACTTCATCTGGCTCTTTTCTTTGTGTAACAATTTTAGACTGTCCTGGTTTTCTTCTATCTAATTCTAACTGAATGGCGTTTAAATCCAATTCAATTCCTGCAGGACATCCATCAATTACACCTCCTATTGCTGGACCGTGAGATTCACCAAAAGTTGTAATTGTAAATATTTTTCCAAATGTATTTGACATAGTACTTATTTAGTTGGCAAATGTAAATAAACTATTTTATAGATACTTTATTTATAGGATGAAATAACGTTAAAAAAAACCTTGTTTTATTATGCTAATAGCAATAATTTACCAACTCTAATACTTTTAGAACTTTTAAAGATAAAAATGATACGTTTTCATATTCCTTTTCTAATTTAAACTTAACAATAAATACCGCTATTTTTAAAGTATTTGAAACAAAAATTCACATAAATCACCATTTATTGTACTAAATAAACGAACGCACCCCTAAAAACTATTTTTTTAAAATCATTATTTATTAGCTATCACACATATTATTAACCTATTAGCAAAATCACCTTAATAATTATATATAATATTAAAAAAAAAGTACAAAAAAATTTGAGGGAAACAAAAAAGCGTTTTATATTTGCATCCGCATTCAGGGAATACCTGATGAGACTTCTGGAGAAATGGCAGAGTGGTCGAATGCGGCAGTCTTGAAAACTGTTGAGGGTCACACCTCCGGGGGTTCGAATCCCTCTTTCTCCGCTGAAAAAATCCTAAACGGTATCAAAACCCTGTAAATCTTATGATTTACAGGGTTTTTGCTTTTCCAGACATACCAAATTATTCATCAAATCTTATTCTAATCGAGATAAAATCGAGACCCTAGAAAATTAAAAAATTAGGGTCTCGCTAAATTACCTCAACACCTACAAACATTGGGTTCAACGACTGGTTCAATAGCTTGTTCAGTCAGTAAACATCTTGTTTGATTTCAATTAGGAATTTAAATTGAGTAATAATTAATTGGTCACCACAATGAAAACAAAAATCACACTTCACTTTTATGCCAAAAGCACAAAAGCCAATGCAAATGGACTACTTCCAATTTATGTAAGACTAACAGTTGACGGGAAGCGACTTGAATTCAGTACCAAAAAGTTTGTAGAAAAATCAAAATGGTCAAGCGAATTAGCTAAAATGAAAGGTACAACAGATGAAGCTCGTTCAATCAATAGTTACCTTGATTTAATGAAATCAAAAGTATTAGATGCACAAATGGAACTGCTTCATCGAAACGAGACCCTATCTATAGAAAATTTCAAAAATAAGTTACTTGGTACTGAAGAACGTCAAAGAATGCTCGTTCCTATCTTCCAAGACCACAACAACAAAATAAAAGAATTAGTTGGTAAAGAATATGCTTCGGGTACATTAGAGCGTTATACGACATCACTCAAGCATACCATTGAATTTATGCAATGGAAATACAATATTTCAGATATCGATATTACAAAGATTGATCATGCTTTTATCTCCGATTACGAGTTTTGGCTAAGAAGTGTTAGAAACTGTGCTAATAACACGGCGGTTAAATACATCAAGAACTTCAATAAGATTATCAAGATATGTTTGGCTAATGATTGGCTCGATAAAAACCCATTTGCTAACTATAAATCAAAAGTAAAAGAAGTGGAACGAGTTTATTTATCCGAAGAAGAAGTTCAAGCTATAATTGAAAAAGAATTTAAAACAGAAAGACTATCCTTAGTTCGCGATATCTTCCTTTTTAGCTGCTTTACTGGTTTAGCTTACATAGATGTCAAAAACTTAACAAAGTCGCATATCAGCTTTGGTATTGATGGAGAGCAATGGATATTCACTCATAGACAAAAAACCGAAAGTGCTTCTAAAATTCCAATACTACCAATGACCCAAATGATAATCGATAAATATGAAAACCATCCACAAAGTAATAATCAAGATAAATTACTCCCCATTTTATCCAATCAAAAAATGAATGCCTATTTAAAAGAAATAGCAGCTGTTTGCGAAATTGAAAAAGAACTAACCTTCCATATTGCCCGACATACTTTCGCAACAACTGTAACTCTCACTAATGGTGTTCCTATTGAAAGTGTGAGTAAAATGCTTGGGCATAAAAATTTGAGAACTACCCAACACTATGCAAAAGTATTAGATAGAAAAGTAAGTGAGGATATGAAGATTTTGAAAGGTAAATTATCCTTAACTAAAATTTCTTAGAGAATTACCTCCACTTTTTCTATTTAAAATAGATTATAGTATTGATAATTAAAACAAACATATTTTCATGATTAATAACCTTTTAATCAGTATATTTTCAAAACCTAAATGATCTATAAAACTTTAAGATTACTATAAAACAAGCCATAATACTTAATTAAATCTTTCATTATTAAATCTTTAAATGTTAATTATTTCATAAAAACTTGGAAACTATTTTAGTTTCAGAGTTTCTTGTCTATATTTGTCAAAAAATAATACGGATGAAAGAACAAATTATAAGTAAATCAAAAGATATGTTTTTGAAGTTAGGTTTCAAAAGTGTAACAATGGATGATATTGCAAGTGAAATGGGAATATCTAAAAAAACTATTTATAAATATTTTAGTAACAAAGATGATCTGATAGAAAACACTATAGAACTGGCTCATAAAGAAGTACAAGAAATTATAGCTATAATTGATGAACAAGGTTTTAATGCTATAGAAGATAATTTTGAAATGAAAAGAATGTTCAGAGAAATGTTTAAAGGAGCGGATACCTCACTACTTTATCAACTCAAAAAACATTATCCTGATATCTATGAAAAAGTAAACATAGTACAAATTGATATTTTATCAGTTTGTTTTCGAAAAAACATCATTAAAGGAATCAAAGAAGGGCTATACAGAGAAGATGTTAATATTGATGAGTATGTAAAATTTTATCAAATTTTAATTTTTAATATTAATGAAAACACTTTATTAGAAAAAGACTCTCATATTCTAGAACATAAAGCCCTTGAATATCATATCAGAGCAATGACAACTTTGGCTGGAATTATTGAATTAGAAAAACATCTTAAAAACCAATAATATAAACAATGAATAAGACAATTCTCATAACATTTTTAACTTTTACACTGGTAGTAAGTGCACAAGGAGTGACACCACTATCATTAAAAGAGGCTATAACTTTTGCACTTGAAAATAAAGCAGAAGCTAAAAAAGCAAAATTAGAAGTAGAAAACAGTGAGTATAAGATTCAAGAAGTTCGTTCGAGAGCTTTGCCACAAATTTCGGCTAATGGAAGCATGACATACAATCCTATTCTTCAATTAAATGCTTTACCTGGCGATTTTTTTGGAGCACCAGGAACTACTATTTTAGCACCACTTGGACAAGAATGGAACTCAATTGCAGGCGTTTCACTTTCCCAAACTTTATTTGATCAATCTGTTTTTACAGGTTTAAAAGCAGCTAAATCTACAAGAGAATTTTACCAAATAAACGCGCAATTAACCGAAGAGCAAGTTATCGAACGCGTTGCTAATGCGTATTATCAAGTATATGTTCGGCAACAAAAACTAATTGTGGTTGATAATAACTTGAAAAACACTAACAAAGTAAAAG